>NZ_JARANT010000002.1 GCF_029889805.1 Halorubrum sp. Boch-26 | reverse complement strand
CGTTCGTCCGGTAGATGCGACCAGTAGGGATCCAAATCAGGACTGGTCGGTGAGAAAAACCACGAATTGATCCTAATTCGGCCTGAAACTGGCTTATCCTCCGAACCTGTGGATCGTCAGCTGCGCCAATTTCATATAGCGACATACGATATATTCGATCGGGATCGGACGGGGGAACTGTTGTCTATTATCGGTCAGAAAATCGGGAAACTCCGGAATTATTACCCCGTGCGCCCGCAGAGCGTGTGACATGGCCGACTCCGACTGGGGCGACTGGCTGCCGCGCGCGGTCGCGGACGCCGACCCCGACACGGTGGCGCTGTGGTATCTGGGCTGTAACGGCTTCGCGATCAAGGGGAGCGAAGGCACCGTCATCTGGATCGACCCGTACGTGGGCACGGGGGACCCGCCTCGCACGGTTCGGATGATTCCGGTTCCCTTCGATCCCGCCGACGTCGACGTCGCGGACGCGGTACTCGCGACCCATGAGCACACTGACCACGTCCACGGCCCCTCGCAGGCGCCGATCCTCGCGAACACCGACGCCGACTTCATCGCGCCCGACGACTCGCTCGCGGTCGCGCGCGAGGAAGAGCGGTGGACCGATCGGTGGGACGTTGACGAGGAAGCCTTCCTCGAGGTGACCGAAGGCGACGAACTGAAGATCGGCGAGTTCACGGTTCGCGTCGTCGAAACGCACGACTCGGACGCCACGCATCCGGTCGGGTACGTGATCGAACACGACGCCGGCACCGTCTTCCACGCCGGGGACAGCAAGCCCTCGGAGTCGTTCCCGGGGCTCGCCGACGAGTTCGACATCGATCTCGGGATCCTCGCGTTCGGCTCTGTGGGGGCGATACCGGACAAGGAGACGGGCGAGCCGGTCCGGACGAAGTGGTACAGCGACGAGAACGAGGTCGCGAAGGCGGCGAACGACCTCGAACTCGACCGGCTCGTTCCGACGCACTGGGACATGTGGAAAGGACTGACCGCGGACCCGACCGCGCTTCACGAACACGTGCGGAGCTTCGAACATCCGAACCGGCTGGAGATAGTGGAGACGGGTGACCGGATCGAGCTGTAGCCGACGAGTCGCGCGAACCGTCGAGAGTTCGAATGAGACGGTCGAAACCGCGGGTTTTGGCGCCTCGGTGGTTATCACCCCCGAAACCCGGCCCGTGGAATTTAAGCCCCTGCTCCGGGAGTAACTGGGTATGAGCGAACGGACGGCAGAAGCGACGACGACCGTCGACGAGGACGGTATTCGCGTCGAGAAATCCTTTACCGACGACGCGTTCCCCGTACCCGCGGTGATGTACGAGCTCTCCTCGAGCCGCGAGGATCCCGTGCGCGTGCGCATCGTGGACCGTATTCCCGAGTCGTTCCCGATGGACCGCATCGGATTCCACCCGGAGTACGAGAGCGAGAACTGGACGGCGTACAAAGACCACCGCGTCGAGTTCGAGCGCGTGCTCGACCCGGGCGACGCGATCGAGACCGTGTTCGGGATCCGCGACGACGACCCGGACCTCGACGGGTTCCTCGGTACGCCGGTGATCGAGCACGTCCCGGTCGGGGAGGAGATCGAAGACGTTCTCGGCACCGGCGACACCGACGCCGTCAGGGAGGTGCTCTCCGGCGACCGTGCAACCCTCCCCGGCATGGATGACTCGCTCGGCGACCCGGACGACGCGATGGCGGCCGAGGCGGACGCGGAACCGGCCACGGCGCCGGACGCTGAATCGTCCACGGCACCGGACGCTGAATCGTCCACGGCGCCGGACGCGGAACCGTCTACGGCGCCGGGAGCCGAGGATGAGGTGACCGAGGCGACGGATCTCGACGAGGAACCCGACGCTCCCGAACCGCGGCCGGTGTCCGCGGACGGTACAGCGGCGGTCACTGTCCGAGACGACGAGCCCGAGGCGTCCGAGGAAGACGCGCATGAGGTCGACGACTCGGAGCCGACGGCGGAGTCCGAGCCCTCGATCGAATCGAGAGAGACGGTCGAAACCGACGACGCGACCGACGCAGATGAGGGCGCGGATCGACGGCCCGAGGAAGGCATGGAACGCGACGAGGGCACCGCCGAACCCGACGACCCCTCCACCCCGAGCGTGTCGCCCGAAAGCGGCCTCGCGGCCGCCCTGGCGGCCGAGATCCGCTCCAGCGAGGTCGCGGACGAGGACCTCGATACCCTCAAAGACGAGTTGGACGTTGGGGTTCCGCGGAGCGTCGATGTCCGCATCGCTCGCCTTCAGTCGAGCGTCGCCGACATCGAGGCGTACGCCGACGCGCTCGCGGAGTTCATCGACGGCGAGGGGACGGCACGGGAGATTCTCGACGAGCTCGACCAGAAGGTGGATCGCGTCGACTCCGAGATGGACGCGCTCGGCGACAGGGTCGACGCGGCCGACGCCGACCGAGAGGACCTGCGCGGAACGGTCTCTCAGGTGGACGAATCCGTCGATGCGGTCTCGACGGAGGTCGACGGCGTGGCCGACCGGGTCGACGGTGTCAGCGATCGGGTCGACGGTGTCAGCGATCGGGTCGACGGTGTCGAAGCGACCGTCTCGACCGTCGAAGAGACGGTCGGCGACGTGGAGGCGACGGTCGAGGAGGTCACGAACGACATCTCGCGGATCGACGAGGAGACGGTCGCGCTCGACGAGGCGCTCGACGATGTCGGCGACGACGTCGAGACGCTGTACGGGGAGGTCGACGACGCCGCCGCCGCGGTCGAGTCCACGGCGGAGCGCGTCGACGACGTGGAGTCTCGGCTCGGCCGCTTCGACGAGGAGTTCGATGACCTGTGGGATGACCTCGCAGAGGTCGACACCCGCCTGACGGAGATCGAGGACCGGCTCGGCGAGGACCTCGACGACGTCGAATCGGAGCTCGACGATATCAACGACCATCTGGAGGAGCTGGAGGCGTTCCGAAAGCGGCTCAACGAGGCGTTCGGACCGTAACTCCCGGGCCGACGGAAAGCGCAACCCGTTTCAGCCGCGCTCCCTCACTCCGGGTAATGAGCGAACCGGTACCGGTCGCCGTCCCGCGAAAGGGCCGACCCCTCGAAGCGGTCCTCGAACGGATCGCGACCGTCGGTAGCGACGACCGGTTGGAGCGACTCGCGGACAGCGTGAGCAACACGCTCCGCTATGAGAAGGCGATCACGAAGGACCGCGTCGAGGCCGACGACGGCCCGTACGAGCGGCTGGCCGACTACTCCCACCCGGACACCCCGACCGAGCCGGAGTTCACGCTGCTGCGCGACGACCGCGACGGGAAGCCCCGTCGGATCGTCTTCGACGCCGCGACCGTCGACATCGGCGACGTGCGACTGAAGCTCGTCGGTCGCGAGGAGCCGTTCCGCGCCCTTCGAACCCACGAGTTCGCGCTCGGATTCGACTCGGCGGATCTCGTCTTGGAGGAGGTCGTCGGGATCCGACCCGAGGGGCTCGGCGAGATCGCCGACGTCAACGAGCGGATCGATCCCGTCGACACCGATGTTCGCGTCGTCAACGGGCTCGGCGACACCGTCTACCACACGCTGATGGGCCGTCCGGAGCTGCTCGAACCGGGGACCGACCTCGACCGCGCGTTCCTCGCCGGCTACGAGGGGCCGCTGTGTATCTCTCCGCGGTACGAGCGGCTGGTCACCGCGGTGTTGGGCACGGACTCCCTCGACGGGGTCGACTTCGTCTATCCGAGCCCCGACGAGGAGGAAGAGGCTGGCATCGCGCGGACGGGCCTCGGAGTCTACCTCACCGTGACCGGGTCCACGGCCCGCGAGCACGGGCTCGTCGTCGGAGAACACCTCTTCCCGAGCGAGACCGTGTTGATGCGGAACGCGGCCGAGAGCGATCCACGGGTCGAGCGCGCGATAGCAATCCTCGACGTCGACGACGCGACCTCCGAGATTCGGATCTGATCTCGAGAGTTTTTATAGCGACATACAATATACTCGTTGCGGACGAGACGTACTAGTGGGGCAGATCGTTTCCGAGACGAGTGGGACCGGACGAACCACCCGACGAACTGTAGCTCGTGGCCTCGAAGCCACGGGCGATACGAGGAACCGAAACACCAAGTCAACGGGACGGACTGAGATGTCGCCCGTGACGCGGTGGCCTCGGCAAAACGGGAATCCGGAGATGTCACGATCGAGCACTCCCCTATCGCCCCGGCGGATCCGGACGACCAACTCAGTGAACGATCCGATCGCTTTTTGACCTTCTCAAACGGACTGTTTCGATCTTCAACTGTACTATTTATCTTGTATACTAGTTCTACACTGAATATGATAAGTACTATAATTCAGTATATATCACAGAATACGCTCTAAACAGAGGTTCAGAACTCTGTATAAGGGACTTTATCCGGAATTGTGGGATAGATTGAAGACGCCGGCCGAAGAAGTCGAATTCGAACGATGACCGACGACCGCCGCTCGGTGAAGACGTACGTTCCCGCCGAACAAAAGCGCCGGTGGCAGGACCACGCGGACGAGCTCGGGATGTCACAGAGCGAGTTCGTCAGGACGATGGTACAGGCCGGTCGCCGCGGCTTCTCGACGGGTGAATCCGAGAAGACCGTGGAACCCGGTCCGACCGGGTCTGACCCCGGGGGTGACCGCCTCGAAACACGGGTGGAAGCCGCACTCGCCGACGGTCCGCTCTCGTGGGAGGAGCTCGTCGAGGACGTGGTCGGCGATTTCGAGGCGCGGCTGGAGAACGCGCTCGACGCGCTACAGGATCGCAACCGCGTCCGGTACAACGGACGGAAGGGCGGGTACACCCTCACCGATGAGTAGCGCCCGAGCGCCGGACGGGGTCGACGACCCAGTGGAGTACTTCATCGAGGACCTCACCTACCACGGGAAGACCGAGCGTACCCGCGAGTCCTACGAACGCGTTCTCCGGCGGTTCGAAGCGTTCCTCGGCGCGGACGCGACGCCCGCGTCGGCGACGCACCGCGACTGCATGTCGTTCGTTCACTCGCTACGCGGTGACGTCGCCGACAGCACGGTGGCGACGTACGCCGCTTACCTCCACCGCTTTTACGGATACATGACCGAGATCGGCGTCTTCGAGGGGAATCCGATGACGCTCGTGATGGAGGAGATGGACGAGACGGTCGACAAGGACCCGGCCCGCCGCGATATCTCCGTTGCGGCGATGCGCGAGTTCGTTGCAGGGATCCGCCATCCGCTCCATCGAGCCTTGGTGGTGACCCTACTCAAGACCGGGATGCGGGTGGGCGAGTGCTGTAACCTCGATCTCCGCGACCTCGCCGTTGACGATTCCGAGCTACGGGACGCGTACGCGCTCGGAACCCGCCCCGTCCTCGCGGACCGGCCGAATTCGCTGTATGTGACCCCTGACGCGACCGTCGGCGAGACATTGAACGGCGAGGTCAGGACGGCATCGAACAAGCGCAAGCGGGGGACGGTGATCCCAGTCGACGACGAGTTGGCTCGAACGCTGAAGCGGTGGCTGGCGATCCGTCCCGACAGTCCCTCGCCGGCGGAGCCGCTGTTCGTCGGCACGGCGGAAGGGTGGGGAGAGCGACTCGATCCGCAGGCGGTGCGACACGTCGTCGAGCGGTACGCCCGCGACTCGGGGTGGTATCGAACGGGTGGCGGCGCCGCCGAGAACGTCACACCTCACTACTTCCGGCACTTCTTCACGACGCACCTGCGCGATAGGACCGGCGACCGCGGCGTGGTCAAGTACCTGCGCGGCGACGTCGCCGACGACGTGATCGACACCTACACCCACAACTGGGGCGATCAGGTCCGAGAGACGTACGAGACGAACGTCTACCGGCTGTTGGAGTGACTCGATGGCCGTTGCACGCATTCCGTCGGCTTGATATCGACGAATTAGTGTCGCGATCCGCACGAGTAAACTGCATATCGCTATATTGAATTCTCGTCGAGCGTCTTCCACAGGTTCGGAGGTGGCGCAGTAGCTCTCGGAGTCGGTATGCGCGTGTTCGGACTGTACCGAGACCGGTGAAACGGGCCTCGCGTCGCTCGTCGAGCGCGGAATGCGGCGGTCTGATGCGACGATGACGGCGCCGCGAAGCGACTACGGCCGGCACGCGTCGGTAGCGACCGTGCGCCGTCACCACCGGCATCCAAGCGGGATCGACAGTCCGCCTTCGCGAGCGGCCCCTCGAACGGGCGGCGGCCGCTATCGTTTTCTGACCCGCCCGTGTATCCCCCCCGTATGTCCGAAAAGGCCCTCCAAGACGCACCGAGACGCGGTTCGTCCGATACCGCCGACATCGATCTCGACTGGCTCACGCTCGAAGACGACGAATCGATCCTGTGGGCGAGCACGCCGCACAAGTACAGCGTCGTCCCCGCGTTTATCGTCGGAATTCCGCTCTCTCTCGTCCTCATCGGCGTTCCAATCCTCGCGGCGGCGTACCTCCAGTATCAGAACACGAACTACGTCGTCACGGATCGCGGGCTCTACAGCAAGCGGGGCATCCTCTCCAGAGACGTCAAACAGATCGGGTTCGACAAGGTCCAGAACATCTCCTACTCCCAGTCGGCGCTCGGGGCGTCCTTCGGGTACGGCTCGGTCGACGTCAGCACGGCCGGCGGGTCGGGCGTCGAGCTTCAGTTCCGAAGCATTCCGGATCCGGCGTCGGTCCAAGAGCTGATCGCGAGGGAGGTCGACGGCCGACGGCAGAGCGAATCGGACTCGACGGACGAGGACGACGTGCTGAACGAGATCCTTAGAGAGGTCACGGCGATCCGACGGGCGGTGAGCGACGACGACGGAAACGACCGCACCGGGAGCGGTCGTCCGACCGACGGCGACGGCGCGCCGACCGAGGAGTTCCCGACCGACGAGTCATGAGCGACGACTGGTGGTATCGACGCGATTCCGAGCGCGTCGTCTGGCGGGGGCGACCGCGGCTCTCGGCGGCCCTTCCCGGAATCGGTTTCGGGGCCGCGGTGTGTGCGGCTGCGATCGCGGCCGCGGTGGTCGTGGATCCGCGGCTCATCGCGGGAGGCGTCCTCGGGATCGGAGTCGCCGCGTGGGCGGTGCTCCAAGTGCGACGGACCAGTTACGTGCTCACCACCCGCGCCGTCTGGGCCAAACGCGGCGTGGTAGGACTGACAGTCCGGCGGGTCACCCTCGAAAAAGTACAGAACACCGCGTACAACCAGTCCGTCAGCGGGTCGGCGTTTGGGTACGGAACGGTCACGATCGAGGTCGCCGGCGGCCGCGACCTGCGGTTCCGCCGGGTCAGCGATCCGAAAGCGGTCCAGAGGACCGTCGCCGACCGCAGCGGCGGGACGGACGATACGGTTCCGGGGACGACCGCTCAGTGGCGATCGCTGCTGCGGCTCGTCCGCGAGATCCGGAGCAGCGTCGAATAGGACCGAGAAACGAACGGTCGGCTCCGCCGGGAGTCGTCTCCGAAGTCGTCGTGGTCCCGCGGATACTGAAGCGCGCGGTGTAGACCGCCGACCACGTCGTCGCGTCGGGGGACACGTCCGGTAATCCGGTGGGCGAGGCGACCGCCGGCGAGGTATCGGCGGACCCGGAGCCACTAAAGGTATCTGAACACGTTCGGGGTATGTGATAAGCGGGGAGGGATCGTACGACGAGGAAGCTCCATGTTCGACGACTTCGACGTAGACCGGCGTCCCCTCGTCCTGATCTGGGAGGTGACGCAGGCGTGCGGCCTCGCCTGCCGTCACTGTCGGGCGGACGCGGAGCCGAAGCGCCACCCCGACGAACTGACGACGGCCGAGGGGAAGCGGCTCCTCGACGACGCAGCGGCGTTCGGCGACGGACAGCTGATCGTCCTCTCCGGCGGCGATCCGCTCGCCCGGGGCGACCTCACCGAGCTGGTGTCGCATGGCGACGACCTCGGCCACCGCATGACGATCACGCCGAGCGGGACGGCGTCGCTAACCCCGGCCCGGGTCGAGGCGCTGGCCGACGCCGGCATTCAGCGAATGGCGCTCAGCATCGACGGCGCGACCCGGGAGAGCCACGACCGGTTCCGCGGCGAAGAGAGCTTCGAGGACACGCTGACGGCGGCGCGAGCGGCCCGCGACGCCGGCCTCCCGCTGCAGGTCAACACGACGGTCTGCGCGCAGACCGTCGACGAGCTCCCGGCGATCCGCGACCGGGTGCGCGACCTCGGCGCGGTGCTCTGGAGCGTCTTCTTCCTCGTGCCCGTCGGTCGCGGGCGGATCCTCGACCCGATCCCGCCGGAGCGCGCCGAGGAGGTGATGGAGTGGCTCCACGGCGTCGCCGAGGCGGAGCGGTTCGGCGTCAAGACCACCGAGGCGCCGTTCTATCGCCGGGTCGGACGCCAGCGCGACGGCGACGGCGCCGGGGTTCGTCGTCGCGGCGGCATCACGGCCGGTCGGGGCTTCGCCTTCGTCAGCCACACCGGGGAGACGTACCCGTCGGGGTTCCTTCCGAAGTCCGCGGGCAACGTCCGGGACCGGTCCGTCGTCGACATCTATCGGAACGCGGAGCTGTTCGAGTCGCTCCGGGACCCGGACGGGTTCGCGGGGAAGTGCGGAGCGTGTGAGTTCCGGCAGCTCTGCGGCGGAAGCCGCTCTCGGGCGTTCGCGGCGACGGGGGACCCGATGGGGAGTGACCCCCTCTGCCCGTACGTGCCCGAGGGGTACGACGGCGAGCTTCCGGCGACGCTGGACGGAGAGAGCACGGGCGTCCCGGACGTGGCGGATTGAAAATTCTGACCGCGTGAACCCGCCCCGAGCCGAGCGGCCGATTAGCGGTCGTCCGAGTCGAGAACTCGATGCGGGACGTTCCTGTCGCGGAGCTTCGAGGTGTGCCGCGGTATCTCGTCGGTCACCGCGACCAGCAGGACGTCGAGTCCGAGCATGCCCGCCTCCGCGACGCCATCGGCGGTTCCGAACCGGATGTCCGGAGTCACATCGGTCTGCGAGACGAGCGCGTACGCCTCCGTTCCGGCGACCGCGAGCAGACCGTCGTCGGGAACGTGCGCCGAGACCACCTCCGCGTCGGGCGGAGCCTCGTCGGTGACGGTCGGGACGGGGAGCACGGAGACGGTTCCGGTGTCGTAGTCGACGACGCCCTCGAAGTCGGCGACGCCGACGGCTTCCCCCGTCGCCGCGCTCGTGACGGTGACCGCGGTCGCGGTACCGCCGGCGGGGTTGGCGTGAAGGACGCCGTCGCGCATTACCAGTCCGACCTCGCTCCCCTCGCTCACGTCGTCGAGCGCGATCGCGGCGTCGACCTCGACGCTGCCGAGGACGTCGGAGTTGACCCGTTCGAGGTACGTCTCCAGATCGTCGGTCCGGGAGATGAGCCAGTCGACGCCTTCCTTCGTCACTTCGTACCGACCGCGACCCCCCTTCTCGACGTAGCCCGTCTCGACGAGATCCCGGACGTAATCGCTGACCGCCTGCGAGGTGACGCCGATCGTGTCCGCGATCTCGCCCTGGCTCACGGCCGGCTGCCGGGCCGCGATCTCCACGAGCACCTGGTAGCGCGTCGCGCTCCGCT
Source organism: Halorubrum sp. Boch-26 (assembly GCF_029889805.1). GTDB lineage: Archaea > Halobacteriota > Halobacteria > Halobacteriales > Haloferacaceae > Halorubrum. The sequence continues at coordinate 54,405 of NZ_JARANT010000002.1, read as the reverse complement.
TGTTCTCGAGGACGTCCGGCGAGTCTGCCCCACCTGTCTCGGTCATTATCGGTCGTTCGGCGGCCGTAAATAAAGTGTTGTTGCGTACCGCACGAGGCATTCCCGTCAGCGGCCGTCGCTCCGCGATCCGTATAAATTAGAACGGTTCTAGCGCAATTGGAGTTGAGTTGGAGAGCAGTCAGCTTGTCCGATGGGAGCGGGCTACAGGACGTCGCCGATCCGCACGGGTTCGCCGTCCAGCTCGGGCTCCTCGGCGACGATCTGTAACACCTCGTGGTCGGTGACGTCGCGGAACCCCTTACCGGTCGCCTCCTCGATCAGGTCCTTCTCCAACTCGAACTCGGTCCCCTCGTAAACGACGTCGACGCCGTCGTCGGTGAACGTCAGGTCGGTGCTCATGAAGCGCCGTAGGCGGTGATCAGATAAAAGGGGCGTGACACGGCCGTGGTTCGGCGTCCGGAGGTGTCGCCGGCACCGGTCTCGCGTCGGCGATCCGGGAGCGACCGCCTACTCGTCGTCGCCGTCGTCTTTCATCTCCGAGAGGCGCCCGACCAGGTCGTCGGTCGAAGCGCCGCCCTCGATGGACACCTCGCCGTCGTGGTCGTTCTCGTGGACGTTGACGGCGTCGTCGTCGTCGGTGTCCACGTCTTGGTCCTTCTGCTCGCTCTCGTCGTACGATCCGAATCCCATACCTGACCCTTCGGTGCCGGACTCAAAAGGGCAGTGACATGGGGACGGTACGAGGACGAGACGCACGCGTCCACTCGGAGTCGCTCAGTCGTCCGCTGGCGGTCGCGCTGGCGTCCGCCGTGCGTCTGACTCCCCACACGGTTTATACGCGCGGAGGGAGTTCACTCGGTGTGTCGCTGCGAGGAGACGGTCCGATAGAGGAGCTCGCTGTCCCGTCCGGGACGACCGTCGAGGAGCACGATCTCGTCGTCGACGGCGACGTGCTCGTCGGCGGCCAGTCGACGGTGGAGTTCGGGCTCCGCGGGCGCAACGTCGCGATCGGCGAGCGCGTGCGCGTCGGGAGCGACATCGAGGCCGAGGGGGACTGCCGGCTCGACACGTGGTGTACCGTCGACGGCAACGTCCTCGTCGGCGAGGACGCGTACCTCGGCGAGCGCGTGACCGTCACGGGCCGGCTGATGGTCTCGGGCGACCTCGACATCGGCGACGACGTGTCGATCGAGGAGGGGTTCGAGGCGAACGGCTGGATCGTCATCCGGAACCCCGTCCCCACCATCGTCTTCTACTTCATCGTCCTCTCGCAGCTCCTGCGGGTCGGCGAGACCGACGCGGCCGACGAGCTCGCGGAGGCGCTCGCCGACGGCGACGACGTGCGCGACCCGCTTCTGGTCCCGCGCGGCGCCGAGATCTCCGACGACGCGTGGCGGGTCTCGACGCCCGCGACGGTCGGGGACGACTGCCGACTCCACGGCAACCTCCGGGCCGAGTCCGTCCGCGTCGGCGAGCGCAACGAGGTGTTCGGCTCCCTGCGGGCCCGCGAGGGAATCACGGTCGGCGCCGACACGGTCATCCACGGCGACGTCACCACCCGCGGCGGAACGGTCACCATCGAGGCCGGCGCACGTGTGCTCGGCGACGTCTCCGCCGGCGACCTCGTCGTCCACGACGGCGCCGAAATCGACGGCGCCCTCCGGGCTCGCGGCGAGATGAGGCTGGTGCAGGAGCTGCGTGACGACGCGACCGACGACGGCGCAATCGACGACAACGGGGCTGCCACCGAGAGAGACGAAGCGTCCGCCGAGGACGACGCGGCTTCCGACGAGAGCGAAGACGACTCGCAATCCGAGACGAGGGAGACGCCGGTCGACCCCGATCCGGAAGCGACGTAGCCGGCGCGGTGCGGGCGGTCTCGGTTCCTCTCAGCGCTCGGTCGCGTCGACGAACACCTCCTCGTGGAGCCGTTCGGAGACGACGTCCGCGAGCGTTCGGAGGTTCTCCGTGTCCTCGCGGTTGTACGAGACGAGAGTCTCCAGCGCGCCCTCGTCGCCGCGCTCGTACTCGCGCCAGAGGCGGACGGCGTCTCGCCCCGACAGATCCGGGCGGTCGCGGTCGATCCCGATCCGTTTCTCTATCGGCTTCAGCCCTCCGGAGAGCCCGATCCGCTTGCAGGGGTACATGAGATCGAGGTGGGGCGTTTCGATGTCGATCCCGAACGAACTCTCTAAGAACGGCACGTCGAATCGCGCGCCGTTGAACGTCGCGAGCAGGCCCGCGTCGGCGAACTCCTCGCGGAGGCGGTCGGCGGTGAGGTCCTCGCCGGCGACGAGCGTCGTCGTCTCCCCGTCCCGATGGAAGCTCACGGTCGTCACCCGGTCGCGGTGCTCGTCGAGTCCGGTCGTCTCGATGTCGAAGAAGCAGGTCTCCCCGCGGAAGTTCTCGTAGAGCCGCCACCGCTCCCCGCTCGGGAAGGTCCGGTCGAAGTAGGCCGCGTCGCCGTCGTCGAGGTGCGTCAGCGCCTCGGCGATGAACGACTCGATCCGGTCGGCGGTGGTCGAGCCGACGCCCGCGACGTCGACGGCGGGGTCGAACGCCTCCCACGTGGTGACGCCCTCGCGCCAGAGCCGGCGCTCCGTCGTCTCGCCGACCCCCTCGACCGGGATGAAGCTGTTCTCGATGCGCATACTCCCCCCCCGGCGGCGCGCGGGCAAAAACCCGACGGGAGCCGGCGGGAACGGGACGCCTCCCGACCGCTACTTAAGTATCGGCAGTTCCAACCGTCGGTATCAATGTGCGGTCGCTACACGCTTTTCGCTCCCGCCGAAGACCTCGAAGCTCGATTCGACGCCGACTTCGGCGGCGTCGAGCCGAGTTACAACTGCGCGCCCGGGCAGGAGCTCCCCGTAATCGCGGACGAGGTGCCGGACCGCGCGGCCCGGATGGAGTGGGGACTCACCCCGTCGTGGGCCGACGAGTCGTTCGGCCTCATCAACGCGCGCGGCGAGACGGTCCGCGAGAAGCGGAGCTTCGCCGACGCCTTCGAGCGCCGGCGGTGTCTCGTGCCCGCAGACGGCTTCTACGAGTGGGTCGACGGCGGCGGCCCCGACGGTGGAGGCGGGTCCGGGAAGACCCCCTACCGGGTCGCCTTCGAGGACGACCGTCCGTTCGCGATGGCGGGGCTCTACGAGCGGTGGCAGCCGCCCGAGCCCGAGACGACCCAGACGGGGCTCGGGGCGTTCGGCGGCGGGTCGGCCGAGGGTGCCGATACCGGCGACTCCGGCGGCCCGGTGGAGACGTTCACGATCGTGACGACCGAGCCGAACGACCTCGTTGCCGACCTCCACCACCGGATGGCGGTGATCTTGGACCCGGACGAGGAGGAGACGTGGCTCCGCGGCGACCCCGACGAGGCCGCCGCGCTGCTGGACCCGTACCCGGCCGACGAGCTGACCGCACACCCGGTGTCGCCGCGGGTGAACTCCCCAGCCGTCGACGCGCCCGAGTTGATCGAACGGCTCGGATGAACGTGCGGTAGCCGACGAAGTCGGCGCGGGGGCACGGAGGCTGAGTTCAGCGCGATCGGTCTCGGTTCGAAACGAGCGATCAACCCGCTAACGCGATGTCTAGGTACAGCATAATGATCACGCCCGCCATGAGTCCGAGCGTCGCCACGCGTTCGTGACCGCTCCTGTGCGTCTCGGGGATGATCTCGTCGGAAATGACGAACAACATCGCCCCCGCGGCGAACCCCATCGCGTACGGCAACAGCGGCTCGACCGTGGCGACGGCGACGGCGCCCAGCACCGCTAACGGGATCTCGACGACTCCGGCCCGGATCCCGGCGACGGCGGCGTACAGCCGACGGTCGAGCCCGGCGTTTATCGCGGCCACGGAGACGGCCAGTCCCTCGGGGACGTTCTGGAGGCCGATCGCGACCATCAGCGACAGCGCGCTCCCGAGCTGTGCCGGGTCCCCCGCGGCCGCACCGAACCCGACGCCGACGGCCAACCCCTCGGGCATGTTGTGCAGCGTGATGGCCAAAATGAAGAGGACGACTCCGGTCACCCGCTCGTCGGTGACCGGAAGCGTCTCGTTCGGTTTCGCCGCGTCCGTTCGACGGGAGCCGGTTAAGAGGTAGTGCGCGTGGGGAACCAGCGCGTCCGCCCGATCGAGAAACAGCGCGCCGATCCCCACACCGATGAGCGTCGGGACGGGGTTTCCGCCGGAGTACTCCTCGATTCCGGGGATTATGAGGCTGGTGAACGCCGCCGCGAGCATTACGCCGGCCGCGAATCCAAGCAGACCGTTGAGGGCCCGCTCAGATGGGTCCCGCCAGACCAGAATAAGCGACGCGCCGAAGAGATTCAGCAGGGAGATGACGAGGCCACCAGCGAGTGCCTGTATCACTGGGGACGTCCCGGCGACTCGGACGAACGCCTCGGTGAGTCCAAACGCCATTGCACGCCGTTTATCGATGGGACGCTTATACCTATGCACATCCTTCGGAGGAGATCGGTATCGAAGCCGACGGTGCGGACGGAGCCGGTCTCGGGGGTGACTCCGCGAACGGCGCGTTCGCCGGGAGACCGCGGTGACCTGGCCTGAGAGAGACGCGTTCCGCGATGGGGGCCGCGGCCGGTTCAGGGCGCCACGAGGTCGACGACCGTCTCGTCGTCGACGACGACGTTGTACGCGCCCTCGTCGTCGTTCCAGAGGACGAGCCCGTTCTCGACGAAGACGACCGCGCCGTAGTCGGCCCGCCGGAGGTCCTCGTTGAGCACGGTCTCGCGCGTGCAGACGAGGTAGTGGTCGACCGTCTGCGAGCCGTCGCCGACGCGGTAGAGGGCGTTGTCCCCGTCGCTGAGGTCGTGGCTGAGCTTCACCGCGAGCAGGTTCACGCGGTCGGTGACGTGATCCTCCGAGTCCGCCATCCGCCCGCAGCGGTCGTCGCTCGCCCGGACGTCGACGCGGCGCTTTCCGTCGGGTCGGACGATCGCGTACGCGAACTGAACGTCGACGTTGCGGAACTCGCCCGGCTCGTCGGTCGATCCGCGTTCGGCCGCCTCGTCGAGCCGCCGCTGAAACGGCGGCGTTTCGAGGTCGTCGGCGACGTCGAAGGACCACCCGCCGTCCGCGGGCGTCGCGTCCGGCCAGAGCCGGAGCGTGGGCGAGTACGTCTCCACGTCGCTCGTCGGCGTGACGATCTCCCGTTCGATCTCTCGGAGCCCCATCGCCGTGTTTCGGTCGGCGGGCGCGAAGGCGACGACGCTCCCGTCGTCGGCGAGGCGGTCGAGCGCGGCCTCGACGACCGCGACCGGATCCGAGAGCTCCGAGAGGACGTTCCCGAAGACGACCAGATCGAAGGGTCCAGCCGCCGCGTCCGCGTCGCCGGCGCCTGTCCCGGCCGAGCCGCCGTCGACGCCGAGGTACGACTCCGCCGTCGTCTCGTGGATCGCCGCCCGGAAGTTGCGGCCGGTCTCGCCGAGCAGCCGGCCGAGCACGCCGGCGGCGGCGCTCGGCTCGACGGCGTGGTAATCGACGACGGCGTCGTCGGGGAGGTAGTCGTGGAGGCCGAGCGCGGGCCCGCCGACGCCCGCGCCCACGTCGAGGACGCGAAGGGTCCGGTCGATGAGCCCGTTCTCGACGAGGTCGTCGAGGACGTAGCCGATCGTCGCGTAGTAGGCGGGGAGGTGGTAGATCGCGTAGCCGAGCGCCGCCACCCGGTCGTACTCCACCTCGTTCTCGTAGAGGTAGTCGGTCTTCAGCCGCCTGACCGCCTCGCGGAGCTCCGCGCCCGACTCGCCGCGGTGCCAGTTCGCGCCGAACTCGGCGACGAGGAGGTCCTCTAAGGCGAACGCGTAGGCCTCGGGGAACGCGGTCGGCGCCCATCCCGGGTCGGGTATCGGTCCCTCCGGGACGGGCTCGAAGCTCCCGTCGTCGCGCTCGCGCAGGCGGAGGCCGAACGCCTCCTCGCGGAGCGTCTCGCGGACGACCGCCGGGTGCGGCCTCCCTTCGATGTACTCCGCGATCTCCTCGGGGTCGATCGGTCTGACGTTGCGCAGGTAGTTGGCGTTGTTCCGGACCGCGTCTCTGTCTGTCATGAAATCACTGTCGTCATCGGTCGGCTCACTCGTGTCGCTCCCGTCCCTCGCGCTCGCCGCGGGCCGCCTCGTACAGGTCGGTGAATCCTTCCGCGTCGGCGTCGGCGATCTCGCGGGCCGCGACGGCCACGTCGTCGGCGCCGTCGAAGGCGCGCTGGATCTCGGCGTACACGCCCGGCGCGCCCTCGGTGACGGTGTCGGCGACCTCGTCGAGCGCTGCCGAGACGGGCGTGTGGAACTCCTCGCGCACGTCGTCGCCCGCGAGTCGCCACGCGAGGACGGCGGCGTGCGCGCCGGCCTGTACCGTCTCCATCGCCCGGTCGTGCTCGGCCGGGGTCGTCTCGAACACCTCGTTGCCGCCGGCCTCTATCGCGGCCGAGACGCCCTTGACGACCGGGCCGCCCTCATCGACGACGCAGGCGACGTTGCCCGGGACGCGCGGCGGCGCGAACAGCGGGTGGTAGCTCGCGCGTTCCAGGCCTCGGGCGTGCTCACGCATCGCCGCGACCGCGTCGGTCATCTCGCCGGAGACGTCCAGGATCGCCCGCTCCGCGCGGGGCGCGTACGCCTCGACGGCCGCGGGGACCGCCGACATCGGCACCGCGAGACACACCGCGTCGTGAGTCGTGTCGCCGTCGGTCGGGACCACCCTCGCGTCCCGGGAAGCGGCGGCGTCGCGGGCGACGTCCGAGTCGCGGTCGGCGAACGCCACCGTCGCGTCCACCGGCGACTCGTCGGCCGACACCGCGTCGGCGATCCACCGGCCGATCTCGCCCGCGCCCGCGACGAGTAGATCCATCGGTTGTCCGGACGGAGGGCGCGCGAGGCTTAAAAAGGCTCGACTCGGGGACCTACTTCGATGTCGACCGCTCGGCGCCGCCGCGGAGGCCGAGGAGGCCATCTCCGGGCGCGATCGCCCGCACCGCCGGGAGCAGCGCCAGCGCGATCGCGAGCTCCAGCCCGCCGACCGCGAGGAACGCCGGGGTGTACCCGAACGCCTCGGTGGCGCCCCCGCCGACGAGGAAGCCGGCGAGGAAGCCGAGCGAGCCGAACACGTTGAACAGCCCCATCGCCGCGCCACGGGCCTCGGGCTCGACGAGGTCGGTGACGAGCGCCATCGTCGCCGGCGCCATCAGCGCGCCGCAGACCCCGACGAGGGTCATCAAACCAGCTGCAACGGGGTATATCGGCGCGACGCCGACGCCGACCGTGACGACCCCGTACGCGATCGAGCCGACCACGACGGGGAGGAAGCGCCCAACACGGTCCGAGAGCGACCCGAACGGCGACTGGAGCAGCGCGAACGGGACGAAGAAGAGCGCGAGCGTCGCCCCCGCGCCGGCGGCCGAGAGCCCGAACGTGCCGGGGTCTTGGAAGTAGTAGACGCCCACTAAGGCGAAGAAGCCGGCCGTGAGTCGGTCGACGAACCCGAACGCCAGCGGGACGAGGAGCCCGCGGGTCGTCCGCGCCCGAGCGAGCACGTCGCGGAACCCGGCGTCGTCGCCGTCTTCCCCAGTTACCTTCGCGCGTCCCACCGCCCGGTCGTCGACCCTCGCCGCGAGCAGGCCCGCCCCAGCGAGCACCGCGGCGCCGGCGTACAACGGATAAAAGGGATCGAGGTCGGCGAGCGCGCCGCCGACCACGGCCCCGACCGCCGCGCCCAGCCCGATCGCGGTTCCGGCGGCGCCCATGTTACGGCCGTTGCCGCCGCGGAGGTCCATCAGCGACGTGATCGCGAGCGAGAACGCGCCGATCGTGAGCGCGCCGCCGACGACGCGGACGGCGAGCGCCGCCCGGAAGCCGAGGCCGAGTCCCGGGAGCGCCGCCAGCGCGACGTACGAGGCCGCGCCGCCGAGCGCCCCGGCGACGATCAGCGGGACCCGCTTGCCGAGCGCGTCGCTGGCGGCGCCCCAGACGACCGCGAAGGAGACGAACGCGCCGAACTCCGCGACGAGGAACCACATCCCGGCGTCGATGCCGGCGGGCGCACCGAGCGCGACCACGAGGGCCGGGACGCCGGGATACAGGAGCACCTGCGAGATCAGCACCGCGAGCACGACGGCGCCGAGCAGCCGTCGCTCCCCGCGGTCGTCGTCGCTCATTAGAGCATGAGACGGGTCGAAAGGGCAAAAGAACGACGCTCCGTGGGGAGAGCCACCCCCGCGACGAATCGATCGTTCCGGCGCCGTCGAAACGGTCGGTGGGAACGCCGACGCCCTCCCGCCGTGCCCCGGATATTTTAATCATCGGCGCGTAGTGGTCAGCAGGCCAACCGGCATCCGCCGGCGACCGACGGCCGCGGACGGCGAGATCTACCCACGCCGGACCCGACCGATATCGACGACCGAAGGAGACCAACGAATGAGATCGGAACGGACCGCAAGCGACGTAACGGTCGGAGTTGATCGCTGTCGATGATCGAACCGCTCGCCGCAACAGCCGTCGCCCTCGTGTTCTGGGGTACGCTCCTGTTGTATAGCTTCTCTTCGCTCTGGTGGCTGCTCGAAGTGACGGTCCTCGCGTACGGCTGGCAGGCCGACGACGAGAACGAGATCGACTTGGATAACATCCAAGTGCGTATTCTGACGTACAACTCGCCGTCGACCGTGCAGGTGACCGTGAACTCGGTACCCGACGGAGTAGCCGGGACGAAAGTGATAGCCGAGGCGGAGATGGATATCGACGGCGCCGACGTCCACGTCGTTCCCGACGAGTTCGAGAGTCAGGCCCAGAAGAAGGGCCGAGCCATCGAGTGGGCCCGCCGGTACGTCGGCTGCGATCAGGAGTACATCCTGTACCTCGACGAGGACAGCATCCTGGTCGACTTCGAGGGACTGCCGGCCGCCGACCTCGTCCAGATCACGGAACACCCTCTCCGGACCGGATCCTGGCTGGTGTACCTGTGTGAGGTGTTCCGGGTCGGCTATCAGCGCGAACAGCGCGCGTTCCACCGCATGGCGTATCCCCTCTACGCGTGGGGCGGGGGCGTCGCCGTCCGGGCCGAACTCGAAGACGAAGTCACGTGGGACGTCCCGACCATCACCGAAGACACGACGTTCATCTGGCGGGCGGCTGAGCACGTCGATCGGCAGAGGGGGCGCTTCGAGTACCGCCTGTTGAACAAGCGGTTCAGAAACCAGGCCCCGCCCACTGTTCGGGAGATGTTCAATCAGCGACGGCGGTGGATGTCCGGGACCCTACGGGAGGTGTACCGCCTGCCGCGTCGATACCTCCCCCTGCAGGCCGCGCGGATAATCACTTGGACGCTGTCTCCCGTGATCCCGCTGCTGTCCGTCTTGGCGTTCCTCTATCCCGATCTCGTCCCGCAACACGGGATCTATCAGGTGGTCTCCGTCGCCCTGTTGAGTATGCTGTTCGTGTACATGGTCGCCGGGCTAATCGAATACCGAAAGTACCCCGAGCTGTGGCCCGTCTACATCGCGTTGACACCGCTCGCAGTGACACTGCACGCAGTCGGGGCGTTTTGGGGGCTGCTCCGGCCGGCGAGCGATTTCGAGATCACGGAGAAGACGCCAGGACGGGTGAGCGTGGAGACGCTCAAGCAACTGAATCCGGATCTCGACGAGGAAGTCGCGGCAACTGACGATGACGCAGACGCCACGACGCCGTCAGCGAACGACTGAACGACCGGCTACCCCCACGTACTCCCGCCGGTGTACTCGTCTTCACAGCGACAGGTGTCGACGCCGAGCGCGGCGTAAATCCCACAGGTACCCGTAACGGCACCGATTCCGAGGGCCAACGCGAGGAAGACCAACCCGCCCATGACCGCCAGCGTAAGCGGGTTGCGGGGAACCGAATAATAGAGCCAGAGGGTAGCTGCCACCGTGACCGGCGTCAGCACCGCCCGTGCGATCCGATCGCGGCGGCCGACGTTCTGGTTTCTCCCAGCCATGTCACCGTATATTCGCATTTTGTGGATAAATATCAATCGGATACAACGACGATCGGCAGTCCAAGAGATTCGAACCGTGTTCAACTGACGGCTCGATGACGGAACGACCGCCACGACCATTGGGGCGTCCCCGACTACAACGCCTCGTCGATCGCCGCCGCGATCGTCTCCGCTTCGTAGGTGTCGACCGGCTCGCCGTTCACGAAGATCGCCGGCGTCCCGGAGACGCCCATCGACTCGCCCTCGCTCCGGTCGCTCATCGACGCCTCCTCGTATGCCGCGAACCGGGCGTCGGCGATGGCGGCACAGGGGTCCGCGCCGGCGGCCTCCGCGGCGGCGCCGATCGCCTCGCCGCTGTAACTGCCCTGCGACTCGTAGGCGGCCGAGGCGAACGCGAAGAACGCCTCCGAGCCGTTGCGAGCGCCGACGCCGCGGGCCGCGCTGGCGACGGGGACCGCCCAGGTCTCGTCGACCGGGATCGGGAAGTCCCAGTGCTCGTAGCGCACCTCACCGGGTTCGATGAACTCCTCGCGGATCGTCGGAAAGTGGTCGAGCTTGTAGGTGGCGCAGTGACCGCAGGTGAAGTCCTCGAACGCCTGCACGACGACGTCGGACTCCGGGTCACCGAGGACCGGTCGGAACTCGAGATCCGGGTCCGACGGCTCGGAGAGGTCGCAGTCGTACTCGCCCGTGTCGAGCTCGTTTCCGCCGTCGGTGCCGTCGGTGCCGTCGGTGCCGCCGTTGCCGCCGCCTCCGCCGCCGAGACATCCCGTCGCGCCGACGACGCCGACCGACGCCGCGCCCGCGATCAGGGACCGCCGCGTGCGTTCCATACTCGCCGTTCGGGCCGGATCGCACTTAACCACTCCGCGACGACCGCGGGGTCCCGCACCCGAGCGGAGTGGCTCGCGTCCGAACGTTTTTGCCGGCGCCTCGCGACCCTGTGGTATGAGCGACTGGGACCTCGACCTGCGCGACGCCGAAGAGCAGATGGACGAGGCGTTCGCGGCCGGCGGCGACGTCGTCCTCGGCGTCCTCGACGGCACCACCGATCCCGAGGAGTGGGTCCGCAGCGTCGACTACGGCAACACGTTGGTGTTGTCGATCGACGGCGACCTCAACGAGCTCGCCGCCGGCTTCGCCCGCGAGGTGAAGGACATGGGCGGCGAGCTGATGCACTTCCGCGGGTTCCTCGTGGTCACTCCCCCGGGCGTGAGCATCGACACCGAACGCCTGAGCGACTGAGATCGACGTCCCGATCCGCGTTTTCGGCGGTTGACACGAGCAAAAGAAGTATGTCACCGCGGCGAGACGGGGGTGATATGAAAGCCGTCGTACTCGCGGGGGGTTACGCCACCCGACTCTGGCCGATCACCGAGCACCGACCGAAGATGTTCCTACCGGTCGGCGACAACACCGTTATCGACGAGATATTCGAGGACCTCGAGGCCGACGACCGCGTCGACGAGGTGTTCGTCTCAACGAACGAGCGCTTCGCCGACACGTTCGACGAGTACCTCGCCGAGAGCCCGTTCGAGAAGCCGACGCTCTCGGTCGAAGAGACCGTCGCGGAAGACGAGAAGTTCGGCGTCGTGGGGGCGCTCGAACAGCTCGTCGACCGCGAGGACGTCGACGACGACCTCATCGTCGTCGCCGGCGACAACATGATCAGCTTCGATCTGGGCGACTTCGCCGACTTCTTCGAGTCGAAGGGGACGCCGACGCTGGCCGCCTACGACGTCGAGGACCGCGAGCGCGCGAAGTCGTACGGGCTCGTCGAGCTCGACGGCGACGAGGTCGTGAACTTCCAAGAGAAGCCGGACGACCCGAAGAGCACGCTCGTTTCCATCGCGTGCTACGCGTTCCCGGCGGAGACGCTGCCCGACCTCTCGACGTACCTCTCGGACGGGAACAACCCGGACGAGCCGGGCTGGTTCCTCCAGTGGCTCCAAGAGCGCGGCGCGGTCCACGCGTACACCTTCGACGGCGCGTGGTTCGACATCGGCACCGCCGACAGCTACCTCGACGCGGTCGAGTACGCCTTGGACGGCGGCACGCTCGTGGCCGACGACGCGACCGTCGAGGGCTCCGACCTCGGCGACGTGGTCCACGTCATGTCGGGCGCGACCGTCACCGACTCGACGCTCGACCGCTCCGTCGTCTTCCCGAACGGGACGATCACCGACTCCGACGTCCGCAACTCCGTGATCGACAAGGGCGTCACGCTGGAAGGCGTCGACCTCTCCGGCGCGCTGATCGGCTCGTACACCTCGATCACCCGAGGCGACGACTTCTAGCGGGCGGCGATCCCGAAACGCCTCCCGTCGCTCTCGGTCGTCGTTTCGGCTCTCCGGCTACTCGCCTACCGAGCCGTCGGCCTTCCCGTGCGTGTGGTGATAACAGTCGAGCGCGGGGTCGCCGCCGTCGCTCGCGGGATCGAAGCACACCCGCTGGTACCGCTCGTTGTCGAGTAGGTTGACGACGAACCCGTCGGCGTGGCGCGACACCGACTCGTAGGGGTCGCCGCAGGCGGGACAGGTCGTGGGGGGGTCCTCCGGAACGTGCATGACGGTCGCGCCGCTTCGCGCGTCGCAGATACGGGCCCGACGAGTAAAACGGGTTCGGCGATCGAGGTGAGGTGCGGTCGCGGTCTCCGCACCTGCGATGGATCGTATCGCTACGACCCGTTTCCGCTGTCACCGCCGCCCTCGACGCCGAGCGCGTCGAACAGCTTCCGGCGGACGGCCTCCTCGGTGAGGTGGAGGAGGGTGTCGCGATTGTCGCCGCTCGACTCGATGCCGGTGAAGATGCCCAGGGGGATCTCGAGGGACCCCTGCGTCGAGTGGCCGGCGGCGTCGCCCATCTCTGAGAACGCCTCGTCGAGGACGTTACCGATGTTGAGGCGGATGTCCTTCGAGCGCGCGGCGAGGTAGATGGTGTCGTCGGCGATCCCCAACACGGCGGTGGTCGTGATCCCCTCTAAGTTGAGCAGGTGTTGGGCGGCCTGCGCGAGCGCCTCGCGGTCCCGGATGAAGCCGGCCGTCGAGAACAGGTAGCTCCCCTGTACCTCGCGGTTCTGGATCGCCTCCGCGAGCACGTCCAGCGTCTCGGGGCTCATCGAGGGCGACTCCACCTGTTCGAGCGTGTCGTGGTTCGCGAACGGGTGGAGGTAGGCGGCCGCCGTCAGGTCCGCGGGCGTCGTGTCTCGCTTGAAGTCGAGCGTCTCGGCGCGGATCCCGTACAGGAGCGCGGTCGCGACCGCCTCCGTCGGTGACTGGTCGAACTCTTGGAGGTACTTCGTGAGGATCGTCGACGTCGAGGAGACGTTCGTCCGCACGTCCACGAACCGGGCGTCGAACGGAACGTCCGCCTCCAGGTGATCGATGTACACGTCGAACTCGACGTCGAAGTCGAAGCCGTCGTCGGCCGACTTCGCGAGGTCGACCGCGGCGACCGTCTCGTACTCCGAGAGGTCGTCCGCGTCCGACCGCGCCACGAGGTCGATCCCGAGGAGGTTGACGAACGCCCGGTTCTCCTGGTGGCCCACGTCACCGGAGTAGAGGATGTCGGCCTCGACGCCGAACGCGTCCGCGATCGCCTGGAGAGCGGTCGCCGACGCGATCGAGTCCGGCTCCGGGTTGTCGTGAGTCAGGATCGCCATCCGGCCGCCGCCCTCCTCGATGATCTCCGCGAGCTGGCGCGCCATGTACTCCAGCTCGCCGGTTTCGAGCGACTGGAGGGCGCTGTCGGCGATCACCGTCGAAGGGTTGATCACCACGTCGGCGCCGCGCTCCCGAAGCTCGTCCTCGCTGACCGGGTCGGAGGCGCGGGCGACGAGGTAGTGGTCGCCGCCGACCTCTCGGATCGCCGAGACGGCCGCCTTGTTGGCCTCGACGTCGCTGGCGAGGATCAACACGATGTCGCGGTCGTCGAGCGCGTCGACGACGTCCGGCTCGGCGATGTCCTGCACGCGGGCGTTGAGGTCCTGGTCGCGGAGCGCCTCGACGCGGCTCTCGTCGCGGTCGAGGATGAGTACGTCCTTGCCGCGATCGGTCAGCTCCTCCGCGACGGCGTGTCCGACGCTGCCACAGCCGAGGATCGCGTATCGCGTCCGCGCCGATCCGGATGCGCCACTACTCATTGCACGTGATTTCCCCGGGACGACACTTAACGAGTGCGCTCTCCGTCCGGGACGGCCAGAAACTGTCGACTGAGTCGATCGATCCGGCGGCGACCGCGACGCTACTGCGTCACGGCGTCGCGCGACTCCTCGCCGGCCGGCCCGGTCGCTCCGCCGCTCGCGCGCCGCCGGTTCCGGACGAGGCCGACGGCGAGTATCGCCCCGCCGACGCCGCGGGCGACGAGCTCGTTCGTGACCGAGTAGAGCGCGACGTCGAGGCCCGCGAGCCCGAGCGCGGCGCTGGCCGGGAGCAACACCATGCCGGGGACCGACAGCAGCACCGCGGCGGCGACGAGCGAGACGCGCGACCCGGAGCGCACGTCGGTGTGGTAGTAGCCGATGATCGCGACGCCGAGCGCGTACACGCCGGCGAACACCGCGACGATCGGCGCCGCGACCTCGGGCAGGAAGAAGCCGAGGTCTGCGAAGTCGGCGCCGGTCAGGACTGCTCCCTGCCCGTCGGTCGTGCGGAGCAGGAGGATCCCGGGCGAGAACACGAACGCGAAGGGAACGAGGATCTTGTTCAACGAGAGCAGGAACGCCTGCTTGCCGGTCTCGAAGGGGTCGGATTTCGCGATCCCGGCCGCGGCGTACGCGGCGACCATCACCGGGGGCGTCACGTCGGCCATCAGTCCGAGGTAGAGGACGAACAGGTGGACCGCTAAGATCGCGATCCCGAACTCGGGCAGGACGGGACCGAGCAGCACGACGATAATGATGTACATCACCGTCGTCGGCATCCCCATCCCGACGATCACGGCCGCGAGCCCGGCGAGGATCAACAGGAGGACGAGCGACCCGCCGCTCACGCTGATGATGAGCGCGCGGAGGCTCCCCCCGAGGCCGGTGATGCCGATCACGCCGGGAATGACCCCCGCGGCGGCGACGGCGACGACCACGATGGTCGCCGTCTTCGCGCCGGAGTCCATCGCCTTCAGGACGAACGACCCGAACTGGCCGGCCCGCGAGCCCGCGATTTCCCGACCGACCCGCTCATCGAACCACGCCCCCGCCTCGACCACGTCGTCGTCGAGATTGAGCAGCGGCGCGTCCCCGCGCGGGTCCGCCAGGAGGAACACCAGGCTGATCGTCGCCACCACGGTCGGCAGCGACGCGGCCGCCGACCGCAGCGCGGCGCCGATGCCCACGTCGGCGCCGCCGGCGGTCTCGGCGCCGTACAGCAGTTCTATCGGGGTCCCCCCGGTCGAGAACAGCGAGACGGCGAACAGCGCGTAGCCGGCGAGGATGCCGCCGACGAGGTAGCTTCCGGTCCGCTCGTTGTAGGCGGCGACCATCGCGATGAGCGCCACGGTCGCGACGATCGTGAGCCAGCCGGCGCGCCCGACGGAGAGCCGGGCGATCACGAGGTAGTACAAGAGGAGTCCGAGCGGGACGAGGTAGAACCACCCGCGACGCATGTGCGGCCCGATGTCGAGCAGTTCGGACCGTTTCAGTCCGCCGATTCCGCGCTTAGCGGCCTCGAAGTGGACCATCACCCACATCCCGAAGAAGAAGGCGATGGCGGGCAGCGTCGCGGCGATGACCACGTCTCGGAACGGGGTCCCGGTGTACTCGACGATGAGGAACGCGGCCGCGCCCATCACCGGCGGTAGGATCTGTCCGCCGGAGGAGACCGAAGACTCGACGGCGCCGGAGAACTCCGGCGAGTAGCCGGAGCGCTTCATCAGGGGGATCGTCAGCGCGCCCGTCGTCACGGTGTTCGCGACCGAGGAGCCGGAGAGCATTCCCATGAACCCGGAGGCGACGACGCTCGCCTTCGCCGGGCCGCCCTTGCGCGTGCCCGTCATCGAGTACGCCAGGTCGATGAACCACTTGCCGGCCCCGGACATCTCTAGGAACGCGCCGAACAGGATGAAGATGTAGATGAATCGGACCGAGACGCCGACCGGGACGCCCAAGATGCCCTCCACCGTGTACCAGAGGTTCTGGACGATCTGGTTCCAGCGGAGCTGCGAGGTGGCGAACGTCTGGGCCACCGGCAGGTCGCGAGGCAGGAGGTAGCCGTACTTCGCGTACAGGAGAAAGAGGCTCACGAGCAGCGTGAGCAGCAGGCCGAGCGCCCGGCGCGTCGCCTCCAACACTAACAGGATCGCGAGCACGCCCATCAGGTACGCGAGGCTGTAGTCGGCGAGGAACCCGACCTCCGCGAACGAGAGCCACGGGACGACCTCGCCGAGGGCTCCGGCGCCGCCGAGGCCCCGTACGCGGATGATGTCCGTGATCTCGTCGTACTGCGTGATGTAGTAGATCGTCGGGAACGTCGAGAGAGCGATCAGCACGAGGTCGGACGGCGTGATCCGCGTCGAGTCCTCGTCGACGAACGCCCACCAGACCGCCCCGCGGATCCGCTCCGCGATCCGGGTCACCGGCGAGTCGCCGACGCGGTCTCGAGCCACCGCCGGCAGCGAGCCGATCCGTCGTGTTATCGCCCCGGTCTCCGTCGCTCCGGGGAACAGGAGGAACGCCATCACGAGCGCGAAGTTCACGTGGATCGCCCGGATCTGCAGCGACGCGAGCGACGCGAGTTCGACGACCCCGAAGCCGGGGATCGTGAACTCGAAGACGAATCCGCGGGCGCCCAGCCACAGCTGGAACGCCGAGAAGAGGATCCCGACGATCGCCACGGCGACCAACGGGACCCCCGTCAGCGATCGCCGGTTGTCGATCTCCTCGAAGACGTCTTTCGCCGCCTCGCTCCCCTCTGGGTCCGGTTCGATCGTGTCCGATGTGTTTGTCGTCACAGTTGTAGTGTCCTCCTGTGTGTGTCGCCTCTGCCGCGCGTTCGGATCGGCCGCCGCCTCTGTTGCGCCGCCAGCGTACCGCCCCGTGACCCGGCGTCAGCGCCGCTCGATAGTCAGTTCGACCGCCCCGCTGTCGCTCATTGCCGCGATGTCGTACCGCTCGTCGCCGACGATCAGGTCGTGGTCGGCGACCGCACCCGTCTTGAGGTGGAGCGTCTCGTACGTCGCCGAGGGGGGTTCGTATATGTATCGGCCGTCGCGCTCCGTCACGTCCGCCTGCGACGGGAGCCCCGCGCCGAACGAGCTGAACGCCATCCGCGTCATGACGAGTCCGTCGTCGGACGGGACGTACACGTCCCGAACGAGAGTCTTCTCGACGCTGTGGGTGTACTCGATCACGATCTCCGTCTCGTCGTCGACGGGAGCAGCAAGCAGTTCCGATCCGTCCTCGTCGGTCACGACGAGCGTCTGTCCGCCGGTTACGGCGTCCGCGCCGCCGCCGAGCGCGATGCCGCCGACGACCGCGAGGGTTGCGAGCGCCGCCACGACCGCGGCGAGAAGCGTCTTCCCGCCGATCGACGACGTTCGCACTCCCATGACCACGTTACTCGAAGTAACGGGCCGCCCCCTCGTGCAGTTCGACGGACATGCCGTCCTGCGCCGAGTCGACGCTGATGAAGTCCGTCTTGATCGACAGCTGGTCGAGGTTCTCGAAGATGGCCTCCGTGACCGCCTCGACGGTGTCAGCCGAGAAGTCCGAGCGCGTCGCGATCATCGCTTGGACGGAGACCGTGTTGACGTCCTCGTCGATGCCCTCGTAGGTGCCTGCGGGGATGGTGTCGTCCGCGAACCAGGAGGCGTCGTCGCGGGCGGCCTGCCGCTCCTCGTCGGACATGTTGAGGATCTGCACGTCGGTCGTCGTCGCGAGCTCTTCGACCGCGCCGACGGGCCAGCCGCCGACGACGAACGCGGCGTCCACGTCGCCGTCGCGGAGCTGGTTCGCCGCCTGCGTGAAGTCGGTGTTCTGCTCGTCGAAGTCGTCGGTAGTGAGCCCGCCCGCCGACTCGAGGATCTGTAGCGCGTTCACCTGCGTCCCGCTGCCGAGGTCGCCGGTGTTGACGCGCATCCCTTCCAGGTCGGAGAGCGAACTGACGTCGGCGTCGGGGTTGATCAGGACGTGGATGGTCTCCGGATACAGCGTCGCGACGCCGCGGAGGCTCTCTACCGGCGAGCCGTCGAAGGCGTCGAGCCCCTCGCCGTTGCGGGCGAAGTAGGCGATGTCGTTCTGGATCAGCGCGAAGTCGGCGTCGCCGTTGCCGAGGCTGCCGACGTTCTCGACTGACGCGCCCGTCGAAGAGACCTCGACCGGGTAGTCGGTCTGGTTCTCGATGACTCCCTCGAACTCGCCGGACAGCGGGAAGTACGTCCCGCCGGTACCGCCGGCGTGCCAGCGGATGATGTCAGTGCCGCCGTCGCTGCCGTCGCTGCCGTCACTTCCGTCACTCCCGTCGCTTCCGTCGCCGCCGTTGCCGGAACAGCCGGCGATGCCGACGACGCCCGCCGCGGCCGCGCCGCGAAGGAGTGTCCGCCGGTCGATCCGCTCGTTGTTTGTGTTGTCTGACATACGGTACGTAGTACACAACAGGAGTTAAAAACGGTTTCCCATGCGACTGCGACCGCCACGATCGACGCCGGACGGAGATTCAGCGCCGTCGAATGAAAAGGTCTTTTAGTTCGACAGCGGTAGAATTCGATGAGGGCCGGTAGCTCAGTTAGGGAGAGCGACGGACTCTTAATCCGTCGGTCGCGTGTTCAAATCGCGCCCGGCCCGCTCCGTTAATAAAAGGTAGAGGCCTCACTGATACATTTTTCGGTCGATCAGCGATCCCGCTGGAGGTGGGGCTATGAGCAGCGTCGATCGGCGGATCGACGTTGACCTCGACACCGACGAAAACGTCGCAATCGCGGTCGTCGAGGAGCGCCGGGAAGTCGAAATCGACGAGCTGTTCGACGAGAACGATGAGCTTCGGCTCTGGCAAGACGACGCGGGATGGAGCGGATACATCCGCAAGATCGTCGACGGCGAGACGCGGTACTACTCGGTGAACACGCGGTTCGACGAAGACAGGTGGATCTCCAAGATCCGTTGCGGTGAGAAGGCGGTCCACGACGCGATTCGGAAGCATATCGAGGACAGGCATGCGGGTGGCGTCGGCAACTTCGTCAAGAGGTGTTCGCCGCCATGAGCGCGGAGACCGCCGTTGAGGAGCACCGTGAGCAGATCGCGAACCGTCTCGGCGAGCCAGATCGACTCCAGTTCCCGACCGGATGGGCCATGTCGACGAGCTGGCGACGGGCTCAGGCGGCTCCGTCGCAGGTCGGCGCTGCGAACCCGGCCGAGTTCGACGTGCTGCTCGGCTACGTCGACGACGACGGCCTCGCGAAGCACCGCGTTCTGTTCGCGCTCTACGAGGGCGAGCTCGTCGCTGAGTGCGAGTGTGACGGCTACCGCTTCCGCGGCTGGTGCGCTCACGTCGCGCTTCTCTGGTGGAAATGGAGCCGCGAGGACCTCGCTGTGACCGATCTCGACGCCGGTCGAACGCACCTGTCGCCGCCGTGGTGGCTCTCGATCGACGACGCCGAGCGAGATCGCGTCGACACCGAGCCCGACCAGCCGGTCGCGGCCGACGGAGGTACCGAGCGATGACCTCCGTTTCGACTGTTTCACGTGGAACAACTGGAGGGTACGAGTCGTACGAAACCGCGACCCCGTCGTACGACACCGATTCGGCGGTTATCGGCGCCCGTTTCGCCTCTCACGCCGAATCTGTGAAGTCGTACGAAGGTACGGGGGTGTGGAAGAATCGGTGCCCACGTGACGCACCCGAGCGGGTGCTCGCGAACTTTAAGCGGCGCGCGCGCCGCCGCGCATTATGCGGCCATGGCCGTGCTCGCAGGCGTAGCGGGGTGGCGGCATGAGCGAGTCGCGAGTCGCGAAGGCGACGATCCGTGACGAGGCGCGACTCGACGCGCTCGCGGAAGCCGAAGAGGAGCACGGGTCGCTCGCGGATGCGATCCGGTTCGCGGTTTCAGAAGCCTACGTCGATGGCGACGACGCGAGCGAGACCGACGACGGCGAGATTCCGCTTAAGGCTCGTGAGGGGCACCGGAAGCTCGTCGAGTGGACCGGGATCGGCGGGCGGATCGAACTGGAGACGGCGGAGTCGGTGCTCGCGAATCACCTGAACATCAAGACGGACGCGATCCGGCGGATCGTGGTGAAGCCGCTGAAGGCGGCAGACGTGATTCGGCTCCACCAAGGGGTTCACGACGTGTGGGTCATCGTCGGATCGCTCGACGACGCGACGGCGAGCCCCGACCCCGACCCGGACGTGCCGGCGCAGAAGGCGGCGACGGACGGGGGCGAGGCGCGCGAGCGGCTCGACGAGCTCGCCGCGGCCGACACGGAGGTGACTCGTAATGAGTAGTGAGCGCGCCGTCAGCGCCGCCGAGAATGTCGACAAGCGCGGGTCGTCGGGCGACGAGCCTTACGAGACCGATCTCGACGAGCGCCGCGTCATCTACGCCTACTGCTGTACCTGCAAGGAGACCGAGACGCTCCTGCTCGAAGTTGGGGACGACTCGCCGTGGGCTCATGACGAGCAGAACGCGAGCCACGAGGTCGAGTACTGGAGGGAAGCATGAGTCGGGCACAATCGGCTCGTACAGCCACGGGCGTCGACGTGGACGCTGCCGACGAAGGTCGGCAAGACTCCAGCTGTCAACACCCCTCACGCGACTGCGAGTGTCCGGGGTGCGACGGGACCAACGGCGGGCTCCGGTTCTGTTCGAAGTGTCGCTACAACGGCTGCACGTCTGGCAAAGCGCTCTGCGGGGGTGAGTGACCGTGGTCTCTTTGCAGACGATCCAGCGGAAGAGCGGCAGTGGCGTCGTGACGCTGCCGAAAGACCACCTAGAGCTACTGGGCATTCTCGACGAAAACGGGGACCCGGAGTCGACATCCGTGGTAGTGAGAATGACGAGCCCCGGCGTTTGGCGAATCGAGCTGGCAGAGGGTGCTGACCTCACTGAGCCGGGAGACGAGATCTCGGTGAGTTCTGCCCGGTCACAGGACACGGAGCAGAACCGTCGCCGTCTGGGACGAGGGGGTGGCGACTGATGTTGCCAGAGACTGCAGCGCCGGAGCAGCCGGCGGTGCTCGATATCGAGGTCGTCGGCGATCGGACGCTGGCGAGCGTCGAGAAGGGCGATGTCTCGCTTCTCGTAGAAGCGCCGGCGGGGATCTCGGCCGAGGAGCTGGAACAGACCCTGAGTGGTGTCCCGGAGAGCATCGAGCAGACGACCAAGCGGTTCGCGGACACAACGACTATGAGTGCCAACACCACCGAAATCGACGGGAGTACCGACGCCGAGGACGCGACTGACGACGACCTCGGAGGTGGTGCTTGATGGCGGCCGCTGACGCGGAAGCTGCAGACGGTCAGAGCGGAAAGGAATCGACAACGAAGGCGGTCGAGGGAATGACGGTGATCGTCCGCGCCGAAGTGCTGCAGCAGGTGGTCGACCAGCTGCTGACGGTCGTCGACGAGGCGATCTTTCGAATCGGCTACGACGGGCTCGCGGTCGCGGCGGTGGATCCGGCGAACGTCGGCATGGTCGAGCTGGAAGTCGAACCGGGCGCGTTCGAGTCGGTCGGCGACGGGATGTTTCCGATCGGGCTGAATCTGCAGAAGCTCGACGACTACATCGATGGGGCGAGCGGGGGCGATCCGGTGGAGCTGTCGTACCGGCCTGAGACACGGTCGATCGACATCGAGCATACGAACGTCGAGGTGGAGATGTCGGGGATCGACCCGGATGCGATCCGTGGCGAGCCCGACGTTCCAGATCTCGATCCCAGCGTGGAGTTCACCGCTGACGCGGGGGTGTTCCGTGACGCAGTCGAGAACGCAGAACTCGTCAGCGACCACGTCGAGTTTGAGGCGGTCGTCGACGACCAAGCGCTCGTCGTGAGCGGCCTCGGCGACACGGACAAGATCGAGACGGTGCTCGACTCAGACGATCTCCCCAAAGCGAACTTCGAGTCGGACGCGACCTCGCTGTACTCGCTCCCCTATTTGGTCGGTGGATCTACACAGGGGGGCAAGTACAAGGGACTCCTGAAGCCGCTGAACAGGGACACGGACCTTCGTGTCGAGTTCTCTGAGGAGATGCCCGTGAAGATGCACTACGACTTCGCGGAAGGATTCGGCCACGTGACCGTGATGCTGGCGCCGCGGGTCCAAAGTAGGTGATGACGGTGTGCGAAACTACCACCTCGGTGAGAACCGCGTGCAATCGTTCGCAAGGTTCGAACACGCGAAACCCGGTCACGGAAGTGGCGCGGGCTACGAGCGCTGGCGATCGACAGAGCACCGCCCGCACACGGCGACATCCGGCCGAGAAGATGTTTACGTCGCGCATCATCGGCTGCTCGCGGTCGTCGAGTGCTACTCGCTCGACGAGCCGATCGAGTCGGTGCTCGACGATCTCGCGGAGAAGGACGTGCACCACCAGAACGGCGTCAAGTGGGACAATCGACCGGGGAACATCGAGCCGGTCGAGCACGCTCGGCACGCGTCGATCACCCAGGAGCAGGTTCGAGCGTGGGCGGAAGACGAGAAGCGCGAGCAGCGGCGTCGTGGAGCTGCCGTCTCGGAGGAAGCCGTCTGTGACGGGTGTCACGAGCCCGCGGAACTGCTCGCGACATCGCCCGGCTTCGCCGGCGAGCGGTGCCTGGAGTGTGCGAGACGAGAGTGCGATGGAGAGCCGATCAAAGTCTAACGGAGGTTACCAATGAGCGACGAGAACCTAGAGCGGATCGCGGAGGCGATCGAGCTACAGAACGCACTGCTCCTGCAGCTGGTGCAGGACCAGCGGGGCCGAGGTGACAGAGAGCGTCCGGGGGAGACATCACGGTCGGACCGAGCGACGGCGACCTCGGTTGCAGACTCGTACGGAGACCTGTACGGCGGGTCGATCGGCTCGTGGGAGTTCAAGCCGGTAGCTGAGCAGGTCGAGCAGATGGGTGATCTCGATGGGTGACGCCGAGATTGTTCTCCGGAACATGGACCGTGAAGAGGAGGAGCGGGCGATCGAGGATCTCAGAGAACTCGGGTACAAACGCGAGGTGATCACCATTGAGCGGTGAGCAAGACAGCAGAGCAATTGAACGTGGGAAGTACGGCGATCTCCGTCTTGATCCCGATGCGCTCGGGACCAGCTACGAGCAGGTCGGGGACGACTTGAAGGCGAAGGTCCATCCGAGCAATCGGCTTTACCTCCGCGTTCGCGACTCAGAGGATCGCCGGAAGTGGAACGAATACAGCGTCCCTCTCGGGGGTGAGAGCGATGGCGAGTGACACGACCAAGGGCGAGTGGAACCCCGGCAAAAAGTATCAGGCCATTCTCTCGCAGATTCAGGATGTGCTGTCTTCAGGCGAAGAACGTACCGTGCGCGATGTCTACTACGCGCTCGAATCCCGCGGTCACAAGTGGGAATATCGGTACGTGAAGCGAGCGGTCAAGAAGGGCCGGCGTGCCGGCTACATCGACCCCGCACAGATCGTCGACGCCTCACGGACGGCAGAGAACGTTGCGGCGACGGGGTGGCGTGACCCCGAGCACTTCGTCGACGACCGCGTCGACGAGGTGTGGAACGACTACTGGGAGAGCTTCTGGCGCGAACAGGAGACCTACGTCGAGGTGTGGCTCGAAAAGCAAAGTCTCGCCTCTGTCTTCGCGCCGATCTGCGAGGAGTACAACGTCCGCCTAGAGGCGACTCGAGGAGACTGGTCCGACTCGAAGGTTTACCAAGCGAGTAACCGAATCAGGGAGAAAATCACCGACGGAAAGGATGTCAGAGTTCTCTATTTCGGAGACTACAATCCCTCTGGCTTCCACGCGCCTGTCAGCATCCTCGACGCGATGGGGTACTACGGTATCGACCTTGGTCGGGAGTTCCCTGATTCCAACGATCACCGCTACTACAATGCCGAACACGGGGCTCCGTTCTGGTTCCCAAACTGCGATGGAACCTTCGCACTGGAGAGGAAGGCACTGAACACCGAACACATCGAGCGGTTCGAACTCCCCGAGAATCCGGTACCCTCGTCTTCGGACAAAGACGCGACGATCAAGCGGTCGTTCCGTCGGTACGTCTCCGACGGGCGTGACACCAACGTCGAATTGAACGCGCTGAAAGAGTTCGAACGGGAGTTCCTCGAGGACCTCGTCCGCGACGCGATCGAGGAGCACGTCGACCTAGAGAAGAAGCGTGAGGTCGAAGATCGAATCCGAGATTCTCGAGAGCAGCTCGCCGAGTGTATCGAGATCAACCGGGACGCTCTGGAGGTTCCCGATGACGACTAATGAGGAACTCTCGGACGCGTTCATCGCTATCGTCGACGGCGTGGGCTGCGATGTCGCTCACTTACGGAACGAGTGGCGGCAGCGGACGGCCTACGGCCGGCTTCGGATCACGCCGCTGCTCGTGGTGTATCCGTTCATCGCGACGTTCTACATCGTGTCAGCGGGGTTGATGTACGGGCTCTTCAGGGGAGCACAGATCGCAATGGCCGGCTGGCAGCGACTGTGTGACGCACGAGAGCGCCTAGAGCCGGAGGTCTACGATGGCGAGTGACGGATCCACCGAGAGGGTCGATCGAAGTCGGACTGCGATCGCCCGTGAACACCTACTTGGTGCGACCGTCTGGGCGTACGGCGGAGGCGGAGCCCGAGTACGTCCGTGGACAACCGCCCGAGACGTGCGGACGCCTGCGAGGTTGGACGATGCCTAGCGAACGCTCGGTGGTCTACCGGCAGCTCACCCACCCGGCGACGTGGGTCGGCGTTGTGTTCATCGCGGCGGCGACGCTCGTCCCGCTGGTGCTGTACCCTGAGCATCCAGATGTCGTCTCGACGACGGCGGTGATCGCGTTGCTCTGTGGAATCGCAGCCGCGCGTATGGCAGAGTACACTGAGATCTCGGGAGAAACAGACGATGTCGAGTGAGCAAGAGACCGATCGGGGGTGTGTCAACGCCTAAGACGAGTTTGGGTTTCTTTGTATAGACTCCCAAACTGACCGCCCTTCCTCGCTGTACCGTTTATAAACAACCCACCACAGAACACACCGAACAATGGATTCCCAAACTCAAGAGAAGGCGACCGTCTGGCTGAAGCCGGAGCAGGTCGAGAAGATGCGGAGTGCAACGGTCGAAGCGAGCGCGACGTACCTCGCGACGCGAAACGACGCGCTGATCGCGACGCTGTACGACTCGGGGCTTCGCGTGAGCGAGGCGATCGCGCTCGATGTGGACGACCACCTCGACCTCGACGACGGCGTGATCGCGCTCCCGGCCGACCTCCAGAAGGACTACCCGACCGACCGCTCGCCGAGCTACACCGAGATCGAGCTCGCCGACGAGACAGTTCGAACGCTCCGGATGTACCTCGCCGGACGATGGAAGGAGACCGCGGCGCTGTGGCCCTCGCGACAGTCGAACCGGATGTCGACCGAGTCCGTGCGGAACGTCGTGCGAGACGCGGCTGTCGCCGCCGACGTGCGTCCGATGACCGTCGCCGGTCGTGGCGAGCCGGAAGACGTGACACCGCACACGCTCCGCCACAGCGTCGCCTATCGGATGCTCAACGTCGAGGACGGGAACACGTTCTACGACGTGCGGAACCGGCTCCGGCACGCGAGTATTCAGACGACCGAGCGCGTCTACGACCACATCGACCGAGTCTGACCGGAATTCACACTGAGATCGCCGTATATCTCGATGTGACGCCCTCTGAGATCGACCGGTTCGGAGTTGCTGCTGCCTGCTCAGAATCTGACCCATGCGCGGGCGTATGTATAGGGACGTGAGGGGGAGGGGAAGCGGACCGGATCGATCGTCGCGATAGAGCGTCAGCTCGGCGAGTGAGCTGGCGGGCGAACCGTCGAAGGAAAAGACCGGAGTTACAGGTCGGCTTTTGACGCCGGGATCGACCGGCCGGTCGAGCGCGTGGGCTGTGAGTCGTCATCGGCACTACCCGCGCCGAGCGGTTGGACCGTGAGGACACCGTCAGAAGTGGAGGAGTAGAGGTGTGCGTCGATCACCTCGCCGTCGTCATCGACTAGTCCCCACTCGCGGAGGACCTCTTTCGGGATGACCATACCGCCGCTTCCGTTACCGAGATCGCGCAGCTTGCGGATATCTCCGGACATCGATTACGTATTGTCTCGGTACAACTTGAAAATGTGGGGTTATTGTCTCATTCTGGTGTATTCACGTCTGTAGACACGACAAATATTCTGATTATTCGATCGTTCGATCGGTATATTGCTCCGTGAAATAGCGAGGCTGAAATCTCGCGTCTTCAGATGTACTGCTAACTCGCTCCTGTCGGCTCTTCTTCTGGCTCCTCTAGCGGGAGATCGCGCTTGTGAACGATCGCCAGCTTCGAATCGGTGTTCTGAGCGGTTTCAATTCGTTCGAGGATCTCGCGTGCAGTCTCAAGCTCGGGCGGTATTTCGAATCTGTCTCCCTCTACATCTGCTCGGGCTTCACAACGGGCGATGTAGATCTTGAACCGGTAATCGGTGCCAATCGCTGTCCAGACGGCGTCTTGGGAATCGGTGAGTTGCTCCTGCCATGAGTCGATAATCTCCTCAATCTCGTCGCGGCGCGCCTCGGGAGGCGGAGTTTCGAATCCGGTTACATCCTCGATGATCTCGTCGAAGTCCTCGCTACTGAGCAGTGGGTCGTTCTCCCATCCATCTGGCGCGTCACCTTCTATCTCCAAGAGACGACGAAGGTCATCGATCTCTTGCTGGTGAACGACGATCGGATATCCAGGTCCGTACGTATGACGGGGAAATCGTTCTTCTCGCTCAGGCTGAACATCTTCGAGGGAGGGCCGGCTTGAGGGGAGGAGGTCGTGGATCCAACTCATTACGAAACGTGACGATCACCGGTTATATCAACTTTCTGTGCTACCTACTCGTCGAAAATTGTACCTGTAGTGCTTGCTCGTCGGATCAGTTCGTCGTGAGTTCAGAGAATACGCCAACTGAAACCGATTTCAATCACTCGGCAGAATCGCGGCGAGTCGCGCCGAGCGGGAGATTACGCGCTCGCGCGTACGCCAACCCACCACCTCCCCCCGCGATGGAGACCGGCGGTATACACCGAAATCTCGGTCGGCGACGAGTGACTGAAAGTGGGTGGTCGAATCGGCGTCGACGATCGCGATCACCGAAATCGACAGCCAACACTCAATAGCGATCGCCGAACAAAGTCCCACTACGTGACTCCGATCAACGAGTCTGACTACCACGGCTCCGACTGGATGGGGTTCGACTGGTCACCGTGGCTCAGCCTGAACCCGGCCGACGGCGAGCTCTCGGAGATCTCCACGAACCCGGGTATCTACCGCGTTCGACATCTCGATCGAGACGGCCTCACCTACATCGGCCAGACTGGTCGCAGCCTCCGCGGCCGCCTTCGCGCTCTCTCGGGGTGCTACAAAGACGAGATGCCGTACACGGACCCGCACGTCGCGGCGCCGAGCCTCTGGGCCGTGAGACAGGAGTACGGGCCTGCCTTCCAGGTGTCGGTCATCGAGCCCGACGACATCGACCAGCGACAGCGACGGCTCTCGATCGAGGAGGCGCTGATCGCGGTGTACCGCCGCGAGTCGGGCGAGAACACGACGGCGAACTTCGGGCGCATCATCGAGGGCTACAAGCGGTCGAGCCAGCGCTCGGGGGGATTTACCGGCGGTGCGCTCGACGACGACGAGACCGAGTCGAACTCGGCAACCGGCATCGGACCGCTCCCGTGGACGGACGCCGACGAGCCGACGAGTCGATCGTGGATGGGGCTCGACTGGACCGAACCCGAACCGCTCGCGAACGCGTACGGGCTCCCGACCGATGCTGGTGTGTATCGGATCTGGGACCGCAAGGAGCCGGAGCCGCTGGAGTACATCGGACAGAGCGGGAACCTGAAGAGTCGGCTCTACAAGCACCGCCGGAATCGGGATGAAGCGTTGGTGTTCAGCTACGCGATCGTCGACGACGGCGACGCACAGCACAAGCGCGAGCAGATCGAGACGGACCTGATCGGCGCACACTGGCTGGCGAATACGAAGGCGCCGCGAGACCAGTTCTGATCAGCGTTGGCGATCCCACCAGAAGATTTCACCTCTGAGGGGTGTTCTAACACTCTCATGTGAGAGGGAGAGATTACATCACAGCACTGTTGACACTGTGCTGATGGGAAACACCAAAGAGGCCGTGCCTCACAGTTGAATTAGATAATGACGATCGCGGATTTCCTCACTCCTCGGGACGAAGTTATCGAGGGTCAGTTCCAAGGAGTTTTGCAGGCTCACAAGGTGGGCTCCGATCAGGATCGATTGGAGAACGATGCAGATCGGCTGTTCTCGATGACTTATCCCTCGAACGCCCTCCAGACGGCCTTCGATCACGTGGATAACAAGCTTCGTGGGCGGGACAACCAAGGAGGAATCACTCTCTCTGGGCCCTATGGAGCCGGGAAGTCTCACGGTCTTCTCGTGCTTTACCATATGTTCAACAGCCCAACCGTCGCTCAGAAATGGGTTGACGAATGGGATGTTTCCTTAGATCTCCCCGAGAGCTCGAAGGCAACAATTCACTCCACTAGCGAGACCGACGCAGATCTCATCTGGGAACCGATTTTCGAGGATCTAGGTCGCGAAGATATCCTGGACGACATCAAACGGTACCCGACAACAGAGCATCTCGAACGACTAACCGAGGAGGAACCAGTCGCTATCTTCTTCGACGAGATCGAAACTTGGTGGGAATCGTTCGACGAGAGCGAGAACGAAGAGCTGCTCGAACGAAATGAGTTCTTCCTCCAGCATTTGTTCGAAGTGGCGAACGACCCAGAGGAGGATCTCTTCGCTTTTGCCACCCTCCTCGACAAGAGTCAAGACATCAAGCGCATCGTCAATCGAACCAATCCCTACGCCGTCGATATGAACGACACGGGGGACCGAGAGCAGATCATCCTCCATCGGCTCTTCGAAACTCGTCAGGGTGATGTCGACGAAAAGGCGATTCGTGATGTTGTCAGCGAGTACGTCGATCACTATAACTACCCTATCGAGATTGACGAACCCAAGCGATATGAGAACCGTATGGTCGAGACATACCCGTTCCATCCCGAACTTCTCGACCTACTCGATGATGTCTACGACGCGGGTCGGGAGCGACAGAGCGTCCGTGGTGTGATGAACGTTCTTGCTGATACGGTCCGCCGCAAGTATGATGAGACAGATCTCCTTATTACGTGTGACATCACACCGAGCGCCTTCCGAGGCATCAATCAGACACTTTTCAACCGCTATACCTCCGACAAGGACGCCGTCGACGACATCGACTTCGGCGATGACCTCCTTCGGACGATCTTCCTCTACACTATCGAGGAACGGGGACAGCGAGCGTCAGTAACCGAGTGCCTCCTTGGAACGTTCAAGCCGGAGAAAGCGACGGTCGACAAGCTCCACATGTCGTTGGAAGGGCTCTACGGGGTTGCTCACTATCTCGATCGCGACTCGCAGAAAGAGAACTACTACCTCACCGAAGATCCGAAGCTCACGGCGCTGGTGACTCGTGAACAGGAGCGGGTACTCGAAGACGACCGTGGCAGCATCGAAGAGACCCTTGTCGATGTTGTCCGTAGCGATGTCTGGAGTGATGATGTGTCTGTCTACCCTGACGAGGATGTCCCCGACAGAAAGGAACTGACCACCGTGGTGATGCTTGATTACCTCTCTAACGGGGCACTGCGTGCGAAGCTTGACGACTTCTTTGGGGGACGGACTTACCAGAACACGATTCTGTTTGTCACACCAAAGAAGGAAATCCGCGACGATGAGGAGATAATCAGCAAGGCAGCTCGTGTTTTAGGAGCTGAAAATCTCCGTGGGAACGTCGACGACGGCGGAGAACTTACGTCGATCATCCGTGACGAGCGGCGAGAGCTTCGGAACGAACTAGAAGACCGGTTCGGGAAGTGGGTGAAGTGGAGCGAAGACCCAAGTGGTGATGGAATTCGGATGCGTCGGATCGATGTCGCGGCAGATGTCGACGACGTGAAGGACAAGGTTGGCCGAGACAAAACCTACGTCGGCGAGAAGATCCGAGAGGAAGTTGCGGATGCTGAGAACGGTATCGCAATCGCGTCGATGCTCAACGACTTCAAGCAATTCCGTCGGATGCCCATACTCCTCTCCGACGAAGTCTTCTACTCGGCGGTTAGCCAGCTATATCGCGATGAGAAAATAGTACTCGAAGGGGATCGAGCAAACTTCTACGTACCACAGAAGGGCGATGCGCTGCCTGACCTCTCTGACGACCTAACAATCCATCATCCAGATAACCTCGACGAATCAATCTTCGAGGAAGAGCCTGAGCCAGTACCAAATAGTGAAGACGAGGGCGAGGGAGAGATCGACGATACGACGACCCTCAAACAACAACCCGAAACGAAGTCAGTGCCTCCCAAGTCCAACAATACGAGTCCTGTCACAGTCTCCACGGAGGCTATCAAACTCGAAGGAAACAGTGCTCGTGTACTGCGGAGCATGGCAGACTCGCGGATAAACGGGGAGAAAGACGCAGCAACACATATCGATCTGTCCTACGATGTCGACAACCTCTCGAAGGACGAATTGGTCGAATTCCTTGAGCAGCTCCCGAGTGGGGAACACATCGATGCAACAGTGACCGTGGAGCGTGAAGATGAGAACTGAGTCTCTCACCCGGCTGATTGAGAGTGACGACCCTGTCCCAGCAGTATGGGATACCCTCTGGGACATCTGGTATCCCGCCGGCGACGATGTCACCGAGCATTACGGACGCGAGACCGACGCTGTGAGCTACGAGCGTCTTCTACTGGATGTCTATCAGGAATTCTTCACTGATGTCTTGCCCGACAAGTGCGTCAATGAAGCCTCCCTCGATATCCCCGAAGACGGGACGTTCGTGGTAATGGATGCGATGAGCGTCCGCGAGGCGTCAATGTTCGTCGATATGCTCGAAGACGAAGGACACGAACCTGAGACGGGATTCTCCTTTTCCTCAGTTCCCTCGGAGACAAAGTTCTACCGCGATCGAGTCGACTATTCCCAGATCAAGAAAGACCACAAGACGGCGGATGTCAAGAGCCAAGAGCCCAGTCTCGACGGCGACGAGGAGATCATCTGGTGTCGGTACCCCGACGCCCTCCTCGAAAACATACAGGAGGGGAAGACAAAACTCTCGTCGATTGAAGAGATGTACGAGAAGACTGAGACGGCGTTACAAGCGATCCTTGATCAACTGGATACTGATCGCGTGGTGATCGGTTCGGACCACGGGTATGCCCGCCTCGATTCCGGGCACACCTTCCAGATAAGCGATAGCGAGAAGTCGGCCCTCCAAGAGACATTCAGCGGACGATTCGAGAGTGTTGGGGACGTTGACGCGAGACATCTCGTCAACGCGGGACTCGTCGTCGAAGCAGACGGATACTACATGCCTATCGGCAGATACACCTGGCCTGCCCGAGGCAAGTACAGTACCTTCCAACATGGCGGACTAAGCCTTGCTGAGTGCTTAACTCCACGAATTAAATTAGACATTGAGAAGTAATATCGTGGTGGAAAGGTTTTTATTCGAGAGAAGAAAGTAAATATAGAATGAACGTCTCTGATGCTGACGTATTCTGGATAGAAACGGGCTCCATGCAAGGCGAAGATAGATACATATTGGAGATCGCAGAACACTTAGCAGACTTTTTTGAAGAGAAAAGTGGTAAAGAAACAACAATCGCTATTAGACATCAGGGTGCCGTATGGGACAGCAGAGATTTCAAACATCATAGCTCTGACCACTATACACCTCAGTGGAGGATCTTTTTTCCAACTGCGTTCAGTGCATTCTCTCAAACATATTATCCAAATAAGATAGCTCGGTTTGAGAAGGATACAGCAGATAACACCTGGTATAGTGGACGCTGTTACAATTTAGATATTAGAAATCCCTCCCATAGTGACGTAGATAACTGGAGAACACACGCTGAGTCAAATGGCGTTTTGGGTTCCACGGGGCAAGGAGCTCAGGGAAGAGAATATGGGTACTACTGATATCATTCTGTAGTTTGTCTGATAATCAATCGAAACCCTAACACAGTTATAGAAACCGAATACAAAACAATGAGCGACAAGCGACCTATCGAAATCTCATTTCCAATTGACCAAGTGAATGAGATAGCCGAAAAAGAAGCCCATGCCAAACGCTACTATCGCCCCGTCTACACCATGCACAAATGGTGGGCACGGCGACTGGGTTCGGTCTTCCGAACGATGCTGCTCTACTCGCTCGCCGACGAGGAAATGTCGGTCGACACCGGTGGACAATCAACCATCGATGGACTTCCGGAAGTAGACTGGGAGAATCCTGATGCTCTCTGGGATTACTACCTCGAAGACATCGATTTCGGAGACAAGACCGTCCTTGATCCCTTCATGGGTGGGGGGACGAGTATTGTTGAATCTCTCCGTATGGGGTGTAACGCTATTGGGAGTGAACTCAATCCCGTCGCGTGGTTCGTCGTGAAGAAGGAAGTCGAGCCCGTCGATCTGGATGAGCTTGACGCTGCGTTTGAGGAATTGGAAGAGAGTGTCGGCAAAGAAATTAAAGACTACTATCGAACTGAGTGCCCGCATTGCGACGATCACGCCGACGCTATGTACTCTTTCTGGGTGAATGAACTCCCCTGTCGGAACTGTGGCGAAGATGTCGCTCTGTTCAAAGACTACCGTCTCTCTAATGCCCGTTCCTCGAAGGACGATCACTATAACGTTATCTGCCCCGATTGCTGGAACGTCTTCGAGACGGACGACTACCGTACAGACACCACGTGTCCCGAGTGTTCACACGAATATGTTCCGAAGGACGCAGGGAACGTCTCCCGCGGGAGCTACACCTGCCCCCACTGTGACGAACATCCCGAGATGTCGATTATCGAGAGCGTCGAACGCTTCGGGAAGGCTGAGCGATCCCTCTACGCTGTCGAATACTACTGTCCTGAAACGGGCGAGAAAGGGTACAAATCGGCAACGAAGTTTGATCGTGATTTGTTCTCCGAGGCTGAGTCAGAGCTCGAAGAAAAGCGTGACGAGCTCCCCATCCCGACAACAAAACGGTACCGAGGAAGCTCAGACCGTGCCCGAAAGCATGGATACGAACGTTACGACCAGATGTTCAATCCGCGACAATTGCTTTCCTTATCTAAGCTGCTGAAAGAAATAGAAAAAATAGAGGATCAGAACGTGAAGGAATTCCTCCTGTTGGCATTCTCAGACACTACGACATTCAATAATATGTTCTGCGAATATCACACTTCTGCGAACAAAATACAGGGGATGTATAAGCGGCACACTATCACGGCACGGCATACTCCTGTTGAAAATAATGTTTGGGGGACTGAAGAAGGAGCCGCAACCTTCTCTACAGAGTTCGACAAGATGCGGGCGGGTAAGGAATTCTGTCTAAATCCCTACGAGAAGTACGTCGAAGATGGAGAGACGAAACAACGCGACGGGGTCGGAAAGATCGAGGGCTACGTCACCGACGATCCTGCTGAGATCGGTGAGCCCGTCGAGGGGAAAGAAGACGCGACGTATAATGTCCATCTCCGCTGTGGGACTTCGGAGTATCTTCCGATAGACGACAACAGTGTTGATGCTGTCATCACGGACCCACCGTACTTTGACAACGTGATGTACTCGGAGACTGCTGACTTCTACTATGTGTGGCTGAAGCAAGTGCTCGAAGACGAGTACGATCACTTTGGTGCCGAACTCACGCCAAAGGCAAGTGAAGTAGTGAGCGACCCAGCTGGCGAGGATAGCGTCGACACCTACCGCGATGAAGATCACTTCGTCACGGGTCTGACGAACGTCTTCGACCAAGCCAACCAGAAGCTCAAGGACGACGGAATCATGGCCTTCACCTTCCACCACAAAGAGACTGAAGGGTGGAGTACGGTCTTGAGGTCCGTTCTCGAAGCGGGGTTCTACGTTACTTCCCTGTACCCCATCCGTGGAGAGATGCGAGGCTCCACGCATATCCACGATAAGGCCAACATCGAGTACGACATGATCGTCGTCTGTCGGAGCCGTGAGGAAGACCCCGAGACCGTCAGTTGGCGGTCCCTCGAAGACGAGATCTACTTCCGAGCCCAAGAGGAGATCGACCGTCTCGAAGAGAGTGGCTCCCGACTCACGCAAGGGGACATCTTCGCAGTCACGATGGGCAAGTGTCTCGAAGTGTACTCGCGTCACTTCCCGAACGTCACCCACGAAGGGGAACAGATGTCCGTCAACGACGCTGTCGGGACGATCCGTGACATTGTCGACGAGCAGCTAATGGAGGAGCGGGTCCAGACGATGGGTGACGAGATGGACACTCTGAGTGCCATCTACCTCACCTACGTACTCGGACGGGGTGGAACGGTCTCCTACAACGCACTGAACAAGGATCTGCGTCAGCGCGGCGTCGATGTCGCGGAACTCGTCAACGAGCGTCTGTTGGAGCAGGAGGGTGACGACCTGAACGTTCGTGGTCCACTAGACCGTGCCGACGATGTCGAACGCAAGCAGAACCCCCTCGCTGTCGACAAAGCTCACTACCTCCGCTACCTCTACGAGACCGATCAGTTGGCTCAGAAGTTCGGAAAATGGACAGATGAAGGGGCCATTGCTGCTCTTCGACGACTCGCCGAGATCGAGAACGACGACGAGTACATCGACATCGCCGAGTACGTCGAGGATCGGACTGACACCCAGCTCGATCTGGAGGATTTCTCGTAACAATGCGAATTCTGACCCCTATCTGTGCTGACGTTTATAGGGGAAGGCGTCACCAGTATGACGTAAGAGAATGAGCATGGACATCGGCTTCCACGTGCACTCGGAGGACGCCGTCGAGCGACATGGGACGTTCGACGATGAGATGAGCGTCGTCGAGTTCCTCCGCCGCGTCAAGCGGATGGACAGTCTCCCGTATGACGTTACTGTCTACGGCCTCGGAGACTTCATCCGTAGTGCGAATAACCCGCATGATGCGTGCGACTACGTCCACAATCTGCTCCGAGACCACGTCAATTTCCTGCTCGCAGAGAACCCCCGAGTCCAATTTGTGGTCGATGATCTCGAATACTGGGACGAACCCGTATTCCGCGATGGAGACGACGAGGTTCCGCTACGGACTATTTTCCACGGGATTGAGCAGGAAGGGTCGGGTTGGTACTACAGCAACATCAACGTTCAGTCGTAGGGTTCGACCGGCCTGATCGGCGCACACTGCGTAGCGACTATCGCGGGACTACGGGACTATTTTCGGTCGCCGTCGACGAGGCGGGCGGCTTCGCGAACTTCCGGGAGACGGCGACGAAGACGAACTCGCTCGTCGATCGGCTGAAGGCGATCGAGTTGCCGGACGTCGACGGTGTGGCCGACGACCTGGAGAACTATCTGGAGACGAAGGAGCGCGCCGAGGAGCTCGACGCCAAGATCGAGCAGACGGACCGGCTTATCGACGAGATCGTCTACGAGCTGTACGGGTTGACCGAAGAAGAGACCGAAATCGTTGAGGAGGCGGTCGGCGACGACTGATCGGAAGATCTACGACCGATAGCCAATGAGAGAGGCGGGAGCGATCGAGGAGGGCTACTCGGACTTATTAAAAGATGAGCGTGTGGACATTCTATGGTCTATATGTGATATTTGAAACTACTGTCTAAAACGCGATATAATTAAACCGTTCTGATCGTATTATAAGACATGCCAATTGATACTAACTCCGATATTTGGAAGGAGTCAGGATCAGACGACCCGCTCCGAGTACACATAACCGAGCTATTATCCAATAACAGTGAGGAGGCATTTTCGATAAAAGAGATAGATGAGTACTTGATAGAGAACTATCAGCATCTGTATCCCACAGACCTAACAGGCGAGGATTCTATTACAGGTGCTACAGCGGCAAGACAGTCCATAGTTTCTAATATACTTCTAAACAGGTATTGGCATGCTGAGGTGAGGTTCAATTATATCTCTGGAGAGGGACAAATTGACTCCGGCCTCTACTTTACTTGGGAGGGTGGAGGAATATACCCTATTGCGGAGATCGACGATGTGACCGATGTGGGTTCCGACTCACCGCACATGACTCTTGAAAGCCGTTTCCGGCAGGTTGAAGCAGATCTTAATGAGGAGGTATCTGAACTGGAGGACCGGCTTGATTACTTAGAGTATCAAGTCCACCGTGAGTAAGGAGTCTCTGAACTCTGGTAGAGGAGGATAGGTAGCTCGAACCGCAAGACAAGGTCGTCGACGACGTGGCCGACGACTTGGAGAACTACCTGGAGACGAAGGAGCGTGCCGAGGAGCTCGACGCCAAGATCGAGCAGACGGACCGGCTTATCGACGAGATCGTCTACGAGCTGTACGGGGTGACTGAGGACGAGATCGAGATCGTCGAAGAAGCAATCGGAAATAGGGTGGACTGACTACAGTAATCTTCTCGCGGCATTTGCATACTCTGAGTATCTATCACGCCATATACTTACATTTAGAATACTTCTAACCGATAAATGAACAAACAGTACCTCAACACATCCTCAGAAAGGACTCGAACAAGAGTCGAGAAATTGGCTACTTTTGTTGAATCTGAAGAGACTACAAGTAACAAACTCACGCATTCTCCAATCTATAGAGTGTTAGCTTATTACGAACACCCAGCTGTAGGCAACTTTTTGAATGACTGGAATACGGGTTCCTATGATGAACACACTATCGCATTTGAGTTTCCATTATGTTTAATACATCTATTAGAAACCTATCGTATACACGACGAAATCCCCAATAAAAAAGAATTACGCCCTTTCACAGAGATTATGGAGAATAACCAGACGGTTAATGGGAACTTCCATTTGTCTGATGTAGACCTGTCACCCCTATGGATTCTATCTATACTCAAACCAGAATCAGCAGTCGTGCAAAATGCAGTCTCTCATTTTGTATCTAATGATCGGGATGAAAAATTTAATTTTGGTTCTACATTCACAAATGTTGCTGTGGGAATATTAGGACTTTGTGAGTTCGATATCTATACATACAACGAGGAAATCGACAGGATGGCCGAAGAAATGCTAAACGCTCTACAGACAAATACCGATGCAGCTAGAGATGCGATCTCGTTTGATAACTATTCTGCCACATGGCCAATATTTGAGGCTCTATCAAAAGCTCCGCAAAACTTTGATTCCGAAATTGAGAAATTATTACCAGATCTTGGAGTTGTAAGTGGTGATCCTGATTTTGGTGAAATGCGTCCAAAGAAGATTGCTGACCAAGTTTTATCTCTTATTGCAATTGGAGAGGGTCCAAAAGAATCTGTTTTTAAGTCCAACTGGAAAAGTGAAAAACAGGCACAGCGTCATGAGAATATCAGACCAAAATTTATCCAAACAGTGCCGATCTCTCCTTCTGCAGAGTATGCTGCAGAAATTCAAGATTCAGCAGAAAGCCTGATAACAAGCGCGAACAGCATTCTACGGGTTGATTCATTGTATATCGACATGTTATTTGATCAAATAATCGATCGAATCGTTACTAATCCAGACTTAGAAGTTCGAGTTCTGACTAGAGGAAGGAACGTGAAGGGAAACCGTCAGGGGATAAAAAAAGACGTGCTAAACGATTTGATTGAAGCAACAGAAGGAAACGTCAAAGAACACCACCGTCTACATTCTAGATTAGTCATTGCAGATGACCACAAACTAATAGTCTCTTCAGCAGACTTAACGCGGGATCAGCTCCGCGATGAGTTTAATGCTGGAATTCTAACTCAAGACCCAGAAACAATAAATGATGCAATTGAATTCTTTGATCGAATCTGGGAAGATGCAGATCGCGTTGAACACACCTAACACGGAACAGCGCTCAGTCACGCGACCTGTACATAGCGCTCCCGCTACATCGACACCGAACTCTCACGCTGCTGCGTCTGCGTCTTCGGCAAGCCGCTCAGACGTGTTCGTCGATCTGTGCCGTCTAGGAGACATACGGGCGTATTCAGTCGCCTCCATTCGACGCTTCGAAGATGTAGTCGACTACCTAGAAATGAAGAAGCGCACGGTAGTCAGTGTGACCACGTGATTTTAACATGTAGCGAACGAAGGTACAGCCACGATGAGTTACCAGAGCCAGCGCTCTCCGAAACAGCAGCTCTCGCATTTTGCGAGCTACTTCCCACGAGCTGCCTTCGGAAACCTGATGGCTCTGCTGGTCTCTGCGTTATTCTTCGGACCTTATCTAGCAGATGCTGGTGTATTCGCGGAAATCACGGAAACGATCGGTGCTACAACCTACGTTCCTTACTTCGTGGCATCTTGGATGGGATTGACTATTTACAACACCTCGTTAAACGCTACTGAGAGTGAAGAGGAGGTGGATGAGGAATCCGACCTGAGTAATGAAGCCGAGGCAGAGAAGGAAGGTCTGGTTCAGAAATTCGACGAAATAATGTCTGACCTCTTTAGCACATATGCGACTCTCACCTACCTTGGAATAACCATGACTGTTGCGGCGCTCAGCGCTGCGTACGTGACAATTCACATCGCACCTGCGTTCGGGATTCTTGTCGCAATCGGTCTGCCATCCATAGAAGGCAAACTAACCGGAAGCCCACTCTGGTTCCTGAGTCCGTCGACACTCCTCGCATTCCCGGCGTTCATAGTGCTGATGCCCATCACTCTGATGACAACAGCCGTGTTGTTGATCCTGGATCTGATCACAACACTTTCGCAAACACTGAGACGTGTGCTTGAGAAGGTTCTGAAGGGACTACTCAGCCTATTCAGCCTTCCGAAGATGGACATCCCAGTTTTCGATCCTTTCCGTCGGACATTCAATCGTCGTTAGGATCGCTAAGAGTGGCACACCACCACTGGTTGAAGAACAGAGCATAGCCGCCACCGATAGTTCCCAGACCAGTACTGACAATTTGTAGTGTCGACATCTCGTAGTACCAGAGAATCGGACAAACAACGGTAGCGGCAACGATTCCGGGGATTGCGATGTGGAGTTCGTGAACTACCTTGACGAGTTGTACCAGTGGAGATCCAGTATCCTGTTCATAGTCCCAATTCTCTCGAATCCACTCCTTGGAGTATTTTTGAATATCGTCATCGGACATTGTCAGAACCCTGCCCACCAATCGGGCCTCGTCGCGTGCGGCGGCCGCGGATTCGGAACCGGAACGTCGAGGCTCGGATCGGCGTCTTCACTGAGAAACAGCTCGCCCCATGTCGTAACCGACCAGTAGGTCTCGAAGCGGCCGTCGACGATCTCATGTTCGTATTGATCGACGAGCTCGGCGTCAGCTAACACTTTACACCGTTCAGTCACCCGATCTTGGCTTATACGACCGCGTATATCGAACGCGATCTCCCAAGCGTCGGCATCGCCATCGTCAACGAGCCGTTCTAGGATCCGCTCATCGAGACCACCCATCCACGGAACGGAGTCGCGCATTCAGGTGGTGCCTCCGTTTGAGGTCTCACCGTTGGTGGGATCTTGAGACTCAACAGCGTCGCTGTCGTCATCGATGTAGGTCCAATTCTCGGTATCGAGCCGACCGTCGAGATAGGCTTCACCGTCGTCGGTGATCATGTAGATTCCATTTCCGAGATCTTTGACGAGTCCCTTTTCAGCTAGCTTCTTGCATCGTCGGTGGACCTGAACACGCGAATATCGAATCGGCCCCTCCTTCTTCATTTTCGTTGGAGAACCAGATTCGTGTTCAGAGAGATACTCTAGAATACGATCGTCAGCAGCAGACATCCACTCTCCCGCATATCTCATATAATACACTGTCGCACCCGTATTTAATATAAGACCGAATAGTATCTCTAAACACTACCAGTACATTCAAGTAACGAGAGTATTCATATGTATCCACGGAGCCCGAGTGACGAACCCTCGGCTAGTGAGAAAATGTAGGATCCCGGTCGCGGCGTCTGTAGCGCCCGACCGGGTCGGGTTCTGTGCTGAAACCACAGAACCATGCCAACGAAGGCAACTGCGGGGCTTAAGCCCTGCGCGACGACCGAGGAACCGATCGAAAACACCGGCGGTTGCGGGCTGTGCGAGGCGTCGGCGGACGGCTACGACGCCGCGTACGGCGGGGCGCTCTGCGCGGAGTGCGCGGACGCGTTCGGCGCGCTCCAGAGCGACGTGCGGGAGGTGCGTGATGAGTAGCGCGGCGGACGGCGAGACGCCCGCGGTCAACGGGACGGGCGCTGTCGCCGATCTCACCGCGTTCCAGCGGGACATTCTACGGCTCCTCGAACGCGAGGACCACCAGAAGGGGACCTCGATCAGAGCCGGACTCGAAGAGTACTACGGGATCGACGTGAACCACGGCCGGCTCTACCCCAACCTCGACCAGCTCGTCGACCGCGGGCTCGTCGAGAAGGAGACGCGCGACCGCCGGACGAACGATTACGCGCTCACGGACGCCGCTCGCGACGCGCTCGACCGCCGCGATCGGTGGGTCGCCGGAGGTGACGAATGAGGTTCACCCGTATCGCGGACGGCGAGTCGACCGCCTACACGGTCGGCGTCGAGCGACTCGATCCCGACGCCGACTCGGAGCTGGAGCCCGCGGGCTACCACTCGCCGCAACTGCTCTACGCGGTGATGACGCCCGGCGCGGTCGTCGCCGACTACGACCGCCACCGGCTCGCTCGGAACCTCCCGGGTGACGCCGGCTGGGCCGTCGACGCGCTCCGCGATCTCGACTACGACGAGTTGGCGGGCTCCGAAACCGACGCCCCGGAGGCTGAAGCGTGAGCCGGCGCGTCGAGGTCGAACTCCGCGTGGAGAGTCACGTCTTCCGCGAGGAGGTCGACGTGAGCGTCGTCGCGACCGACGACGCCGCGGTCGACATCGCCCGCCGACAGGCGGGAATCGCCCCCGAAGCCTTCGAGACGGGCGAGGTGGTCCCGTGAGCGGGACGCTCTGGCGCTGCGGTCGCTGTGACCGCCTCGTCGACGGCTTCGTCAACGGCTGCACGTGCCCGTCCTGCGGACGGCGCTACGGGGGCGCCCCCGGCGACGTGGGCTCATGAGCCGGGACGCTCGCGACCCGTCCGAACTCTCGGTCAGGGACGGGATCGACCGGTACCTCCGCCGCCGGCGCGCCGACTCCACAGAGTCGAGCGTCGAGGCGTGGAAGTACCGGCTCAAGCTGTTCCGCGAGTGGGCCGAAGAGGCCCGGATCGAGTCGGTCAGCGAGCTTCGCGGCTACGACTTCGACGACTACTACGAGTTCCGTGCGAGTCAGGTGGCGCCGGTGACGCTGGAGGGCGAGATGTGGACCCTCCGGATGTTCGTCGAGTACTTAGAGCAGCTCGACGCCGTCGAGAGCGGGCTCCACGAGTCGGTGCGCATTCCCGATCTCGATCCTGACGAGCGGTCGAGCGACACAGCGCTCGACAGGGAGCCGGCGCTCGCCTTGCTCGAGTACTACCGCAACTCGGACGCCGAGCGCGCCCGACGACGCCACGCGTTCCTCGAACTCGCGTGGTACACCGGCGCCCGGCAGGGAGCGCTCCGCGGGCTCGACGTCCGCGACCTCTACCTCCGTCTCGACGACGACGAACAGAGCTGGGTGGAGTTCCGTCATCGCCCCGAGACCGGCACGCCGCTGAAAAACAAGATCCGCGGCGAGCGACCGGTCGGCATTCCCGACAGAGTCGCCCGCATTCTCAGCGAGTACGTCGGACAGTATCGCTACGACAGCCGCGATGGCAGCGGCAGACAGCCGTTGCTCGCGAGTGCGAGGGGTCGAGCCGGGGAAGCGACGATCAGAGCGTGGAGCTACCGCGCGACGATTCCCTGCCTCCACGGCACCTGTCCGCACGGCAAGGACCCGGACGCCTGCGAGTGGGTCGACTACCACAAGGCGAGCAAGTGCCCGTCGTCGCGGAGCCCGCACCAGATCCGGACGGGCTCGATCACGTGGCAGTTGAACATCGGGATCCCGCCGGAGGTGGTCGCCGAGCGCGTCAACGCTTCGGTGAAGACGATCGCGGACCACTACGACTGGGCTTCGGAGAAGCAGCGGTGGAAGCGCTACCGCGATCGGATGGAGAATCGCAGTGAGTACGTCGAGAGGCTAGATGCAGCATGATCAACACAACTATGACAACGCAACCCATGTACGTTCGACGGCACAGTGAAACGGCTAGCGACCCGCTTTGGTGGAATCGCGCCCGGCCCGCTTCTTCACCGAACTATTCCGAGTCGTATAGATCGCATGATGGCGAGTCTACCGGCTCTAAATCGGCGCTAATCGCCGAGCGAGTTCGTTCGGTAACTGAACGTGCCCCGAAGCCGTCTGGCATCTGGGCCATATTTGAAACCGTGCGCGTATGAGTGTTATCCCCACAGTGGAGCTGTATCAGTCTCGACGTGAGGATTGATTGCGACAAAATCGATACGTGTGAATATACCACACGAATGCTGGACGAAAATCTGGGCTAAATTGGCTTGTCTTCGTCTGATCCAAATTCTATATCGTCTGCATCCATCCCGAGAGCTTCAATAAATTCGTATCTATAGCTCTGTTGAAATCCTCAGCAACTGATAGAAACTGGTTGCTGAATATAGAGGCAGTAGTACGCACTAGACCCGCTATCGAATCGTCAAAATACGGTGGAGAGATGGACTACAATCTCCATGCGAAACGAGGCAAATTGTTCTCAATAGCAGTCAGGATCGCTCTATCTAACCCAACGATGTCTAGTGATTACAGAGCCTGTTTTACTTATCAAACGACCACTCCACTTTCGACAACCCCTTGATTTCACATGCAACGGCGGATCTCACTGGCCGGTCAAATACATCCTCCGTATGTAGTCTGTTTCTCGTGAGCTACCGAAGTACTGTCAGAACTAGTGTGCTGAATACAGAGGGTCGGCCTTGTTTAGACGCTCTCAAATGGACGGGTCAAGGGTCGTTGCGCTTGATCAGAATCCCTTCGTGAGTACCTCGCGGTGTGGGTTCGTCTGCTGAGTACATGGCGCAAGAGCCGATTCTTGCTGCGTCTAAACAAGGCTCAGAGGTCTATACAGTATCGAAT
Organism: Halorubrum sp. Boch-26; assembly: GCF_029889805.1. GTDB lineage: Archaea > Halobacteriota > Halobacteria > Halobacteriales > Haloferacaceae > Halorubrum. Next base: position 11,179 of record NZ_JARANT010000002.1, on the reverse strand, counting down.
ACGACACCGGTAATCTGGACTAGTGCACTACCATCGGGGCATTCGGTCACATCGAATATTCTAGCCGTGTACACCGACAACAGCGAGCTGAAGTCCCTAAGACTGACGAATTGATAGATGAGCGTGGACGCTACTTTCCGGATGCCGAACGGGGCTGAACCGAGAGCGATCAATCAATAAGGGTTGTAACCACAAGTACCCACTAAACCATGTGGTAGGACGAAGGAATGAGTTCTCCACGAGTCCGTCCAGATAGTCGTTGATGCCCTCCGCGATGAGTTGCCGTCGCTTGGCGAGGAACTCCTCGTAGTTCCCAATTCTTCAGAGCCATTCGTCTGGCGGAATAAACGCGGGTTCCAGCGCACCTGGATAATTCTCGCGGACGGTTGGGAGATACTCAGTCGGTCGTGAATCGAATATGTCGAGGTTTCCCGATTGGGTGAGTGGGACACGGTTCGCGATTTCATTCACACGCTTCCTGTCGTGGTGGTTGTTCCTCGAATCGTATCCTGGCCGTTCTAACTGGGCTCGCGGGAAGATATGATGGCTTTGAATTGCGTACCGATCTCCACCGTCACAATCCAAACCTTACAACTGAGTCGGTATGGATAATAAATCTTTACTAATAATCATTAAGTAAAAGAAGACACCTTATAGATCAATGTTCTTTAATGAACAAACCGACCAACCTGAACTGCAATCGGTACCGACACCCGCTGTGGCGACCACCGCAGCGGAGGAGGTGGGCCGATGAGCTCGCCAGACCAGACGTCCGAACAGCTCGCCGATGCCGACATCGACCATGCGACCGAGACGGCACAGGCGTACCTAGAGGAGTTCGAGGATGCGATGCGCCGGGAGGATGCCGCCGCTGCGGCGGAGATGTTCTGTGCGACGAGCTACTGGCGCGACCTGGTCGCGTTCACCTGGAACATCAAGACGGTGGAGAATCCCAGTGGCGTCGAGGACATGCTCGAGGAGACACTCGAGCACATCGGTCCGTCGGGCTTCGAGCTTACCGAGCCGGCGGAAGAGGAGGATGGGATCATCACCGCCTGGTTCACCTTCGAGACCGAGGTGGGTCGTGGTGAGGGTGTCGTCCGGCTGAAAGATGGCGGTGCGTGGACCCTCCTGACCGCACTGACGGAGCTGAAGGGGCATGAGGAGCCCAAGGGCAGAGACCGACCGAGGGGCGCAGAGCAGGTTGCGGACCCAGACCGCAAGACGTGGACAGAGCTCCGTGAGGAGGAGCTGGAGAACCTGGGGTACACCGAGCAGCCACACACCGTGATCATCGGTGGGGGACAGGGCGGCATCGCGCTCGGTGCACGGCTCCGCCAGCTCGGCGTGCCCACGATCATCGTCGAGAAGAACGACCGGCCGGGGGACTCCTGGCGCAACCGGTACAAGGGGCTCGCGCTGCACGACCCCGTCTGGTACGACCACCTCCCGTACATCAAGTTCCCCGACAACTGGCCGGTGTTCTCACCGAAGGACAAGCTCGGCGATTGGCTGGAGATGTACACGCGGGTGATGGAGCTGAACTACTGGTCGAAGACCGAGGCCACCAGTGCACGGTACGACGAGGAGACGGGCACCTGGGAGGTCGAGGTCAACCGCGACGGTGAGGAGCTCGTGCTGCGCCCACAGGAGCTCGTGATGGCGACGGGCATGAGCGGCAAGCCCAACGTGCCCGACCTCTCCGGCGAGGAGCGCTTCAGCGGCGAGGTGCACCACTCATCTGAGCACCCCGGCCCCGAGGGGTATGAGGGCAAGTCCGTGGTAGTGGTGGGCTCGAACAACTCAGCCCACGACATCTGTGAGGGGCTCTGGGGGGTCGGCGCGGACGTGACGATGGTGCAGCGGTCATCGACGCACGTCGTCAAGACGGACTCACTGCTGGAGCACGGACTCGGTGATCTGTACTCCGAGCGGGCCGTCGAGAACGGCATCGACACCCACCGGGCGGACATGATCTTCGCATCCCTCCCGTACCGCATCCTGCATGAGTTCCAGAAGCCCATCTATGACACGATCAGGGAGATCGACGCCGACTTTTACGAGGCGCTCGAGGACGCCGGCTTCATGATCGACTTTGGTCCCGACGACTCGGGGCTGTTCATGAAGTACCTCCGCCGTGGCTCGGGCTACTACATCGACACCGGCGCCAGTCAGCTCATTATCGACGGTGAGGTCGAGGTGGCCCGTGGGCAGGTGACCGAGTTCACCGAGGATGCGATCCTGCTGGAGGATGGCACCGAGCTCCCCGCCGACCTTGTCGTGTACGCCACGGGGTTCGGCTCGATGAACGGATGGGTGGCCGGCCTGGTGGATGAGGAGACGGCGCGGCAGGTGGGGAAGGTCTGGGGGCTCGGCTCAGACACGCCCAAAGACCCCGGACCGTGGGAGGGCGAGCAGCGCAACATGTGGAAGCCGACGCAGGTGGAGCATCTGTGGTTCCACGGTGGCAACCTGCACCAGTCACGCCACTACTCGCTGTATCTGGGGCTGCAGCTGAAGGCACGCTATGAGGAGATCACCACGCCGGTGTACGGCAGGCAGGAGGTCCACCACGAGGGGATCTAGCGGCCGCTCTCCCAGGGACGGTCGCCTGACAGGCGATGCCCCTTCGGAGATCGGATGGCTGGTCGGCATCACCTCAGGTAGTGCTCGCCGTCCGCACTCACCGGCCGAACTGCGCCGCAGGCGGTGTGTCCATCGCAAGCACGTGCGCCCCGACCAGATCCATCTCCACCTCGAGGCGGGCCGCCAGTGAGATCAGCTCCTCACGGGCGGCCCAGCTCACACACGCATCGGCACCGATCCGTTCGTTCGAGCGCTCGCCTTAGCCGCGCTCGTCAAGTTCGGCCGCGACCCCGAACTCCAACGTGTTCGTCGCGAACTCGACCGCGCCGAGAAACTTCCGCATATTGGCTCGTGCGTAGTGCCACATTCGCGCTCTGTATTCAGTAGAACGCTGAGAACATCTCACCGGTTGAGGATTTCAACAGAGCAACTCTACGTAACCTGAAACAAGTTCGCCTAGGTTCGCCGCAACCGAGCGGCCGAGGTCGAGGCCGATGTCTCCCGCGCCGAGTGTGGCCCCGGCGCGGAGTAGTCGTCGTCGAGTCGGTGCGGGTGCTGTCATAGCGAGCAGGGGCGTGTCGCTCAGACCGATACCGGTGCCGGAAGGGGAATAGATATTTCTCGATCTCCAGATATAATTCCGCGAAAATCGATCTGGAAGGCGTCTAGATTGTGGGGGTGGTAGCCGCGGCCGGGTTAGAAGGATAACGTGGTGTCGTGAGCGGCCGCGAGTCGGGGTACCGCGCGTTCGTCGTCCATCGTCGCCCAGTCGACCAGGTCAGCCTCGTCGATGTCGCGGGCGGCACAGCAGTCGCGCAGGGCGACGGCGTCCGCGAGAGCGTCGGCGTCGCGGAGTCGCTCGACAGTCTGCCCGACGGTGGGTAGCCCCGATGCGTCGATGGCGTGGCGGTCGGTGTCGGTCGTCAGGAGGTGGACGGCATCGGCCATAGCCACGATAGACACGTCGTCGCCGTCGGCCAGTGCTCCCTTGGCGGCGACGAAGGGGAGAGCCGCGTCGGCGTCGTCCGGGCCCGCGGTCAACAACAGAAACATGGCTCACCGTTGGCCGGTCGGCTACATATATGCCGCGTCATGCGACGAAGGCCGGTCCCCGCGGATGGTCAGTCCGCGGCGAGCACGTTCGCCTCGGGGAAGACGAAAAACAGCACAAGCACCGAGGTCAACACGATGAAGTAGGGGAAGGCGGCGCGGGCGATTTTGATGTAGTCGATGTCGGTGATACTGCTCATGATGTAGAGGTTGAGACCGTACGGCGGTGTGATGAAGCCGATGGCGTCGCTGATCATGAAGATCACGCCCCACATGAGCGGCGAGATACCGAGGGAGAAAGCGGCAGGCGCCAAGAGCGGCGCGGTGAGGATCATGTTCGGAATCGATGCCAGGATCGACCCGCTCAGGAGCATGACGACGAGCAACGCGACGCCGACGAGAACGGGCGAATCGAGCGCCAGAATGGCGTTCGAGACCAGATCCTGCAGGCTGAGAAAGGAGAGGCTCTGCTGGATCATGATCGACGTGATCAACACCGGAATGATGATGCCGACGAGGTAGACGGTGAGTTGGACGGACTCCGTCACAAACTCAAAATCGTCGATGTTCCCGGAGAGAAACTCAGCTGTGACGACAAAGAGGATGGCGATGGAGGCCGATTCCGAGGGGGTGAACAGGCCGGTGAAGATGCCACCTAGCAGGACGACGATAGTGAGCAGGGAGTTCCGCGCCCGGAACATCGACCGGAAGACGGACGTGAGGCTGAACGAGTAGTCGGACACTCCGTAGTCTCGCTTCCGGGAGATGAGTGTCGCCGTCACGATGAGTCCGCCGAGCATCAGAATACCGGGCAGGATGCCGGCGACGAACAGTTCCGAGACGGAGAGGTTGAACGTGACGCCGTAGAGGATAAAGAGGACGCTCGGCGGGATGATGATGCCCAGAGTGCCGCCAGCAGCGATCGTGGCGGCGCTGAACACGGGGTCGTACCCCTCCTCGTTGAGTTCGTCGGTGAAGGCCTCGCCCACGGACGCCGTCGTCGCGGCGTTCGATCCCGTGATGGCGGAAAAGACGCCAGCAGTGACAAGCGCCGTGTTCGCCGAGCTACCGGGAAGCCACCCCGCGAGCGAGCGGGACATGTTGATGATGTCGCGAGCGATCTGTAACTGGTTGACGAGGGCGCCGACGAGGATGAACAGCGGGACAGCCGTCAGCGGGAACGTCCAGAGCTGATAGTACGAGACGAGTGCCACGTTCCGCAGACTGAAGACGGGGAAGACGAGGGTGAAGCCGATGGCCCACGTCGAGAACACCAGTAGGATCGGTACCCCGACGACGAACAGGACGACGGCGACGAGGGTCAGAACCGAGAGCGCGACGCCCGGAGGGAGGCCGGCAACACCAGCCTGTAGGGGGATCACTCGCCCACCACCTCGCCGTCCGCGTAGGTGATGTCGTCGCCGCGGCGAAAGGCGTACGTCACCCAGAGCATCTGCTCGGCGACACGAAAGAGCACGAGTGCGACGCCGACCGTCACCGCCAGATACGTGATTGCGTCGGGGACCGGCGTGCCCGTGATCGTCCCGCCACGGCTGAGGAAGTCGCCGAAGACAGGGAGGGAGTAGACGAACACGATGCCCGCGAAAGCGAGCCAGCAGAGCCACTCGACACAGTAGACGACGTACCGGCCAGTGTTCGACAGATCGGCGAGTACCATCGTGAACCGCAAGTGGTCCTCGTTGCGAATCACGTACGCCACGGAGAGCCAGGCGACCCAGACGAACATCCCGATGGCACTCTCCTGTGCCCACAGCGCCTGCTCGCCGGTCAGGGTGCGCTGGATGACTGAGAACCCGATCACCAGCCCGTAGGCGACGAGAAGCGTCCCGCCGAGGAAGAGTTCGAGGTTGCGCTCGACGGGACCGAGACGCGTCTCCTGCAGCCGTTCCGGGTCGAGGAGAATCCTGAGATACCGGAAGAGTGTGGTCGACATCGGCGACTTAGATTCGATCCAGATAGTCGTCCCACCAGGCGTCGAGGGTGAAGTTCTTCGACTGGTCGGGCACGCCGCTCTCGCGGGCGATGTCGTGGAGTTGGTCGAAGAACCCGTCCGTGAACTCGTCGTGAACCCGACCGATCGCGTCGTTGTAGAGGTCGCGGTTGTCGGCCGGATTGACGGGTGCCCGCCACGCGTCGAGATCCTCTTCGCTCAGCCAGTTGACCTGCACCGGTTCGTCGTCGGGGCCCTGTGTGTGGAAGTTCGAGCCCTCGACCGGTGCGTCGGGGCTGAGCCCCTGGAAGCGCTCGTACATCCGATCGGTGCGCTGGATGCTCTGCTCGGCGAGGTCGGCCGTGACCTCCGCGAACGCCGTCCGTTCGGCCTCCGAGAGGCCCTTGAGGAAGTCGACGCGACACCAGATGGGGTCGAGACCGGGTGCCCACTGGGTCAGCGTCACCTGCGCGGTAATCGACGTGATCTGGGCCGCGACGGCGTAGGGCGTGATGATCTCTAGGCCGTCGACGACGCCCGACTTCATCCCTTGGAGCGTGTCGGAGAAGGAAATGGTGGTCGGGTTCATTCCGAGTTCGTCGAATGCCGTTGAGATGACCTCGCTCTGGGTGGTGCGGATCTTTCGATTCTCGAAATCGGCGGGCGAGGTGACCGGGGTGCCGGGGTCGCTGCCCGTACCGATGAGGTGCGCGCGGTAGCCCGGCGGATCGAAGCCGATCGGGACGACGTTGTACTTCTTCGCGAAGGGCACCCAGTAGTCCTCCCATGTGGTCGGGTGGACGAAACTGTAGCCGATGGAGGCCCGCTGGTGGACAGGGAACGTGTACGGGATGCTCCAGATTTCGTTCTCCGGCCATATTTTCGCGGAGTTGGCGACCGAACTGCTACCCAACTGAATCACCTTCGAGTCGAGCTTCGACATGCAGGACTGCTCGCTGCAGAGTTCCTTGCTGTCGACGAGGGCCATGTCCGGGGCATCTTCTCGCGCGTCGAGTCGCCGCTTGAGCTCGAAGACGGGATAGACGAGTCCACAGCCCTCCGACCCTTCGGACTGGTTCTCGTCGAAGTCCCAGCACGTCGTATCGGGGTTCTGAGTGCCGGCCCAGCGGGCTGTGGCACCGGCGCCACTACTGGTCGTGTCGGTGCCGCTAGCCGCGCCGCCCAGACAGCCGGAGAACCCGGCAGCGAGGGCGCCGATCGAAGCCGTCCTGAGGAGGTCGCGTCTGGAGTGGCCGGTCAATGCGTCGCGTCCGTCAGTGTGTTCGTCTCTCATGGCGTGTGGGTCGGACGTGATGTTCGCCCGTCGGTCCGGTCGCATCGGCGGCGTATCTGGACCGTGCGTCGAGCATCAATCGTCAGTCGACTACACGTACATGGCTGGGGGTCATTCCTCTGTCTCACCCGACACCATCTTCCGAGACGCGTGACGTGCGGAACAGGAGGTAAATCGGCCAGCATCCGAATATCTTTGCCCATAATATCGAATATGATCGCATATATCGCCGTTTCGACCGACAAACACGGCATACATTCAGCTATCTGCGGCGAAATCGCCGTGCGTTCGCCCTGCGAACGGATGCAATACTTGTCAGTTGTGGAGCGATCGAGCCCACGAGTCAGCGGACGGCCGTATCTTCGCGCTCGAAGCGAGGACTCCACGACAGCCGATATCGCGGCCGATCGGCGAGCGGGCGCGGCGATCGACGACGCAGATACGCGCGCGTGTCGGAGTAGCGCACAGGGGTCCCCCGGGATGCGCGACGCCACGCGCCGGCGTGCGGGGAGGCGCGTCGACGTGTGTACACTTCCACTTTCAGTCCGGGTTCTGAGTACACTTTTGAAGAATATCTGTGTCGATCGGTGCATGACGAAGGTGCAGGAACTCGTCCGCAACGCCGACGGCTCAATTCCCGATCCGGTCGGCTTTGACCCGTTCGATACTGTCGGGATCAAGACGCGTTACGTCGACGACGTGGTGAAGGCGCACACGTTTCCGCTCAATCACATCCACTGTCTCCGCGAACCGAAGTTCTCCAGCCCGCTCAGTCCCGATCTCGACGTGGACGAGTTGGTTGTAACGAGCCGTGAGCCGAGGGAGGAGCGGCAATTTCGCGTTACGATTCCCAACACGGTGACTGATGAGTTCTACGACCAGATGGAGATGTATGAGAACGTGAGCCCGGAGCAGTTTGGGGTCGAGCGGCTCTGTTGAAATCCTCAGCCGATGATCTGTTCTCAGCGCTCTGCTGAATACAGAGCGCGTATCTCGCAACGGACGTCACACCGCAGTTCGCACAGGGACTGATGAGAAATAGTTACGACGGTGAGAATAGCCGGAACGGACGAAAAAGCCGGGCCAGAGCGCGCCGAGTGTTGTCCCTGACGAACGCCCATATCCCGATTTTCGACTCGTCAAGAAGCCACTGACCGCCGTCCCTGTAGACGGTGTCCGCCTGCTTGTGGTAGTCCAGTGCCTCGCGGACACGTGACTCGGTCATGTCACAGGCATCAGCGAGTTCCGGGACCGTCTTCGGGCCGTCCTTCAGTTCCTCGGCAATGAGGTGGCCGACCTGCATCGACAGAAACAGTTCACTGGAGTCGGCGTCGGCCATCCCGTCGTCGCCCGACCGGATGCCTTCCCGGATTGTATAGAGTGCGTCCATCATAAGCCACCCACCGCCGCCGACTCCGACCGCGGTGACAGTCGTGTCCCCCTGCGCCCAATAGGCGACCCCACCGGCAGCTACCGCAACGAGGCCGAGCGCGAGTCGGAAATGGCGTTCATCCAGTCCGGGCAACGGACGCGCGAGTTCGGCAGATTCACCCACGAGCACGACACCCGTGACGATGATAGCCTGCGACCAAGTGAAACCGAACGCGATACCGAACAGTGCGATCAGCCCCACTGCGTAGGCGGCACGACGGACGGGGCTGGTGCCTAGCCGGGAGTTAGTCAGGGACATCATGTGTCAGGAGACGGTCTAATTATTAAAAGAGTCGGGCCACGGTGTCATGATCGGAAACACAATGCGGATGTGTCGTTGCTGACTGTATCCTCTGTATCTCGCACGCCGATCCTATCAGTTCTTAAGGATTTCAACAGAGCCGGGAGAGCGGGAGTAACTGGTCCCGGTACGTCGGGTTCGTCCGACCCATTACTGTACCCTCGGCGTCCTCGAAGCGCGGTCCGAAGGCCGTCTCTTGGCACTGGAGGTGCGTCTTCGCGGACCGGCGGAGCGGCCGCGAGAAGTCGTCCTCGCGGCATCGCGTCACGATGACCGGCACGTCGTGGACGCGAGCGACGCGAGCGACCGACGCGATCGCCCGGACGAACAGCTGCTCTGCGAGTTCGCCGTCGACGTCGGCGGCACGGTACATCCCGTCGAGTCCGGTCGCGACGACGACCGAGGGCGACGCTCGGGCGGCCAGCCGGCCGGCCAGCCGATCGAGGAGCGAGGTGTGCTGGTGGGCCGTGAACCCGCGAGCCACTTCGATGCGGTCGAGCACGCGATCGGCCGGGGCGAGCTCACGGAGGCGAGTCGTGTTCGCGCTGTTCGCGCCGTCGACCCAGAACGCCGGCCCGTCGCTACCGAGCACGCGGTCGAGAAGGAGCGCCTGGACGGGTGTGACACCGAGGTCGTCGTCGACGTCGACGTGCGTGACGCCCGGAGCGAGCTCCGTGAAATCGGGCTAGAAAAGCACAGGATCCAAGAGTTCAGTCAGAAAGACTTGGGACCCAGCCAGTCCTCATTTGAAGAATGGGAGTGGCACTTCAGTCAATTAGACGAATGAACGGTCTACGATCGCATCAATCGAATCTGATTGGAGGCCGTTTCACAGTCTCATGGCTTTGAGATTCAAATCTCGATCAGCGCAAAGACTCGTGGCGAACCCACCCGCCCGTCACTCGACCTTCACGTCGGTCAGGTACCACGCGATAAGCCGCGCCTGCGCCCGGCGGACGATCCCGCTCGCGGTCGACTTGTCCACGCCGACCGCGTCGGCGAGATCCGCCAGCGTACACCCTCGCGGGACCTCGAAGTAACCCTCTCTGAGGCCGGCGGCGAGGAGCTCCTCTTGTCGGCGTGTGAGGAGTCGGTCCGACCGCTTCTTGTTCACTTTCGAGAGGAGTTGGTACTCGATTCCGCTCGCTTCCAGCGTCTTCCGGAGCTGATCGAACTCCCTGCGAGTGCCGGTCAGGTCGAACTCGTAGAACCCGTTCCGCACTTCTATCGGAAACTCGGGCGGGAACCCTCCGGCTTCGACGAAGGCGTAGAGGTCGATGTCGGTCGTCTCGTACGTCGCGAGGAGCCGGTCGTCGGTGCGTTCCAACACCTCGTACGCGTCAATCGCATCGTGTTCGCGAAACGCCGCCGCGACCGACCCGGGAGTCCGAGTCAGCACCTCACCGAGTTCCTTCGCGGTGGCGCCGCTGCGGACGCCGGACAGCAGGCGAAAGGTCGCGTCGGGGAACGCCTCCGACAGGTCGGCGATGTACAGGTCCGGCGGGAGACGAATGCGGAACCGGGCGTCGATCATGCTGGTCACTGCCGCTTCGGGCAGATACCAACATGTTGGGGTTACGCACACATGAATCGCCCGGCAACAGTGTAGTATGAACTCCGAGTCGGCCGCTGCGGCCACGAGCGGACGGACGACGCTGCGGGTAATGGCGCGGACGATCGCCGGGCCGATCGGAGAGCTGCGGCGCCGCGATCCGATTTTGTCCGCCGTGGCCGCGATCAACGCCGTCCTGTTCGGTGCCTTCGCCGTCGGCATCGTCTTGGACCCAATGGTCGTCAACGGGGAACCGGCGTGGCTCAAACCGGCGAAGTTCGCCGGCTCGATCGCGCTCGTGTGCGCGACGCTCGGCTGGCTCGGTGTCCACCTCCCGGTCAACACAGAGTTTCGCCGCCGCGTCTCCCGGGTCGTCGGCGTCGGTCTCCTCCTTGAAATCGTCCTTATCGGCGGACAGGCCGCCCGCGGCGTCGGGTCCCACTTCAATCGGGCGACCGTCCTTGACGTGGCGATCGGGGGAGTCATGGGCGTCACAATCGTCGTCGTCACCGTCGCGATCGCCGCGCTGGCGGTCCGGGCGCGCGGCAACGAGTTCGACGTCCACCCGGCGTTCGCCGCGGGGATCCTTCTCGGAATCGCGTGGTTCGTCGTCGGCGCGTTCGAAGGAGCGGCGATGCTCGCGATCCAGTCTCGGGTCGTCGAGACGGCGGAGCCGACGGTCCCGGTCGTCGGCTGGCAGCTCGTCGGCGACTTCCGCCTGGCGCACTTCGTCGGCCTCCACGCCCTCCAGCTGTTGCCGCTGACTGGCTACCTCGCGGCAGTTGGACACCGTCGGGGCCTCGTCGACCATCCACGACGCGTGGTATTCCTCGTCGCTACCGGATACGTCGCGGTCCTTCTCGGGACCGCTGCCCTCGGCGTCGCCCCGGCCCTCGTTTGACGAGCGATCCCACGAGACGGACCAGTGGGGCTACACGGAGACAGAGTATTTTCCGGCGTTCCGGACCACGGACCTCACGGAGCGGGAAGCGGACCTGATTGAGTACTTTGTGC
>NZ_JARANT010000019.1 GCF_029889805.1 Halorubrum sp. Boch-26 | reverse complement strand
GGGTACCGGCGCCCGATCACCGCGCCGGCGACGACGCCGACGGCGAGGGCCGACGCGACCGCGGCCGCGACCGGGAAGGAGGCGACCGCGACGACCGCGACGGGCAACGCCGCGAAGGCGGCCATCACGCGCGGCGACGGCAGGGGGGCTGACGGGTCGGGACCCGCGTACGGGTCGGGGTGTACGGTGCGTCTGGAAGGGAATCGGTCTCGTGTCATGACGAGGCGGGTGGATGGCGCGAGGACCTCGCGCCGCGGTCAGTGGCTGTTCGTCGGTCGGAGACCGTGTCGCATCCGGTCGGCGTCCGGCGCGAGCCGGACGGAGACATCGCCCGCGACCGGGAGGTCGTTGAGGCGGGGACGGAGACGTCGCCCGCGACCGGGAGGTCGTTGAGGCGGGGACGGAGGTCGACGACATCGACGTCGAGGACGTCCACGTCGTCGCGACCGTCGAACTTCGATCGGACGCCGGCGTGGTGGGCGCCCGCGGCGTCGCGGGGGACCGCCACCCGGAGCGCGATGTCGGTCGCGCGGTGGCAGGGTGGGGCTGCCATACGGACCCGAGAGGAAGTCGATTCCTCGCCCCGAGTCGCTGCCGCTTGAGCTACCGGATCTGCGGTGAAACGACTGAAGCGGTGGGAGGCGGAGAGAAAGCGCCGCGCGCCTCGAGGGGCGGCGGCCGACCGTCCCCGCGTCGGGGTCACGCGGCGACGGCGTCGAGACGAGCGACGACCGGTCCGCGGACCCGCTTCTTGACGCTCCGTAGGGGGGCGAACGTCGGAATGGGGTCGCGGACGGTCATGGGGGGAGTGCCCGGCGGGGGGAGTCCGCTCGGGCGTATGCTTACGCAGAGGAGGAACCGAGTTAATAATTGTCCGTGTGTGCGGATCAATGGCGTGATTCGTCGCTCCGGAAATATTTTTGTTAGTTATCACCCACTGAAGCGACCCGCGAATCGGGTCCGCGGACCAGTACACTAAGGGAGGGAGCCCTCGTACAAACGGTAGACGTGTCCAGCCTGTTGCCGGTCATCGCGGCGATCCTCGTGTCGGGACTCGTCGTCCAACTGGTCGCTCACCGCCTGAAGGTACCGAGTGTCATCTTCTATCTCCTCATCGGAGTCCTGATGGGACCGGAGGTGTTGGGGCTCGTGACGCTCGAAACGTTCGGGAACGGGCTCGAGATCATCGTCGGGATCAGCGTCGCCATCATCGTCTTCGAGGGCGCGTTCGCCCTGCGGATCGAGCGGATCCGCGGTGCGTCGACGGTGTCGCTCCGACTGGTGACGGTCAGCGCACTCGTGATGTTCCTCGGGACGGCGGCCGCGGTTCGGTTCTTCGAGGGCGCCGACTGGGAGATCGCGCTGCTGATCGGGGCGCTGCTCGTGGCGACCGGTCCGACCGTGATCACGCCGATACTCAACGTCGTCCGCGTCAGGGACCACGTCGCGACCGCGCTGGAGACCGAGGGGATCATCAACGACGTGACGGCCGCGATCGTCGCCGTGGTGATCTTCGAGACGCTGCTGCTCGACGACCTCGGGATTCCGGCGACCCTCCTCTCGTTCGTCGAGCGACTCGGCGTCGGGGTGCTCGCGGGGATGCTCGCGACCGTGGTGATCTATTTCCTGTTGGACAGCGATCTGGTCCCCGAACGCGACGTGCAGGCGTCTCAGTTCCTCGTGTTGGCGGCGGCGGTCGGCGCGTTCGCGGCCGCCGAGGTCGTCGCCGCCGAGGCGGGCATCGCAGCGGCGGCGACGAGCGGCATCCTTCTCGGCAACCTCGACATCAACAACAGAGAGGAGATCGAACGGTTCGCAGAGAACACGACGCTCGTCGTGCTCTCGTTCGTGTTCATCTCGCTGGCCGCGCTGATCAACGTGGAGGCGATCGCAGCGCTCGGCCTCGGTGCGATCGGCCTCGTACTCGTGATCATGCTCGTGCTCAGACCGCTGGGAGCGATCATCGCTACCGCCGGCATCGAGCGGTTCACGTGGCCGGAACGGCTGTTCATCGCCGGCGTGGGACCGCGGGGAATTATCCCGGCGAGCGTGGCCACGCTGTTCGCGATCGAACTGGAACTGGCGGGGAACATACAGCAGGGCGAACTGCTGGTCGGGACGGTGTTCGCCGTCATCTTCGCGACGGTCGCGATCGAGGCCGGGCTGGCGCGACAGATCGGCGACGTTCTCGGAGTGTCACCAATGCGCACGATAATCATCGGCGGCGGTCGGGTCGGCCGGGCGCTCGCCACACGACTGGAGCGGCGGGGCGAGTACGTCGTCATCGTCGAGATCGACGACGAAGAGATCGAGCGGGCGCGCTCGCAGGGTTTCACCGTGTACGAGGGCGACGGTAGTGACACGGAGACGCTGCGCGGCGCGGGTATCGAGAAGGCCAAACGCGTGATCACGGTGACCGGCGACGACGACATCAACCTGCTCGCGTGCCAGCTCGCGATCACGAAGTTCGACGTCGAATCGGTGTACTCACGGGTGAACGAGCCGGACAACGTCGAGGCCTTCGACAGCATCGGCGTGAAGGCGATCGACTCGCCGACGGCGACCGCGGTGGCCATCGACGACGAGATCGAGCGGCCGGCGATCACCCACTGGATGACCGAACTGGGCGACAGCCACGACGTCCAAGAGGTCGAGGTGACCGCGACGAACCTCGCCGGGAAGACGATCCGCGACCTCAACGCGCAGATCCCCGACGGCACCTTCGTCGCCGTCGTCAGCCGCGACGGCGAGAACCACGTGCCGTCGGCGGACAGCGTGCTGGAGTACGGCGACCACGTCACCTTCATCGGCGACTCGGACGCGGTCAGGCGCGCGATGGAGCGGTTCCACCCGCACGACTAATGGTTCGATCGGCCGACCGCGATACGGAAGTCTTCCCGTGAAGCGGTGGTCGGCTGTTTATGAATATCTGATCGGAGATCGGCGGTGAACACCTCCAAAGCCCCAGCCGGGAGGCGGGCGCACGCTCGTTGCGTTCCTCACTCAGTCGCTCGCTGCGTTCCTCACTCAGTCGCTCGCTGCGTTCGCTCCCTCGTTGCGGTGCTTGTATCGCCGGCGCCCGCCTCTCGGCTGCCCCTTTGAGTCCCACCCGACCGCACGGCGACCGCGCCGCAGACCTCCCCGGCCTCGTCACCGGCGCTACGCGCCGGTTGTAAGCGAGAGCCTCGCTCTCGTCCTGTCGCTGGCGGCGGCAGCCACCAGCGACTCCCTCGCGCGCGCTCCTCGTGGCCTGTCGGTCACTCGAAGGCACGCGCCACCGCTCCTTCTCAATCGCGAACGAATGGAGCGTGCAGCGCAGGACCCACGTACGGCTCGCGATGCTCGCCGTTCGGTGTGTCCGAAAACGCCCTGACGGAGTCCTGCGCGAGGGAACCGAGCGCAGGGCACGTCAGGACCGAACGCCGCGGCTGCCGAACGAAGTGAGGCAGCCGCAAAGTGAGCGTCCTGACGGAGATTTGAACTCCGGTCCCTGGCTCCGCAAGCCAAGAGGATAGTCCACTACCCTACCAGGACTCAATCAAACGTACCGCGGTAGAACTTAAGACGGTTACGGTCCACGGGCCGCGTGGCGGAAGGTCGCATACGACGCGGGGCGGCGAGCGCGCACGGATTGCACACCTTTTGTATCGAGGGGACCGATGGACCCGTATGACGGAATCCCGATCCGCGACGGCGACGCCGCGGACCCGACCGGCGGCGGGCGCACGTTCGGCCGCGAGACCCCGGCAAGGACAACGCTTATCCGCGGACTCGACAACCGAGGAGGTACGCGTATGGGAGTGATAGAGGACGTCTACGGGAACCTCGACACCGACGTCGAGTTCGAGGAGTTCGAGGCGGCCGTCGAGGATAAAGTCGATCAGATGGGCGGGCTCGCGGACGAGGAGACGGCCGCGATGCTGATCGCCCACGAGCTGCGCGACGAGGAGGCCGACACGATCGCCGACATCGAGCCCGGGATGAACGACGTGAAGTTCCTCGGGAAGGTGACCTCCATCGGCGAGATCCGGACCTTCGAGCGGGACGACGAGGAGTCCGAGGAGGGGCGCGTCTGCAACGTCGACGTCGCGGACGCGTCCGGCTCCGTGCGGGTCGCCCTCTGGGACGAGATGGCCGCGGCGGCCGAAGAGCAGCTGGAGGTCGGACAGGTGCTCCGGGTCATGGGCCGCCCGAAGGAGGGGTACAGCGGCCTCGAAGTCAGCGCCAACAAGGTCGAGCCCGACGAGGACGCGGAGGTCGACGTGCAGGTGCTCGACACCTACCGCGTCGAGGACCTCTCGCTCGGCGCCTCCGACGTCGATCTCGTCGGACAGGTGCTCGACACGGACTCGATCCGAACGTTCGACCGCGACGACGGCAGCGAGGGGCGCGTGGCCAACCTCACCGTCGGCGACGGGACGGGACGCGTGCGCGTCACACTGTGGGACGGCAAGGCCGACCTCGCCGAGGAGTTCGAGGCCGGCGAGGTCGTCGAGGTCGGCGACGGCTACGTCCGCGAGCGCGACGGCGACTTAGAGCTCCACGTCGGCGACCGCGGCACCGTCGAACGCGTCGACGACGACGTCGAGTACGTCCCGGAGACGACGGACATCGACGGCTTGGAGATCGGCGAGACCGTCGATATCGGCGGCGGGGTCATCGAGACTGACCCGAAGCGCACGTTCGACCGCGACGACGGCAGCGAGGGACAGGTTCGAAACGTCCGGATCAAAGACGAGACCGGCGAGATTCGCGTCGCGCTGTGGGGCGACAAGGCCGACCGCGAGATCGATCTGGCGGACCGCGTCGTCTTCACCGACGTGGAGATCCAAGACGGCTGGCAGGACGATCTGGAGGCGTCCGCGAACTGGCGCTCGACGGTCACCGTCCTCGACGAGGGGAGCGACGCGGCGGGCGGCGCTGCGGACGACGGGTCGAGAGCCGGCGAGAACGGCGGCGGTGGTGACGAACACAGCGCGGGTAACACCGGGCTCGGCGCCTTCGCCGGGGACGAACAGAAGGCGGCCACCGAGGCCGTCGCCGGCGAAACCGGCGGAGAAGGAGGCGGCAGCGAGAGCGTGGGGGCCGGCGGCGCCGCAGCCGCGACCGCGGAGCAGTCGGCCGAGGACATCGAGTTCACGGGGACCGTCGTCCAGACCGGCGATCCAGTTGTGTTGGACGACGGCCAGCAGACGAAGAGCATCGAGACGGACGCGAGCCTCCGACTCGGCGAGGAGATCACCGTTCGAGGCGCGGAGCGCGACGGGACGATCCACGCGGAAGACGTGTTCTAGTCGCCGCAGGCGCCCGCCGGCTCGCCGGAGACACCTTCGACGGCGGACGGCGAGCCGTCGCGTGACGCGGGATACCGGAGTCGACCAGCGACGCATCGAGTAGCCGCGACGCCAGTGCTCGGGCGCGGAGACGGCAGTAACGGAAAGCGTTATACGGCACACGGACGCGACTGTGTGTATGAGTGTCGAGTTGCCGTTCGCGCCGGTCGACGGGATCATCCGGCGGAACGCCGGAGAACTCCGCGTCAGCGCCGACGCCGCGGAGGAGCTGGCGCGCCGCATCCAGTCGCACGGCGCGGAGCTCGCGATCGACGCGGCCGAGCGAGCAACCGAGGACGGACGGAAGACGCTGATGGCGTCTGACTTCGACGTCGAGCAGGTGATCGCCCGCGAGGAGCTCACCCTGCCCGTCGCGCCCATCGACCGGATCGCGCGGCTCCGGATCGACGACCGATACCGAGTCGGCGTCGACGCGCGGATCGCGTTGGCCGACATCTTAGAGGACTACGCCGACAACGTCGCGAGCGCGGCCGCGACCCTTGCGCGTCACGCCGACAGACGGACCGTACAGGCCGAGGACATCGAGACGTACTTCGCGCTGTTCGGGTAGATGAAGTTCGGCTACAGCGAACGGTGTCTCGAACACGACACCGGCGAACGGCATCCGGAAAATCCGGACCGACTGCGGGCGATCCGCCGCGGGCTGGCGAAGCGGCACGGCGTCGAGTACGCGGAGGCGGACCCCGCGACCCGCGAGGAGGTCGTCGCGGTCCACGGCGCGGAGTACGTCGACGAACTGGAGGCGTTCGTCGATGGAGGCGGGGGGAGTTGGGACCCCGACACCGTCGCGAGCGAGGGGACGTGGGACGCCGCGCTCACTTCGGCCGGCCTCGCCCAGTGGGCGGCCCGGTCGGCGCTCGACGGGGCCGACGGCCGAGACACTCCGTTCTCGCTCGGCCGCCCACCGGGTCACCACGCGGTCCCCGACGACGCGATGGGGTTCTGTTTTTTCAACAACGCCGCCGTCGCGGCCCAGACCGTCCTCGACGAGGGCGCCGCGGATCGGGTCGCGATTTTTGATTGGGACGTCCACCACGGGAACGGCACCCAAGACGTGTTCTACGACCGGGACGACGTGCTCTACTCGTCGATCCACGAGGACGGGCTCTACCCGGACACCGGCGACCTCGAAGAGATCGGCCGCGACGCCGGTGAGGGGTCCACAGTGAACCTCCCGCTCGCCGCCGGCGCCGGCGACGGCGACTACCGGTACGCCATCGACGAGGCGATCGCGCCGGCCATCGATCGGTTCGACCCCGACCTGCTGATCGTCTCGGCCGGGTTCGACGCCCACCGTCACGACCCGATCTCCCGGATGCGCGTCTCCTCGGAGGGGTACGCGATGATGACCGACCAGATCCGGTCGGTCGCCGACGACGTTGGTGCGGCCGAGGCCTACGTGCTGGAGGGCGGGTACGGGCTCGACACCCTCGCCGAGGGCGTCTCGATGGTCCACGAGACGTACGACGGTCGGACGCCGGTGACCGACGACGAGGAGCCGGACGCGAAGACGGAGTCGCTGGTGGCGGAGTTGCGGGAACTACTCGACCTGTAGACGACGAGACGACCGTTCGGCGAGCGAGAGACGCACCGAACTCGACAAGCGGGTCGCTCTCCGGTCGGCGGGGACAGAAACGCCCGGAGCGGGATTTGAACCCGCGTCACGACCGTGACAGGGTCGTATGATGGGCCACTACACCATCCGGGCAAACAGCGACAGAAACCCCGAACAAGGGGACGCCCGGAGCGGGATTTGAACCCGCGTCACGACCGTGACAGGGTCGTATGATGGGCCACTACACCATCCGGGCTTGTCGCAGTCATTCGTACCCCTGTCTGGCAAATAAGGCTTGTCATCGCCGGCGACGGTGGGGACGGGTGACAGGGGAGAGACGGTCGGGGTCGCCGTCGATCGCGGCGGTACTCTTTTGTAGCATAACCGCATGAGTGAGAGTATCGCACGCCCCGTCGTCGTGAGCCGCGCACGGCGGAGTCGGTTGGCAAGTCTTATTGCGTTGGCGCATATAGCGATCTGTAGTATCTCGTGATAGCTTCTTTCAATAACCACCATCCATGGTAGACGTAAGCCAACACGAACTCGTCCCGGACCACGTCTTGCTCGACTCCGACGAGATCGACGAGGTTCTGGCCGAGTACGACGTGAAGCGGACGAACCTACCGAAGATCAAACGCACGGATCCCGCGCTCCCCGACGAGGCCGAGGTCGGCGACGTGGTGAAGATCGTTCGAAACTCCCGCACGACGGAGGAAGCCGTCGTGTACCGACTAGTCGTCTCATGAACAGGCAAGACCGACGCGTGGTGTCACGCGAGTACTTCTCAGACGAACGGCTCGCCGAGCATCACTTCCGATCGTTCAACAACTTCTTGGACCGCGGTATGCAGGAGGTCGTCGACGAGAAAGAGACGATCGAGACCGACATCGGCGACAAGGAGGGTCAAGAGCCCGTCTACGTCGAGCTCGGCGACGTGCGGATGGTGACCCCGCGCGTCCGCGAGGCCGACGGCTCCGAGGAACTGCTGTACCCACAGGAGGCCCGCCTGCGGAACATCACCTACTCGGCGCCCGTGTTCATGGAGATGTCCATCGTGCGCGGCGGCGAGGACGAGCCCGAGCAGGTCGTCGACACGACCGAGACGAAGGTCGGCCGGATGCCGATCATGGTCGGCTCGAACAAGTGTAACATGGCCGGCTTCTCCGACGAGGAGCTCATCGACATCGGCGAGGACCCCGTCGACCCCGGCGGCTACTTCATCGTCAACGGCTCCGAGCGCGTGCTGATGACCTCGGAGGACCTCGCGCCGAACAAGATCCTCGCGGAGTACGACTCGAAGTACGGCGACGAGATCCAGGTCGCCAAGACGTTCTCCCAGCGCCGCGGCTACCGCGCGCTGGTCCTCTGCGAGCGCAACCGCGAAGGGCTGCTCGAAGTGTCGTTCCCGTCCGTTTCGGGATCGATCGACTTCGTGACGCTCGTTCGCGCGCTCGGACTGGAGTCGGACGAGGAGATCGTCCACCGCGTCTCGGACGACCCCGAGATCGTGAAGTTCATGCTGGAGAACTTAGAGGAGGCGGAGGTGCAGACGACCGAGGGGGCCATCGAGACCCTCGGCGAGCGCGTCGCCTCCGGCCAAGGGAAGAACTACCAGCTCAAGCGGGCGAACTACGTCATCGACCGCTACCTCCTTCCGCACCTCCACGAGGAGGGCGTCGAGGAGGAGGACGTGCGCATCAACAAGGCGTACTATCTCTGTCGGATGGCCGAGGCGTGCTTCGAACTCGCCTTGAGCCGCCGCGAGTCCGACGACAAGGACCACTACGCCAACAAGCGCCTGAAGGTCTCCGGCGACCTGATGCGCGACCTGTTCCGGACCGCCCTGAACAAGCTGGCGCGAGACGTGAAGTACCAGCTGGAGCGCGCGAACATGCGGAACCGGCAGCTCACCGTCAACACGGTCGTCCGCTCGGACGTGCTGACAGAGCGGCTCGAACACCCGATCGCGACGGGGAACTGGGTCGGCGGCCGCTCGGGCGTCTCCCAGCTCGTCGACCGGACGGACTACATGGGCGTGCTCTCGCACCTGCGACGCCTGCGGTCGCCGCTGTCGCGGTCGCAGCCGCACTTCGAGGCGCGGGACCTCCACGCGACCCAGTGGGGTCGCATCTGTCCCTCCGAGACCCCGGAGGGACCGAACTGCGGGCTCGTGAAGAACTTCGCGCAGTCGATGGAGCTGTCGCAGACGGTCGAGGACGAACAGGGGCTGAAACGAGAACTGGCGTCGATGGGTGTCGAGGGGATCCCCGGCATCGAGGGCGTCGATCGACAGACGGCGGACGACTAATATGGCTCAGGCAGAACGCGAAGCGAAGGTGTACGTCAACGGGAGTCTCGTCGGGACCCATCCGGACCCCGAGGCCCTCGCCGAACAGATCCGCGAGGCGCGCCGTCGAGGCGACGTCTCGGACATGGTGAACGTCTCGGTCAAGGACCGGACCCAAGAAGTGATCGTCAACGCGGACGCGGGGCGCGCCCGCCGACCGCTGATCGTCGTCGAGAACGGCGAACCCCTCTTGGGCGACGAGGAAGTCGACGCGCTCGAACGCGGCGACATCGAGTTCGACGACCTCATCGACCGCGGCTACGTCGAGTTCATCGACGCCGAGGAGGAGGAGGACATCCTCGTCGCCGTCGACGAGGAGGATGTGACCGAGGACCACACGCACCTCGAGATCGACCCGCAGCTCGTGTTCGGTATCGGCGCGGGGATGATCCCCTACCCCGAGCACAACGCGAGCCCCCGGATTACGATGGGCGCGGGGATGATGAAGCAGTCGCTCGGGCTCCCCTCCGCCAACTACCGGATCCGACCGGACACGCGTCAGCACCTGCTGCACTACCCGCAGCTGGCGATGGTGAAGACGCAGACGTCCGACCAGATCAGCTTCGACAAGCGGCCGGCGGCGCAGAACTTCGTCGTCGCCGTGATGTCCTACGAGGGCTTCAACATCGAGGACGCCCTGGTGATGAACCAGGGCTCCGTCGACCGCGCGCTCACCCGCTCGCACTTCTTCCGGACCTACGAGGGCGAGGAGCGCCGGTACCCCGGCGGCCAAGAGGACCGCTTCGAGATCCCCGAGCAAGATGTTCGCGGCGCGCGCGGCGAGGACGCGTACACCCACCTCGACGAGGACGGTCTCGTCAACCCGGAGACGAAGGTCGACGAGTCCTCGGTCCTGCTCGGCAAGACCAGTCCGCCGCGCTTCCTCGAAGAGCCCGACGACATGGGCGGGCTCTCTCCCCAGAAGCGCCGGGAGACCAGTGTGACGATGCGCTCTGGCGAGTCCGGCGTCGTCGACACGGTGACGCTGATGGAGGGCGAGGACGGCTCCAAGCTCTCGAAGGTGAAGGTGCGCGACCAGCGCGTGCCCGAGCTGGGCGACAAGTTCGCGTCTCGACACGGCCAGAAGGGCGTCGTCGGCCACCTCGCCCCGCAGGAGGACATGCCCTTTACCGAGGAGGGGGTCGTTCCCGACCTCGTGATGAACCCGCACGCGCTGCCGTCGCGGATGACGGTCGGTCACGTGCTGGAGATGCTCGGCGGGAAGGTCGGCTCGCTGCGCGGTTCGCGGGTCGACGGCACGCCGTTCCAGGGCGAAGACGAGGAGGAGCTCCGGAGCGGCCTGGAGGAGCACGGCTTCAAGTCGTCCGGCAAGGAGGTCATGTACTCCGGCGTCACCGGCGAGAAGATCGACGCGGAGATCTTCGTCGGGACGATCTTCTACCACAAGCTGTACCACATGGTGTCGAACAAGCTCCACGCCCGCTCGCGCGGGCCGGTACAAGTGCTCACGCGCCAGCCGACCGAGGGGCGGGCCCGCGAGGGCGGCCTGCGCGTCGGGGAGATGGAGCGCGACACGATCATCGGCCACGGCGCGTCGATGGTGCTCAACGAACGGCTCTTGGAGTCCTCCGACGCCGAGACGGTCCACGTCTCCGCTGAGACGGGGCTCGTCGCCGTCGAGGACCGCGAACAGCGCCGCGTGTACGACCCCGTCACGGGCGACGAAGACGACATCCACGAGCTCGAGGTGAGCTACGCGTTCAAGCTCCTCCTCGACGAGATGATCGCCCTCGGCATCCGACCGAGACTCGAACTGGAGGACGCGATTTAAATGTCAATGCAAACACCGAAAGTGCTCGGCGGCATCGACTTCGGCCTCATGGACCCGGAGACGTACCGGGACATGTCGGCGACGAAGGTGATCACGGCCGACACGTACGACGACGACGGCTACCCGATCGACATGGGGCTGATGGACCCGCGGCTCGGCGTCATCGACCCCGGCTTAGAGTGTCGGACCTGCGGCTCCCACTCCGGCTCCTGTAACGGCCACTTCGGCCACATCGAACTGGCCGCGCCCGTCATCCACGTGGGGTTCACGAAGCTCATCCGGCGGCTGCTCCGCTCGACGTGTCGCGAGTGTGGGAAGCTCGCCTTAGACGAGGCGCAGCGCGACGAGTTCCGCGACCGATACGAGCGCGCGAAGGAGCTCGGCAACGACGAACACGACGTGTTGAAGGCCGCCGTCCGGCAGGCCCGGAAGGCGAAGACCTGTCCGTTCTGCGGCGAGCCGCAGGCGGACATCAAACACGAGAAGCCGACAACGTACTACGAGGTCCAGGACGTGCTCTCGGGCGATTACTCCGAGCGCATCGCGGCCGCGATGCAGCCCGACGAGGAGGAAGACGACCCGGGCACCTCGCCGCAGGAGCTCGCCGAGAAGACCGACATCGCCGTGGACCGGGTCAACGATATCATGGCCGGGGAGTTCCGCCCGCGTAAGGAGGACCGCCGCGCCATCGAGAAGGCGCTCGACGTCGACCTCACTGAAGAAGACATGAACAAGCTGATGCCCTCGGACATCCGCGACTGGTTCGAGGACATTCCGAACGAGGACCTCGAGGTCCTCGGAATCGACGCGCAGGACTCCCGTCCGGAGTGGATGATCCTGACGGTTCTCCCCGTCCCGCCGGTGACCACGCGGCCCTCCATCACGCTCGACAACGGCCAGCGCTCCGAGGACGACCTCACGCACAAGCTGGTCGACATCATCCGGATCAACCAGCGGTTCATGGAGAACCGCGAGGCCGGCGCCCCGCAGCTGATCATCGAGGACCTCTGGGAGCTGCTCCAGTACCACGTCACCACGTTCGTCGACAACGAGATCAGCGGGACGCCGCCGGCGCGACACCGCTCCGGCCGTCCGCTCAAGACCCTCAGCCAGCGGCTGAAAGGGAAGGAGGGTCGCTTCCGCGGCTCGCTGTCGGGGAAGCGCGTCAACTTCTCCGCCCGGACCGTCATCTCCCCGGACCCGACGCTCTCCCTGAACGAGGTCGGCGTCCCCGACCGGGTCGCCATGGAGATGACCCAGACCCTCAACGTCACCGAACGTAACGTCGAGGAGGCGCGTCAGTACGTCCGGAACGGGCCGGAGGCGCACCCGGGCGCGAACTACGTCCGACGACCGGACGGGCGTCGCCTGAAGGTGACCGAGAAGAACTGCGAGGAGCTCGCCGAGAAGGTCGAGGCCGACTGGGAGGTCAACCGCCACCTCGTCGACGGCGACATCGTGATCTTCAACCGGCAGCCCTCGCTGCACCGGATGTCCATCATGGCTCACGAGGTCGTGGTGATGCCGTACAAGACGTTCCGGCTCAACACCGTCGTCTGTCCGCCGTACAACGCCGACTTCGACGGCGACGAGATGAACATGCACGCGCTCCAGAACGAGGAGGCCCGCGCCGAGGCGCGCGTCCTCATGCGCGTGCAAGAGCAGATCCTCTCGCCGCGGTTCGGCGGGAACATCATCGGCGCGATCCAGGACCACATCTCCGGGACGTACCTGCTCACGCACTCGAACCCCGAGTTCACCGAGACGCAGGCGCTGGACCTGCTCCGGGCGACCCGGGTGGACGAGTTGCCCGACGCCGACGGCGTCGACGACGACGGCCGCGAGTACTGGACCGGGCGGACGCTGTTCTCCGAGCTACTGCCCGACGACCTCACGCTGCATTTCTCGTCGTCGACCGGCGACGACGTGATCATCGAGAACGGTCAGCTGATCGAGGGGACGATCGATGAGGACGCGGTCGGCGCGTTCGGCGGCGAGGTCGTCGACACCCTCACCAAAGAGTACGGTGAGACGCGCTCGCGCGTGTTCATCAACGAGATCGCGGCGCTGGCGATGCGCGCGATCATGCACTTCGGGTTCTCGATCGGGATCGACGACGAGTCGATCCCGCCGGAGGCCGAAGAGCAGGTCGACGACGCGATCGAGAGCGCCTACGACCGCGTCCAAGAGCTGATCGCGACGTACGATGCCGGGGAGCTGGAGTCGCTACCCGGCCGCGGCGTCGACGAGACCCTGGAGATGAAGATCATGCAGACGCTCGGAAAGGCCCGCGACTCGGCCGGGGAGATCGCCGACCAGCACTTCGGCGACGACAACCCGGCGGTTGTGATGGCTCGCTCCGGCGCGCGTGGGTCGATGCTGAACCTGACGCAGATGGCCGGCTCCGTCGGCCAACAGGCGGTTCGGGGCGAGCGCATCAACCGCGGCTACGAGGACCGGACGCTCTCCCACTACAAGGAGAACGACCTCTCCGCGGAGGCGCGCGGCTTCGTCGAGAACTCCTATCGCGGCGGGCTCACGCCCGAGGAGTTCTTCTTCCACGCGATGGGCGGCCGCGAGGGGCTCGTCGACACGGCGGTCCGAACCTCCAAGTCCGGCTACCTGCAGCGCCGGCTCATCAACGCGCTCTCCGAGCTGGAGGCGCAGTACGACGGGACGGTGCGAGACACCTCGGGCCGGATCGTCCAGTTCGAGTTCGGCGAGGACGGCACCTCGCCGGTGAAGGTGTCCTCGGGCGAGGGCGACGGTATCGACGTCGACGACATCGTCGACCGCGTCGTCGACTCGGAGTTCGAGTCCGACGACGAGAAGGAGCGGTTCCTCGGCGAGCGCACGCCGCCGACGAACCTCTCCGAGCACGCCGGACCCGGCCTGAACAAGGCTTCGGGGGTGGAGTCGGATGACTGAATACGAGCACGTCACCGACGACATGGAGGCGGTCGTGGAGGCGACGGAGCTTCCCAGCCGCCTCAAGAGCGAGGTGTACGAGGCCCTCGAAACGAAG
Source organism: Halorubrum sp. Boch-26 (assembly GCF_029889805.1). Lineage (GTDB taxonomy): Archaea > Halobacteriota > Halobacteria > Halobacteriales > Haloferacaceae > Halorubrum. The sequence goes on along the minus strand of NZ_JARANT010000019.1, from coordinate 22,628 downwards.
GCGGAGGAGACGGGTGATATCACCGTCGAGCAGGCCACCGAGGTCGCGACGGGCGTCGAGAATCGCTACATCGAGACGCGGGTGGATCCCTTGGACCCTGTGGGCACCGTTTCTGCCCAATCGATCGGTGAGCCCGGGACACAGATGACAATGAATACGTTTCATTACGCTGGCGTCGCAGAAATCGACGTTACCCAAGGGCTCCCCCGGCTCATCGAGCTGGTGGACGCCCGGAAGACGCCGGACACGCCGATGATGACCGTCCACCTCGAGGGCGAGTACGCGACGGACCGCGAGAAGGCCCACGAGGTCGTCTGGTCCATCGAGGCGACGCGCATCCTCGCGCTCGGCGACGTGTCGACGAACGTCGCCGACATGCTGGTGCGGATCGACCTGAACGACGACACGCTGTTGGAGCGGTGGCCGACCCACACCGACCCCTCGGAGGTCGCCGAGATCATCGCCGAGACCATCGAGGACTCGCTCGGCGTCGACACCCGACAGTCGGGGACCGTCGTCGAGTTCGGCCCGAGCGAACCCAGCTACCGCGAGCTGCTCCAGCTGGTCGAGCGGCTCCGCGAGATAGTCTTCAAGGGAATCGAGGAGATCGAACGCGTCGTCATCCGGAAAGAAGAGATCGGCGGCGACGAGGAGTTCGTCCTCTACACCGAGGGGTCGGCGTTCGGCGACGCCCTCGACATCGAGGGCGTCGACGCCTCGCGGACGACGTGCAACAACATCCACGAGATCTACCGCAACCTCGGCGTCGAGGCCGCCCGCGAGACGATCATCGACGAGACGAAGAACACGCTCGAAGAGCAGGGGCTCGACGATGTGAACGTCCGCCACCTGATGCTCGTGGCCGACATCATGACGAACAACGGCGAGATCGAGTCGATCGGTCGCCACGGTATCTCGGGGTCGAAGGACTCCGTGCTCGCGCGCGCGGCGTTCGAGGTGACGGTCAATCACCTGCTCGACGCCGCGATCCACGGCGAGTACGACGAGCTCGACGGCGTCATCGAGAACGTCATCGCAGGCAAACCGATCTCGCTCGGCACCGGCGACGTCGACCTCCGGATGGGGTCGCGCGTCGTGGGCGACGACTGATGTACGTCGAGCTCTCCGACGAGGCGCGGCGCTACATCGGTCGCTTCGACGAGCTGACCGGGGTCGCGCCGAAGGACTGCCTCGTGGAGGGCGATCGGCTCGTGTTTCTCGTGCCGGCCGGCGAGATGGCCGCCGCGATCGGCCAGGCGGGCGAGACAGTCGAGGAGGCGGAGCGGCGGCTCGGCAAGTCCGTCGAGCTGGTGGAGGACGCGGACACGCCGGAGGCGTTCGTCGCGAGCGCGCTCGCGCCCGCGGCGGTCAACGCCGTGACGATCTCCGAGCAGAACGACCGGGTCGCGTACGTCGAGGTGCCGGATCCGGACCGCGGCGTCGCCATCGGCGCCGACGGCACCAACATCGAGACGGCCCGGACGCTGGCGAAGCGCCACCACGACATCGACGACGTGCAGCTGACGTAGAGGCGAACCCGCGTCCTTTTATCCGTGACTCCGTTTTTCGACCCATGAACCGCAGACGCTTCCTCGCGGGTCTCGGGACCGGAACCGCGGTCGGGATCGCCGGCTGTTCCGGCGATGAGGGCTCCGTCGGCCCGCTCAACGGAGGTCCAGACCGCCCGTTCGCCGACGCCGACTGGCGCGACGGCGACGGGCTCGCGCTTGGTACACTCGCAGAGGCGCACACCGGCGCGTTCGTCGACGCGGGGGGGTTTACGCTGTTCTCGACCGCGGAGACGAGCCACGACGGCGGCGCGGAGCCGGCCCCGTGGCTGCCCTCGCAGACCTACGAGTCCGGGTACGACATCGCGAACGGTCGGCAGTACGTGCGACAGGAGATAACGGAGACGTCGGAGGCGGACGTCACGGAGCTGTACGTCGCCGACGGCGAGCTGCTGTTTCGACGGCGGGCCGACGGCGAGACGCAGTACGACCGCCAGTCGGCGGATCGCTCCGCGGCCGACCTCGAAGACTCGATGCGGCAGGAGGCGCTGACCGGGATCCGCGTCGAGGGTGAGACGGAGACCGGCGAGACGCGGTACGAGGGGCTGAACCGCTGGAACCCGACGAGCGACGGGGAGGGCCAGGTTCGCGGCGAGCGGACGGCGCGGTTCACCGCCGACGCGTTCGACGGCGACCGGAACATCCCCGAGACCGTCGAGACCGCGTCGGCGACGGCGTACGTGTACGAGGCCGGCGTCGTCCCGCGACTCGAACAGTCGTGGGCGGGCGAACACGACGGGCGGGGGGCGACTGTCGACGTCGACATCGACTACCGCGACCCCGGGGCGGAGATCCCTGAGCCCGACTGGGCCGCCGACGCCCGCGAGGCGACGAGCGAGTGAGCGGTCAGACGTGAGCGGCCGGCGATCGGCGGTCAGACGTGAGCGGCCGGCGATCGGCAGCCGGACGTGAGCGACCGATCGCGGGCGACGAATAACGTCCGCTCGCACCGGCTTACCGCCTCAGCGTGGACGAGCGGCGGTTGTTTTGGATCCGCCTGTCGTTCGAAACACTCTCAGAACGGACGAGAGGTACCGTTCGGGCGATCTGAGGCCGTTTCGTCGCGTCGAAAGACGACGCTTAAGTAGCTCCGTTTGGAAGTAGACGTACGATGGCGAACGGCAAATACGCGGCCCGTAAGCTCAAACAGGACCGGCAGAAGCGCCGCTGGTCCGACTCCGAGTACGCTCGGCGAGAGCGCGGGCTCAAGAAGAAGTCCGACCCCCTCGAGGGCGCCCCGCAGGCTCGCGGGATCGTTCTGGAGAAGGTCGGGATCGAGGCAAAGCAGCCGAATTCGGCGATCCGAAAGTGTGTCCGCGTTCAGCTCATCAAGAACGGGAAGCAGGTCACCGCGTTCTGTCCCGGTGACGGTGCAATCTCGTTCATCGACGAGCACGACGAGGTCACGATCGCCGGGATCGGCGGGGCCAAGGGTCGCGCGATGGGCGACCTCTCCGGTGTCAACTACAAGGTGGAGAAGGTCAACGGCGTCTCCATGATCGAACTGGTTCGCGGAAACGCGGAGAAGCCCGTCAGATGAGCGGGGAAGAGACCGAGGCGGAGTCCGACGCGGACGTCGCCGCCGACGAGCCGGAGCCGGACGCGCCCGCCGCAAGCGAGGCCGCCAACGAGAACGCCACGCTGTTCGGCGTCTGGGACGTTACCGAGATCGCCTACGAGGACCCCTCGACGAAGCGGTACATGACGGTGACGCCCATCGCCCACACCATGGGCCGTCACGCGTCAAAACAGTTCAAGAAGAGCGAGATCTCCCTGGTCGAGCGACTGATCAACCGCCTGATGCAGACCGACGAGAACACGGGCAAGAAGCAGCAGGCGACACGGATCGTCCGCGACGCCTTCGACATCGTCCACGACCGGACCGAGGAGAACCCGGCTCAGGTCCTCGTGACGGCCGTCGAAAACGCCGCGCCCCGCGAGGAGACCGTTCGCCTGAAGTACGGCGGCATCTCCGTTCCCAAGGCGGTCGACGTCGCGCCCCAGCGCCGCGTCGACCAGGCGCTGCTGTTCATCTCCGACGGCGTCGCCAGCGCGACGTACAAGTCGACGACGTCCGCCGCCGAGGCGCTCGCCGACGAGCTCGTCACGGCCGCGGACTACGACGCCGACCGCTCCTACTCTATCTCGCAGAAGGAAGAGCGCGAGCGCGTCGCCGCCGCGGCCCGCTAACGCCGGTTCCGACGTCGAACCGACGGGACGCGTTTCGCGGGTTTCCGTTTCGACTCACATACGGAGCGGCGGCGCCGTTCGGCGTTGAGATGCGTGTCTCAAGTCGGGAGGGTCACGACCGATAGCGGGAGTGGGTGACGTAGGTCGGCGGTGACAAAACCGCATTCGAACAATCGTGGTCGGCAACGACGATCGCTTATAAAAGAACGATGCGGTGGCGCGCCCCGGTGAGCGGCCCTTTGGGCCGCGAGCCGACGGTGCGAGGGACGCCGCGAGCGAAGCGAGCGGCGAGGCTGGGGAGGCGTGAGGCGCGGTTGCCGTGCGGGTGGCCGGGACTTAACGGGGCAGTCGCGCTTCCCGCTCGCTCCGCTCGCGGGAAGCGCGGCTGGGGTTTGGTGGCGTTCTCTGTCGATCCGCCGGCAACCGCTTATAAGCAAGCGACTGGGCTTTGGAGGCGTTTACGCCGCCAACAACGATACAGAAACACCCGCCAGCGGCACCCCGTTCGCGCCTACAAACAACCGCTCCGTCGTACCGATTCACGCGCTCTCGCTCTCGTCCGCTTCAGTACGCCGCCGCTTCGCCGATCCACACAGCCGACGCTGAAAGCGCGAACGCGTCGAAAAATAGAGGAGACGGAGATCCGAAATCGCTCGTCGATCGCGGGACAGCGCGCTCAGTCGTCGGCCGGCGCCGCGCCGGAGCCGTCGTCGGCGTGCTGCTGTTTGACCCACGAGAGCTTGCCGCCGGCCGCGAGGATGTCGCGCTCGCGCTCGGAGGCGTCGAGGTCGGCGGTGAACTCCCACTCGCCGTCGTTGACGCTCACGGAGAACTCCTCCTGGCCGGAGGAGACGCCCGCGGGCACGTCGTCGACGATCTCGAGGTCGTCGCCCTGCTCGATCTGTTCGTACGTCTCCGCGTCGATCGCCAGCGGGACGATACCGAAGTTGAACAGGTTCGCCTTGTGGATGCGGGCGAAGCTCTGCGCGAAGACGGCCTCGATGCCGAGGTACATCGGACAGAGCGCGGCGTGCTCGCGCGAGGAGCCCTGCCCGTAGTTCTCGCCGGCCACGAGGACGCCGCCGTCGGCGTCGAGCGAGCGCTGCGCGAACGTGTCGTCGACGCGCGAGAGCGTGAACTCGGAGAGCTTCTCGATGTTCGAGCGGAACTTCAGGATGTCCGCAGTCGCCGGGATGATGTGGTCGGTGGTGATGTTGTCCTCCATCTTGAGGAGGGCCTCACCGCCGTCCACGTCGATCCCGTCCTTGAGCGGCACGTCGCCGATGTTCGGGCCCTTGACGAGGCCGTCGTCGATCGCCTCGTCGGGCGAGATGATGTCGGAGTCTGACTCGCCCATCCCGGGACCGTACTTCGTTCCCATCTCCAGCCCGGGCGCCTCGAGGTCGCCGAGGTCGTCGGCGAGGTCGCGCGGGTCGACGATCTCGCCGGTGATGGCCGCCGCGGTGGCGACCTCGGGCGAGCAGAGGAAGACGGAGTCGTCCTCGATACCGGAGCGACCCTCGAAGTTGCGGTTGAAGGTACGCAGCGAGACGGAGTCGGAGGCGGGCACGTGACCGATACCGATACACGCGCCGCAGGTCGCCTCGGAGAAGTTGACGCCGGCCGCCATCATCTCCGCGGTCCACCCCTCGCGGGCCAGCATCTCCGACGCCTGCTTGGAGCCGGGCGCGACGATCATCTCGGTGCCCTTCGAGACCTCGCGGCCCTCCAGCATCTTCGCGCTGGGAAGGATGTCCTCGTAGGCGCCGTTGGTACAGGAGCCGACGATGACCTGCTCGACGTCGGTACCCTCGTACTCGCTGACGGGGGCGACGTTGTCGGGCATCGACGGGGCGGCCACGAGCGGCTCGAGCTCGCCGAGATCGACCGCAATGGTCTCCGCGTACTCCGCGTCGTCGTCGGGCTGGAGGTCGACGTGCTCCTCCTCGCGGTCCTGGCGCGCGAGCCAGTCTTTCGTCTTCTCGTCGGTCGCGAAGATCGAAGAGGTGGCGCCGAGCTCGGTGCCGAGGTTCGTGATCGTGGTCCGCTCGGGGATCGAGAGCTTCTCGGCGCCGGGGCCGGTGTACTCGAAGATCTTGCCGACGCCGCCCTTGACGGTCAGCTCGCCGAGCAGGTGGAGCGCCACGTCCTTGGCGGTCGCCCACTCGGGGAGCTCGCCTTCGAGGTGGACGTTGACGACTTCCGGCATCTCGACGTAGTAGGGGCCGCCGCCCATCGCGACGGCGATGTCGAGGCCGCCGGCGCCGATCGCGAGCTCGCCGAGCCCGCCGGGGGTCGGCGTGTGCGAGTCGGAGCCGAGCAGCGTCTTCCCGGGCGCGGCGAAGTTCTCCTTGTGGACCTGGTGGCAGATCCCGTTGCCGGGGCGGGAGAAGTAGGCGCCGAACGTGCCGGCCGCGGAGCGGAGGAAGCGGTGGTCGTCGGTGTTCTTGAAGTCGAACTGGTACGTCTGGTGGTCGCAGTACTGCGCGGCCAGCTCCGTCTGGACCTCGTCGAGGTCCAGCGCCTCGAACTGGAGCCACACCATCGTGCCGGTGGTGTCTTGCGTCAGCACCTGGTCGATCTCGATACCGATCTCCTCGCCGGGCGTCAGCTCGCCCTCGACGAGATGGTCATCGAGGATTTTCTCCGTAATCGTTTGTCCCATATCACCGAAAGATGGCCCTCCCGTGGATATAAAACCCGCGAGTTTCCCGAAAGATCGACCGTGTAGGATCCGCCGAACCGGCAATTATTGAGGGAGAATAGGCGGGGTATCATTCCCCGTGTGAACAGTAGACGTAACGAGTGTATAAGGCTCATAAAGGCCGTTCCCGGACGAATTCGCTGGATCCATCGGCGGCCAGGGACGGGCCGGTCCGCACCGCGTCGGCGTGCGACATCGTTTAGTTTCGCCCGCGGGTCCGCTCGGGTATGTTCGACTCGGGAGCGACGGTCGCGGCGGCGCTCGAAGCCGGCGACGCCGACCTCGACGACGCGCAGCGACAGCCGAACGGCGTCGACCTCACGGTCGGCGAGATCTTCGAGCAGACGAGCGCCGGACGGATCGGCCGCGACGGGAAACGCGTCGGCGAGCGCGAGCCGGTACCGCTCGAAGACGGGACGTACCGGCTGGACCCGGGAGCGTACGTGGTCCGGTACGGGGAGCCGGTGCGGATCCCGAGCGAGCGGGTCGGGTTCGTGCTCCCGCGGTCAACGCTGTTGCGGAACTCCTGTACCCTCGACACCGCCGTCTGGGACGCCGGCTACGAGGGGGTCGGCGAGGGGCGCCTCGACGTGGGGCACGCGATCGATATCGAGCCGGGAGCCCGGATCGCCCAGCTGGTGCTCGCAGAGGCCGATCACGACGGGACATACGAGGGCGCGTATCAGGAGGAGAATCTCGGCGAGACCGAGGGATAAGCGGAGCGTCACTCCCCCTCCCAGTCGCCGCCCACGCGGTCGATTCCCATCATGTCCTCGCCGGCGTGTTCGGTAAACACGACCTTGGCGTTCGGCTCTGGGACGCCGAGCGCCGCGACCGCACGCTCCATCACCGCCAGCCCGAACGCCCGCTTGTACTCGACGGGGCGGCCCTCGCGGATCTCCGCGTCGAGGAACAGCAGCGGGCCGTCGACGCCCCGACCGATCGCCATCGCCGACGGCTCGTGCTCGGCGATCGTCACCGCCACGTGGCCCGCCGCGGTCGCCATCTCCTCGGTGTATCGGTCGGTGACGAACGCGACGAACGACTCGCGATCGGTCGGCGAGAGCGACAGCGTCGTCGAGAACTGTAACAGCGGCATACCGGACCGTCGGCGGACGCGGCCTTGGAGCTATCGGCGTCCAGAACATCGCGATCGACGGAGGCGGCCGTCGCTCGTCGGTGTGAAAGGAACGAACGGCACGCCCGTGCCGGGAAAAGGTGGCACGGGCGTGCCGTTCAGTAGGTCCCCGCTGACGCTTCGGCCCTCCAAGCGAAGCGTCACCTGAGCGAAGCAGGGGAACGCACTTAACAGTAGTGGGGGCGGCAGCGTTGTCGGATTCGGATCTGATAAATTCGGGTGAGATCGCCCGATTCGAGGGCGCTACTGTCTCGCCGGGTGGTCGTCGCGGAGCCGGGACTGCCCCTCGCCGAACAGGCGCTCGCGGAGGGTGCCGCCGCGGCGCCCCTCGCCGTCGTTCGGGTCCGGGACGAGCCCGCGGTCGCGCAGCCTCGGGACGACGAGGTCGACGAAGTCCGTCAGCGAGTCGGGGCGGACGACCTCCTTGATGTTGAACCCGTGGACGCCGACCGCCTCGTGCCAGTACGCCAGCTCGTCGGCGATCACCGCGGGCGTGCCGACGATCGTCGGGGAGGTGGTGCCGAGCCCGCAGAATTCCGCGACCTCGCGGACGGTCCACTCGCGGTCCGGCTGGGCCTTCGTGAACGCGTTCATCGTCCCTTGGATCGCGTCCGTCTCGATGTGCTCGACCTTCTGGTCGGGGTCGAGCTCCGACAGGTCCATGTCGAGGAAGCCGGAGAGGAGCGCGAGCGTCGCCTCCACGTCGACGTGGCGCTTATACTCCTCGTACTTCGCCTCCGCGAGGGCCTGCGTCTCGCCGACGACGGGGACGACGCCGATGAAGAACTTCAGGCTCTCGGGATCGCGACCGCGGTCGGCCGCGCGCGACTTCACGTCGGTCATGTACTCGCGGACGCCCGCCTCGGTCGGCTGGCTGGCGAAGACGGCCTCGGCGTTCGCGGCCGCGAACGCCCGGCCTCGGTCGGAGGAGCCGGCCTGGTACACGACGGGGGTCCGCTGTGGCGAGGGCTCGCAGCCGTGGGGGCCGGGCACGGAGAAGTGCTCGCCCTCGTGGTCGATCGCCGAGACCTTCTCGGGGTCGGTGTACCGCCCGACCTCGCGGTCGACCTCGACCGCGTCGTCGTCCCACGACTCCTCCCACAGCTTGTAGCAGACGTCGAGGAACTCGTCCGCGCGGTCGTAACGCGTCTGCTTGTCCATCCGCTCGTCGAGGCCGAGGTTCTCGGCGGCCGACTGGAGGTACGAGGTGACGACGTTGATCGCGACCCGGCCGTCGGTGAGGTGATCGAGCGTGGAGAACTCTCGCGCGAGCTGGTAGGGGTGGGTGTACGTCGTCGACCGCGTCACGGCGAACCCGAGGTCGTCGGTGACCTCCGCCATCGCGGGAACGACGAGCTGCGGGTCGCTTGCGGGCGTCTGGACCCCCTTCTCGACGGCCGTGTGGCGGTCGTCGCCGTACACGTCGTAGACCCCGCGCACGTCGGCGAAGAACACCGCGTCGAAGCCGCCGCGCTCGGCGGTCCGGGCGACCTCGGTCCAGTACTCCCGGTCCGTGTACGCCGGCGACCGGTCGCCGGGGAAGGTCCACGACCCCGGCGAGACGTGCTCGACGGAGGCCATGGTGAAGAGGTTGAGGTGCAGGTGGTCGGGCATGGCGCCACGTAGGCGTTCCCCGGGTAATACCTCACAGAAAGGGGCGTCACTTGTCGTCGTCGCGGACGCGGGAGCGTGTCGGAGTCGGAGCGGAAACGACGGACGGGCGGCGGCGACCGCGTCCTACGGCGACGCCGTCTCCGGCGAGGAGACGTACGCGGCGAAGTCGGAGGTCGTGATGATCCCGATGGGCGTGTCGCCGTCGACGACGGGCACGTGGTGAAACCCGTGCTCGACCATGAGCGAGGCGACCGCCGCGACGGAGTCCTGCGCGCCGGCCGTGACCGGGTCGCGAGTCATGTACCGCTCGACGGTCGTCTCGGCCTTCGGCTGGCTCTTCGCGACGATGTCGACGAAGTCGGTCGTGGTGAGGATGCCGACCAGGGCGCCGTCGTCGTCGACGACCAGCGCCGAGCTGATGTCGTTGTCGAGCAGCACGGCGGCCGCGTCCTCGACCAGCGTGTCGGGCGTCACCGTGTGGAGCTCGCTCGTCATCAACCGCGCGACGAACACGTCGTCGATGTCGTTCATACGTGAGGGTCCGTCGCTCGGGATATAAGGATTCCCACAGGGAGCGCGAAAGCGATCACAGGAACCGCGAAAGCGATCACAGGAACCGCGAGAGCCCCGACTGTCGGCGCGGCCCGTCGCGGTCGGGCTCGGCCACCCACGCGGTCCGCTCGTCGCGGAGCCCGTCCCGATCGACCGCCGGCGGGTCGGCGGGGTCGTACGCCGCACAGCCCGCGCCGCAGTCGCGCCCCGGATCGACCACCCGGTCGAACCGCTCGCAGTGCGGCCGACCGTCGGCGGTCCCGGTCGCGTGCGCGCACGCCGGGGGCGACGGTCTCCATCCCTTCCCGTACGCGCGCTCCGCGATCCGGCGCCGCTTGCGGGCCAACGCGTCCGGGTCGACGAGGGCGACGTCAGTCCGAAGCGACCGCTCCTCGCGGATCTCGACGCCGGGCGCGTCGGGGTCGAGCGGGTCGGGCTCGCGGACCACCTCGCGCTCGCCCGTCTCGGGGTCGAACCGCCAGACTCCGACCGGATCGGGGATCCGGTTGAGGTGCGCGCGGGTGACGTAGGAGGCGGTGGCGAGGACCGCCTCGTCGAACAGCCCGAGCGCGACGTCGTACCGCAGCTGGGCCGCCAAATCGCCCGGGTTCCCAAGGTCCGGCTTGTTCTCGATCGCGGTCAGCGAGCCGACCCAGTCGTCGGGGTACCGGGCGGTCGCGCGGGCGACCGGCCGCCCGTCGCGGCGCTCGCGTTCGAGGTAGCCGACCTCGACGGCCCGCTCGACGACCGCGGCCGCCCGTTCCGGCGGGAACTCGAACGCGTCCGCGACCGGGACCGCCTCGCCGGGGCCGACCGCCGCCTCGATCGCGGGGTCCGGGATCCGTTCGGGGGTGATCGCCGCCCGCCGGTCGAACCCCGGGCCGGGCTCCAGCACGCAGACGTCGACGATCCGACCGCCGGGGTTCGCCACGCCGGCACCGAGCTGGCGGGCGACGACACAGTCCGGCGATTCGAGCGCGGCACACAGCGCCAGCTCGAACCGGAACTCCATGGGAGCGAAGAGGGGCGCGGGCGAGTAAAGCGCGTCGGCGCGGGGGGCGACGCAGTGGGGTGGACGGGAGGGCGAAACGTGGCGTCCGAGTCCGGATCCGCCGCGGTCGAAACCGGTATTCCCCGCCGGCGCCAACGTCGACCATGCGCCGGGTCACCCGGAACCTCCTCGTCGCCATCGCCTTGGTCGTCGTCGCCCTGCTCGCGTTGGGCGCCCTGCCGAGCTACCTCGGCGGCGGCGACCCCTACTACCTGACCGCCGAGCCGATCGAGACCGCCGAGCCGGCGGCCGACGTCAACAACGCCTCCGAGCGTCGGTGGCCGTTCCTGACGAGCGCGCTCGCGAGCGACGACGGGCGCTCCGACCCGTACCTGTCCGACGCGTACGGGATCAAGGAGTGGTTCACCCACACGCCGTTTGACGAGGTGGACGCGCTCACGCGGCAGACCCCCGAGGCCGCGACCGACGACGGGGTCCGCGTGCGGTACGATGGAGCGGTCTACCGCGTGGAGGTGGTGCAGCCGTGAGCGACGAGAACGAGCGTGCGGGCGGCGAGGGCGAGCGTGCGGGCGACGACGCCCCCGCCGCCGACCTGCGCGACCTCCCGGCCTTCGCCGACGGCCGCAACCACTCGCTGCCGGGCGAACCGGAGTGGCCGGTCCGAGAGGTCGCCGTCGAGTACGACCCCGGCTGGTTCGTGGGGGGGTACGACCGCGTCGAGCAGCCGGACGGGTCGGAGAAGAAGTACTACTGGGCGGAGCTGTCGCCGGCGACGGTCGTGATCGCGGTCGCCGACGGCGACGTGCTGTTCGTCGAGCAGTACCGCCCGACCGTGCGGAACACCCAGCTGGAACTGCCCGCGGGGATCGTCGAGCGCGGCGAGTCGTACACCGCCGCCGGCGCGCGCGAGCTCGCAGAGGAGACCGGCTTCGCGCCCTCGTCGACGTCGCTGTTACAGGAGGTGTGGTGCTCGACGGGCGTGCTCCGTCACACGCGCGGGTACGTGTTCGCCGAGGGGCTCGAACCGGTCCAAGTCGACCACGACAGCAACGAGTTCCTCTCGCCGCGCGCGGTCCCGATCGAGGAGGCGCTGGAGGTCGCCCGCGAGCCGCCGACAAACGACGCGACGCTGGAGGGGCTGCTGCTCGCCGAGCGAGAGGGACTGTTGTAGGGGAGACCGAATCTCGGCGACGACGAGGGAGCGTGCGGTGACGGAGCGAAGGTGACAAAAACCCGACGAACGTCCAGTTCACGGGCGAGAAGCGGGGATATTAGTCGTCTCGGCCCCTGTCTGTTACCATGAGCCAGACCTCGAAGCAGTCGGTGTTGCTGTCGGACGACCCGCCGCTCGACCTCCGGCTCTCGGAGCCGGAGCTGGAGGCGACCCGCGAGCGCGTCGTCGCGTTCATCGGGGACGTCGTCGACGACGCGGGCGCGGAGGGCGCCGTCCTCGGCCTCTCGGGCGGGATCGACTCGACGCTGACCGCCCATCTCGCCGTCGAGGCGCTCGGCGAGGACGGCCTCCACGGGATCACGATGCCCTCGGCGGTGAACGACTCCGACGTGATGAGCGACGCCGAGCGCGTCGCGCACGAGCTCGGGATCGAGTACGACGTGGTCGAGATCCAGCCGATCGCGGAGGCCTTCTTCGACGCGTTCCCGGAGGCCGCCGCCGACCGGACGGCGGCGGGCAACGTCTACGTCCGGACCCGCGCAGTCCTGAACTACTTCGTCGCCAACGCGGAGGATCGGGTCGTGCTCGGGACGGGGAATCGCGCGGAGGCGATGACCGGCTACTTCACCAAGTACGGCGATCAGGCGGTCGACTGCAACCCCATCGGGAACCTCTACAAACAGCAGGTCCGGCAGCTGGCCGCGCACGTCGGCGTCCCGCGCGAGCTCGTGATGCAGGAGCCGACCGCGGGGATGTGGGAGGGCCAGACCGACGCCGAGGAGATGGGCCTCGACTACGACACCGTCGACGCGATCCTCGCCGTCCACGTCGACGGCGGCCTCTCGCGGGCGGCGACGGTCCGCGAGCTCGGAGTGCCCGCCGAGGCCGTCGACCGCGTCGTCGAGCTCCACGAGCGCAGCGCCCACAAGCGGGCGATGCCGCCGGCACCGGAGCGGTAATCGACGACGGCCGCAGGAGGCGGAGAGACGGAGGAGAGCCGATTTGGCGCCGTGCGCGTCGCAGTGTTCACCCGTGGCCAGTGCGGAGGCTCGCCCGGTGTGAGATGACAGCGTGCATCACGGCGTTCAGTGAGTGTGGGCGTCTATCACGAACGCCTGAGTGAGCTTTCCGAACCCCTCGGGGATTCATTCAAAACCGGCATCGAGGGTCGGGTCCACAGTCGTCGCGCTGCCCGTCAGAACGCGCGCAGGTCTTCGAGCACGCCCAGCGCGGAGCCGTCGTCGATGGCCTCGCGGGCGGTTTCCAGCCCCGCCTCGATCGAGTCGGCGTCCTCGCGGGCGTAGATCCGGAGGGCGGCGTTGACCGCGACCGCGTCGGCGAAGGCGTCGTCGCGCTCGCCGGCCAGCACCTCCTCGGTGATCCGCGCGGAGTCGGCGGCGACGTCGTCGACCGCGAGGTCGTCCTCTTCGAGGTCCATCCCGTACTCGGCGGTCTCGATCTCGAAGTCGTCGAATGAGGCGCCGTCGCTGCCGGCCCCGTCGCTGTCGGTCGTCTCGCCACCGTCGGCGTCGCTCCCGTCCGCCGCGCCCCACTCCGCGACCTTGGTGTAGCCGGGACGCACGTCGTCGTACCCCTCCATCCCCTGGAACATCAGGACGCGGTCGAGGTCGTGGAACTCGCTCTCGACGAACGTGTCGACCACCTTCTTCGCGAACGCGAGGTGGTAGAAGGAGCCGAGGTGGACCGACGCCCCGGCGGGGTTCGCCAGCGTCTCGATCGTGTTGACGAACGTCCGGACCCCCATCTGGTCGCGCCGGTCGAACAGGTCGTCGATGGCGGGGTTGAACGCGGGCTGGTAGTAGAAGCCGAAGCCGGTCTCGTCGACCATGTCGGCGGAGTCCGAGGGCCTCAGCTCGGTGTGGACGCCGAGCTCGTCTAAGACGTGCTTGTAGGCGTCCTGCTTCTGCGTGGGGACGCGATCGCCCGAGTGGACGACGACGGGGGTGCCGGCCGCGGCCGCGACTGCCCCGGCCGCGACGCCTAAGATCGCGGACCGTCCCTTCCCGTCGTAGTTGGCGCCGCAGTCGACGGGGTCGGCGTCGGGTTCGGCGTACTCGACGCGCTCGCACATCACGTCGACGTACGCGCCCAACTCCTCGGGCGTGTTCCGCTTCCAGCGGTTCGCGAGCCAGAACGCCCCGAGCGTGGTCGGGTCGGGCTCGTTCGCGAGGATTCGCTCGAACGCCTCGGTCGCCTGCGCGCGCGTCAGGTCGTCGGCCGACTTGTGGCCGGAGCCGCAGACCTCGGTCATCAGCCGCTTGAGGGGCCACTCGCCGAACTCCTGGGTCGCCTGAGCCATACGCCTCGTTCGGGTCCTCGGACGAAAAGTCCCTCGCTCGGCTCCCGAGCGCTGGGAAGAGGCAGGCCGATCCCACGCCCTCGCGGTTGCGGCGCGTGCGAGCGATGACCTCGAGATCCGAACGGATTTTCGCCGGTTCCGTGGTACGCATCCACAAAGCAGAAAAAAGCATTCATTGTGTTTTAAAGCAAAATAAACCAGAATCAAACGTATTTTTCACTTTAGTATTTCGTAACACCCCCTGAAAGGCGCTAGAGTTATATATTCGTCCACCTAGAATGTAGTTGTTGCCGATGACTTCCAAATCCGTGTCCACCGCACTCACGCTGTATCGCGCCCGCACGCTGACGCTCGAACAGGCCGCCACCGTCGGCGGCTGCTCGACGGCCCAGCTCGAGGAGAGCGCCCGGGCGTTCGCCCCGGCGTCCGGGCAGAGCCCCGCTGACGACTGATACCCTCCGGAGCCGCCGACTCCGCCGAGTCGTACCCCTTCCGGGACCGCGGCCCCCTCCGAAACCCGTAGGTACGCGCGCCTCCAAGCGATCGCAATGAGTCTGGACGCCGACTGGCGGGCCGACATCGACGCGGTCGACGCGGCCCTCATCGACGAGTACCAGAGCGATTTTCCCGTCGAATCCCGCCCCTTCGAGCGGGTCGCTCGCGAGATCTCGGCCGAGACGGGCGTCGACGTCGACGCCGACGGAGTCCTCGACCGCGTCCGCGACCTCCGGGAGCGGGGAGTGTTCCGGCGGTTCGGCGCGGTGCTGAATCCGCCCGTCATCGGCTCGTCGACGCTGGCGACCGTGCGGGCGCCCGAAGACCGGTTCGACGAGGTCGCCGAGGTGATCAACGGCTACCGACAGGTGAACCACAACTACCGCCGCGACCACGAGTGGAACCAGTGGTTCGTCGTCACCGCGGGCTCCCGCGAGCGGCGCGACGCGATCCTCGCGGAGATCGAGGAGCGGACCGGCTGCGAGGTGCTTGCGCTCCCGATGCTCACGGACTACTACATCGATCTGGAGTTCCCGGTGGTGAACGCCGATCGATTCGCGAGAGAGTCCCTCGACGAGACGGCGGTCTCCGCCACCCGCATCTCCGAGAACGCGCGCGGCGATCTCACACCGCTTGAAGGCGACCTCCTCCTGGCGATCCAAGACGGCTTCCCGCTGTCGGCGACTCCCTACGCCGACGTGGCGAGCGAGATCGGCGCCCCCCTCGACGACGTCCTCGGGGCGGTCGAGCGCCTGCTCGCGGACGGCTGCATCAAGCGGATCGGCTGCGTCGTCAACCACGTCGTCACCGGCTTCACGAACAACTGCATGGTCGTCTGGGACGTGCCCGACGGGGAGCTCGACGAGCGCGGCGAGGCGGTCGGGAGCCTCCCGTACGTCACGCTGTGTTACCACCGCCCGCGCCGGCCTGACCAGGAGTGGGAGTACAACCTGTTCACGATGATCCACGGGCGCGAGGCCGAGGCGGTCGACGCGAAGATCGACGAGCTGGCGGCCGACCACCTCCCCGTCGCCCACGAGCGGCTCTACTCGACGGAGACGCTGAAACAGACCGGCGCGCGGTACGAAGACCTCGTCGCGGACGGCGAGTAGAAAGGACCGCGGCTCAGTCGTCGCCGAGGACCGTCGTGTGCTCCTCGGCGCTCGGGTCCGCGGCGTCGACGGCGAACTCGTCGCGGTCGGCGCCGAGGCTGTCGAGCGCGTCCGCGCCCATAACCGCGACGGCGACGAATCCCACCTTCGACACGATGTCAAGGTAGACGAACACGAGCATCTCCGTCGTCGTGGTCAGCAGGCCGAAACCGGTGGGTGCGAGCAGCCACACGATCGGGTACAGCGTCCACAGCACCACCGTGATGTTCCGGAGCGTCCCGAAGACGGCGCGGACTCGGTCCCCCTCCGCCGAGGCCGAGCGGGGGAGCGAGACGAGGAGGCCGTAGACGAGTCCGAGGTACGCGGCACCGGCGATCCCGAAGGCGACCCACGAGACCGTTCCGGTGGTGGCGGAGGCGGAGATGCCACCGGCGATGATAACTACGTCGACGCCGATCAGGCCGGCGAGCACGCGGCGCGACGGACGGGCGAGGAGCCCGAGATAGAGGAGCAGGAGCGGCGTCGTCAAGAGCCAGTCGACGTACCGGACGAGGTCGAGCTCTCCGGCAGCCGCCGACAGCGTGCCGAAGCCGAGCGCCATCAGGAGGTACGCGAGCGCCGCGATACCGGTGACCCCGGCGAGCGTGGCGTAGTAGACGGTGTGCGACTCTCCCGTCTCCGAGGACCGGGAGAACCACGCCCAGAGCGGGGGAATCGTCCCGGCGCCCATCGCGAGCGCGCCGATCCACGCCCAGACGGCGGTGTCGACGAGCATCTCAGTTCACCCCCTCCCCGTCTGCCGCGTCATCGTCGCCGGCCTTCCTCCCGTGGGAGAAGTCGAAGGAGCCGTCGGCGGTCGAGCCCGCAGTGCCGCCGTCGGAGACCGCGGTCGCAGTGGCGTCGGCGACGCCGGCGTTGCGGCTCCGGTCGGCGGCTGGGCCCCCGGCGTCGAAGCCGGATCCTTTCTCGAACTCGAAGTCATCGACCGCTTGCCGCAGCGCGAGCGCGCGGTCGGAGAGCGACCCGGCGGCGGTCTCGACCGCTCCGAGGGTACGCTCCTGTTCATCGACCGCGCCGGTGACGTCGCCGGCCGCGCTCGCGGTCTGTGCGCTGATCGCGGAGACGTCCTCGACGTGGCCGACGACCGCGTCCACGGAGTCGGCCTGCGTCTCGGTCGCCCGGGTGATTTCGGTCATGCTCGTGTCGGTCCGCTCGGAGGCCTCCGCGAGGCGTTCGAGCGCGTCGATCGACGTCTCGACGGTGTCGACGCCGGCGGAGATCCGCTTTTCGGTGCGTTCCATCGCGTTCGCGCCCGTCTCGGCGCGCTCTTGCACGGAATGGATCCGGGCTTCGATCTCGCTCGCCGACTCCTGGGTCTCCTCGGCCAGCGCTTTCACCTCCTCGGCGACGACCGCGAAGCCGGCCCCGTCGGCGCCGGACCGGGCCGCCTCGATCGACGCGTTGAGCGCGAGCAGGTTCGTCTGCTCGGCGATCTCCGAGATGGTGTCGACAACCTCGCCGATCTCTTCGACCTCTTCCGCGAGCGACTCGACCTCCGCGGTCGTCTCCGCGGTCGTCTCCTCGACCGCGTCCATCTCCGCGAGCGCCTCCTCGGCGGCCTCGCGGCCTTCCTCGCCGACCGCGGCGGCGTGTTCCGCGGACTCCGCCACGTCGGTGACGGTGGAGGCGACCTCCTCGGCCGACGACGCGAGGTTCTCCGCCTCGTCCGTCGCCGCCTGCAGGTCGTCGCGCTGGGTGCGCGCCCCCTCGGCGATCTCCTCGACCGCCTCGCTCACGGTGCCGGTCGTCGTTCGCAGGCTCTCGGTGCGGTCGTCGACGGTGCCCGCGACATCGGCGGTGTCCTCGGCGACGGTCGCGACGGAGGCGACCGTCCCTTCCAGCTCGTCGGCCATCTCGTTGAACGCGGCGCCGACGCGAGCCATCGCCTCGCTGTCGCCCTCGGGGTCGACCCGCTGTGTCAGGTCCCCGTCGGCGAGCGCCCGCATGGCCGACTCGTACTCGTTCGCCTTGCGCTCGACCGTCTCGGCGCGCTCGGTCGCTTCCCGGCGGGCCTCTTCGGCCTCCCGCCGAGCGGTCTCCGCGTCGTCGATCTCGACGCGGAGCGAGCCGCGCATGGCGTCGAACGCCTCGAACAGCCGACCGATCTCGTCGGTTCGTCCCGTCTCGAGCGTCACGTCGAGGTCGCCCTCGGCCATGCGCTCCGCCTTCGTCGTGAGCTGGCGCAGCGAGATAACCGTGTTCGACCCGACCGTGACGCCGATGAGCGCGAGCCCGATCACCGTCAACAGCGTCATCCCGATGAGCCCGGAACGGATCTCCGCGCCGACCGCCCCGACCCCCTCCGTTCGGAGGTAGACGATGACCCCGTATGAAACTGAGACCCCCATGACCCCGATCAGCGACAGCGCGAGCTTCGCGCCGTAACTCGATCTGACGCCGGGAGACGATCCGTCTTGCATGATGTGTCAGTCTAGTGGGATCGGACGGTGTTAATAACTACCCCCCGAATATTTTCAGTGATAATCGCTCGGCGGCGGTACGCCCCCAGACGACCGATCGATCCGGCCGACGGGGGAGCAGACGGAGACGCGAGACCCAGAGGACGTCGAGCGGACCGACGCGATCGACCGCAGCGAGCGCGTCGTCGACGTCGAGGAGGCGCCGTGGAAGCAGGTGTGATCGAGCGGCGTCTCGGCCGGACGAGTATATAGACGTCCGGAGACGAAGGAAGCGGTACGGCCGCCTCATAGTCGGGTTTACGTCGCGCGGAGACGACCGGTCCGCCGTGACCGGGTCCGATTCCAGCGACCGGCCGACGCCGCTCGCCGCGACACCGAACGCGGACCGGGTGACCGAGTGGCTGTGGACGCTGGCGACGCTGGCCGGGGTCTTGACGCTGCTCGTCGTGCTGTTCACCGTGGAACTGGTGGTCAGACTGTGACTCGACCGAAGTCCACGGGAGCGCGCGGACCGGGCAGAGACACGCGGCCCACGGTCCCGGCCTCACCGCGACGATCGCGGCGTTCGATAGAGAGACCGGTCGCAGTTCCCCCGCCGTCCGTCGCGAGCGCGGCTGCGAGGCCGCCGACTCCGTCGATTCCAGCGGTCGTCGGAACGGAACTGAACGCCCGCCGCGACAGACGAACGGATCACGCCTCGTCCCCCGCAGTTTCACTTCCGCTTTCGGGCGCGTTTTTAAAAGGCGTCGGCACAACGATTCCGGTATGAGCCAGTCCACGTTCGACGACGACGACCTGTTCGGTGAGGCCGCCGCGGAGACGCGCGCGGAGGTCGAAGAGCACCTCGCGGCCGCTCGGACCGAACTCCCCGACCCGGACGACGTGTGGGAGACGGACGCGGACAACGTGCTCGGCGCGCTCAACGGACTGAAGTCCGCCCTCGACGTCGGTGACGCGATCGGTTCCGTGCGGTCGGCGAAGAAGGCGTACGTGCTCGGCGAGCGCGCCGACGCCTTCGAGGACGCCGCCGATTTAAAAGGAGAGATCGAGGAGTTGGAGTCGCTCGTCGGCGACATCGAGGCCGCCGCCGAGGAGGTGGCCTCGCTCACCGGCACCGTCCCCGCGATCCGCGGGGCGCTGCAGGACGCCGCGGAGGCGGACGACGACGAGGGCGAGGAAGACGAGGAGTAGCGTCGCCGGGCCGTTCCTTTTAAATCGACTCCCGCTCGACGACCGCGGCCGCCAGCTCCGCGAGCGCGTCGCTCGCGAGGTCGAGCAGGGCCTCGCCGCGCTCGGCATCGCCGGCGGTCGGGTCGCCGACCACTCCGTTCTCCGTGAACGCGTCCGAGTCGTGCGCGAGGTTCACGCCCGAGACCCACTCGCCCCACCGATCGGCGGCGCCCTCGCTCGCGGCCGCGACGCGGTCCTCGCGGACGAGGTCGGGGGCCGTCGCGCGCAACAGCGCCGTCTCCAGCGGGCCGGCGTGGCCCATGTCGCCCGCGTGCTCGCCGACCGCCTCGAACCACGTGAATGCGACGGCGTAGCCGTCGTGAGCGTCGTCGCGGGAGAATAGCCGAGCGACCTCCGCGAGCGCCTCGACGTTGCCGCCGTGCCCGTTGACGAACACCACCCGGTCGACCCCGTGGTGCGGCAGCGATTCGGCCGCCTCGCGGACGTACGCCCGGAAGGCGTCGGGAGAGACCCACATCGTCCCGTCGAAGGCACGGTGCTCCTCGGCGACGCCGACGGGGATCGGCGGGGCGACCGCGACCTCGCCCGCGCTCTCCCCGGACGCGTCGCGGTCGGCGGCCGCGCCCTCGTAGGTCGTCGCCCCGGCCTCCGCGACCGCGACGGCGTCGAGCGTGTCGGTCCCGAGGGGCGCGTGAGGGCCGTGCTGTTCGGTGCTGCCGACGGGGACGAACGCGACGTCGACGTCGGCGTCGCGCACGTCGGTCCAGGTGGCGTCCGCGAGTCGCATATCGACTCCTCGGCGGGGCGCGTCGTATAACCGACGGTCCGGGACGACAGGGGGCTCGCCGGCTCAGTCGTCGTCGGTCTCCGCGTCCTCGATCAGCCGCGCGGTGCGCTCCTGGGCGCGGTCGATGAACTCCTGTGGCAGCTCGTCGATCTCGCCGGCCTGCACGCCCCAGAGGTGGGCGTACAGTCCCCCGTTGTCGAGCAGCTCCGCGTGGGTCCCACGCTCGACGATCTCGCCGCCCTCCAACACGAGGATGGTGTCGGCGTCCTTGATCGTGGAGAGGCGGTGCGCGATCGCGAACGTCGTCCGGTCGGTCGTGAGCCGGTCGAGCGAGCGCTGGATCAGCATCTCCGTCTCGGTGTCGACGTCGGAGGTCGCCTCGTCGAGGATGAGGAGGTCCGGGTCTTTGAGCACGGCGCGGGCGATGGTGACGCGCTGGCGCTGCCCGCCGGAGAGCTTCACGCCGCGCTCGCCGACCATCGTGTCGTACCCGTCCGGGAGGTTCTCGATGAACTCGTGCGCCTCCGCGGCGCGCGCGGCCTCGCGGACCTCCTCGTCGGTCGCGTCGAACGTGCCGTACGTGATGTTCTCGCGGACGGTGCCGTAAAAGAGGTACGACGACTGGCCGACGTAGCCGATCGACCGACGGAGCGATTTGAGCGTCACGTCGCGGACGTCCTGCCCGTCGATCTCGATCGATCCCTCGTCGACGTCGTACATCCGGAGCAGCAGCTTGAGGACGGTGGACTTTCCGGCGCCGGTGGGCCCCACCAGCGCGAGCGTCTCGCCGCCCTCGACCGCGAAGTCGACGTCGGAGACGATAGTCTCCTCGTCGTAGCCGAAGCTCACGTCGTCGTAGACGACGTCGCCGTCGCCGACGGCCAGCTCCTCGGCGTTCGGGTCCTCGGCGAGCCGCGAGGGCTCGTCCATCAGCCCGAAGATCCGCGCGGAGGAGGCGCGGGCGCGCTGGTACATGTTGATGATCTGCCCGAACTGGGCCATCGGCCAGATGAACCGCTGGGTGTAGAGGATGAAGACGACGAACATCCCCACCGAGAGGTCGCCGGTGAACGGCCCCGGCGGCGTCTCCTGGAACACCCACAGCCCGCCGATGACGAACGTGAGCACGAAGCCGATACCGGCGAGGACGCGGAGCGCGGGGAAGAACTTGATCCGCGTCGTGATCGCGTCCCAGTTGGCGTCGAAGTAGTCCATCGACACGTCGTCGACGCGGTCCGACTCGTACGGCTCGGTGTTCGACGACTTGATCACCTGGATGCCGCCGAGGTTGTTCTCCAGCCGGGAGTTCATCTTCCCGACCGAGGAGCGCACCTCGGCGTACTTCGGCTGGATGATCCGGATGAAGAGGTAGGTGAACCCGCCGATGATCGGGACCGGAAGGAGCGCGACGAGAGCGAGCTGCCAGTTGATCCACACGAGCAGGAACCCGATCCCGAGCACCATCACGGAGAGCCGAAACAGGGAGTTCATCCCGTCGTTTAAGAACCGTTCGAGCCGGTTCACGTCGTTCGAGAGGATCGACATCATCTCCCCGGTCTGCTTGTCGGAGAAGAACTCCATGTTCAGCCGCTGCATCTTGTCGTAGGTGTCGGTCCGAACGTCGTGCTGGATGTTCTGGGCGAAGGCGTTGAACCCCCAGTTGCGGATCCAGTGGAAGCCGGCGCCGACGCCGAACGCGGCCCCAATGACGGCGATGGTGAACCAGAACTGTTCCGTCTGTCCCGTCGGGAGCCACGCGTCCGGGAGGACCACGAGCGGGATCTGCTCGCTGAACAGCGCGTCCTCGTAGAAGACGGCGTCGATGGCGATCCCGAGCATGAGCGGCGGGAGGAGATCGAGGAGCCGCGCGAAGACGCTGGCGGAGATGCCGACGGAGACCTGCGGGAGGTAGTCGCGACCGTACGCGAGGAACAGCCGTTTCATCGGGTTTTCGACCTTGTCCCGCTGTTCCTCGAAGGGGTCGTCTTCCTCCCATTCGACGCTACTCATTACCGTTTCATATCGTATCGCGCCGCAAATAGGTTTCCTTCGAACCGAAATACATCGGCGGAAATCTCCGGTATCGGCGGCCAACGACCGCGTTTCGGGTATCGGCTGCGTCTCGCAGCGCTCGGCGGTCCGGTCACACCTCGCGGCGCTCGACCGACGGGTCGACCTCGGCGGCGGCGAGATCCTTCCGGATGCGCCGCCGGAGGGGGTCGGGGATGTCGTCGCGGGGGACCGGGGCGGCCGTGGCGGTCGCCGTCGAGTCGTCCGCCGCCGTCGAGGAG
>NZ_JARANT010000018.1 GCF_029889805.1 Halorubrum sp. Boch-26 | reverse complement strand
CGTACTCGACGGGCGGCACGCCGGCGTTCCGGAGCGTCTTCGCGTCGCCGCCGCCCGTCGCGCTCCGTCGGAAGACGCGGTCGCCCGTGACGTCGGCCGCGGTCGACGCCACCGCTTCGACCAGCGGGCTGTCGGGCGCCTCCGCGGTGCCGACGCTCCACGAGACGTCGGTGATCGCGATCCCCTCGCAGTCGGCGACGCAGCTCCGGATCCGCGAGAGCACGTCCGGCGTCCGGACGCCCGCGGTCAGTCGCACGTCGATCTCGGCGCGGGCCGACTCCGGAACGCTGTTCACCGCGTCGCCGCCCTCGAAGACGCCGAGGTTGATCGAGGGGTACCGGAACAGGTCTCGGGCGGCTTCCACGCCCATCGTCGGAGCGTAGTACTCGACCGACTCCTCGACGATCGGCTCGACGTCGGCGTCGATGTCCAGTCGATCGGACCCGAAGCGGTCGCGAAACACCTCGACTGCGCCGTAGAGGCGGTCGATCGCGTTCACGCCGAGCGTCGGGCGCGAGCCGTGCGCCCCCTCGCCGGTCGCCTCGAGGGTCAGCCAGATGCTGCCGCGGTCGGCGACCGTGACTGAGTGGCGGTCCGCCTCGCAGGTCGGCTCGCCGATCACGCAGGCGTCCGCCTCGAGCCGATCCGCCTCCAGGAGCGCCGGCAGCCCGGCGTCGCCTCCGACCTCCTCGTCGCTCACGAGCGCGAACAGCAGGTCGGCCGGCGGCTCCGTGTCGGTCGCCGCGAACGCCCTGACCGCGAACAGCATCGACGCCACGGCGCCCTTCATGTCGGTCGCGCCGCGGCCGTAGACCCGGTCATCGACGCGTTCGCCGAGCGGATCGCGCGTCCACGCGTCGGCGTCGAACGGCACCGTGTCGAGGTGGCCGTTGTACAGCAGGGCTCGGTCTGACTCGCCGGCGAGCCGAACGAGGAGGTTCGGCTTCGCCGGGTCGACCGCGACGCGCTCGACCTCGACCGGGAGCGGGTCGAGGAACGCCTCGATCGCGCCGACGATCTCGCGCGTGTCGCCCGGCGGGTTCGACGTGTCGATCGCGAGGAGGTCGAGGGCGAGAGCAGTCAGCTCCTCCCGGTGATTCCGGACGTACTCGACCGGGGTCGCGTCGCTCATCTGCGGTCGGCGCGCGGCGTCGATTCGGGTCCTTTCATGCGTTCGGGCGGATCAGGCGTGCTCCTCGATCACGGAGCGGAGCCGCGCTTCGTCCTGCATCCCCACGAGGCGCTCGGCCGGTTGCCCGTCGGCGAACAGGAGCAGCGTCGGGACCCCTCGGACGCCGTGCTCGGCGGCGAGCCCTTGGTCCGCGTCGACGTCGACCTTCGCCACGGCCGCGTCCGTCTCGGCGGCGACCGTTTCGACGACCGGTTCGAGCATCTGACACGGGCCGCACCAGTCGGCGTAGAAGTCGACCAACACGACGTCGTGCTCGGCGACGGTCTCGGTCAGTTCCGCCTTCCCGTCGACCGGGATCGGTTCGGACGGACTTCGCGGCTCCGTCTCGTCGGTCGCGTTCGCCTCGCCGGTCTCGTCCGTCCCGTCTCGGTTCCGCAGCTCCTCGAGTTTCTGCCGCCGGATCTCTTCGATTTCCTCAGGCATCGGCTTCTCGTACGGACCGCGCCGACTTATGTGTTTGTATGCGTTATGCAATACTGTCTCTCGGCAGGGCGATCGCCACGAGTCCCGGAGTCTCGATCGCCGCCCGGAACGAAGCGGACGCTCCCGTCGTCCGGGCGACAGACGATCAGACGATCGGCGTCTCGTTCAGGGCTCCTCGACGGTCTCCAGCGTGATTCGGATGACGGTCCCGGTGGGGTCGTTCTCAAGCAGCTCGAACAGTCCGTCCGACGTCTCGACGGTCCAGTAGATGATCCAGAGCCCGAGTCCCTGCGTGTGGACGAGCGGCGTCTCCTCCGGGCTCTCGATCGCGTCCACGTTGAACTTCGGGATCCCGGCCCCGGTGTCGGCGATATCGACGACCGCCGCTCCAGTCTGGTCCCTGCGGAGCGTGACGCTCACCGCGACGTCGGTCGGCGTGTGCTCGGCCGCGTTGCGGAGCGCCTCCTCGATCGCCGTCGGCAGCGTCGGATGCGACTCCACGCGGGGGTCGCCGTCGAACTCCGTCTCTATCGACACGTCCGGATACGTCTCCCCGACCGCCTCGACCCGCCTCTCTAACAGCGCTTGGAGGCGAAACGTCTCGCGCTTGTCGGTGTTCCAGATCGAGACGATCTCGCGCGTGCGGTCGGTCGTTTCGAGGAGGCTCTCCAGGTGGGTCTGTGCGGTCCGCACGTCCTCGGCCGTCTCCGGGCCGTGATCGCGCCGATCGATGTTGTCGAGGTTGCCGAGCGCGACGGCGAGTTCGTTCCGGAGGTTGTGCCGCAGCACGCGCTGGTTGATCGTCAACAGCTTGGTCAGGTCGCGGGCTTCGTTGAGCCGCTCGTCGGCCTCGACCGCGTACAGCCCGCTGCGGATACCGACCGCAGAGCCGAGGGCGGTCGCGAACGCGAGGAGGAAGGTGAACTCCGTCTGGTTCCCCTCCAGCGCCCATATCAGCCAGACGGCGAGCGCGAGGAGCGCGAACGATCCGGCCACGCCGACCGCCGTTCGGAGCGCCCGCCACTGTCCGGACCGGGAGATCGGCCGGTCCGGGAGCCGGTATCCGGTGGCGACGACGAGGAGGGAGATGCCGCAGATCACGAACGCCTCTAACCCCGTTCCCAGCCCCTCGCCCTCGGTGACGAGATGGCCGATCCCGAGCCCGACGCAGAACGTTCCCAGCGCGTAGACCCCGTGTTGCGGACGGACCCGGCGATGTGAGAACGACACGGATGGACATACGGATAAGGAGATAAAGGGCTTCGCCAATCGCCCGGTCACGCTGGCTTGGAGCGTTCGCTCGCCCGCTTCCCGGTCGCTCTCGTCGGCGTCGAACCAGTCCGTCACGGCTCCTTTGAGCCCGCCGGACCGACCCCGCCCGCCGAGCCAGCCGCGGCCGCGCCGTCCGATCGATCGTATCGCTCAAGCGAGAGCTTTTTATAAATACCCATCGCATATGGTTATCTATCGTGTGTCGGGAGATGAGACGAGAGCCGGCGTGGGTGTCAGCGATCCGGCTGGCGATGCTAGAGGGGCGCGTCACCGTCGAGGCCGTGATCGAGGAGGCGAACCTGATCGAGGGTCGGGAGCGTACCGTCTGCGACGTGTTGGAGACGATGCGCGAGCGCGACCTGCTCACTGCCGTCGGCGGCGACGTCGACGGTTACGTTCCGGGGCCAGTGCTGATCGAGTCCGACCGATTCGACCTGGACTTCGACCGGGCCTCCGACGGCGGCGCCCACCGCTGGAACTCCGCCGTCTGACTCCCGGTGAGTTCCGGTAGCGTCCGACCGATCTTCCGTCGTTGTCGCTATGCGCCTCCATAGCGTAAACTATGTCCCTGCTACGCCGTAAAGAGCGGATCGATGGGTAATCTCACGGACACCAAAGTCTCGGAAAAGAATCTGACGACGGTCCCCAAGCCCGTGCGTAACTTCCTCAACGTCGGCGCCGGTGACCGCGTGGAGTGGCACGTCGAGGACGGGAACATCGTCGTTCGGAAGGCGACGCCCGAGGAGTGAGTCGCCGGGCGGGCGCCCAGGCGATGTTCGGTGAGCGTCCCAGCGGCGTCCGGTGAGCGTCCCAGCGGCGTCCGGTGAGCGTCCCAGCGGCGTCCGGTGAGCGTCCCAGCGGCGTCCGGTGAGCGTCCCAGCGGCGTCCGGTGAGCGAGTCGCCGCCCGACACCCACCGCTCAGTCGTCGCCCGCGTCTCCCGCACCGTCCCCCGGGAGGTCCTCCGGACGGTCCACGTCGCGGCGGACCCCCGGGTCGTCGACGGCGACGAGCGCGCTCGCGTCGTCCTTGAGCAGTATCTCCCGCCCCCCAACGTCGCCGTCGACGTCGGCGAGCCGGTCGAAGAAGCGCCGATCGAACAGCACCGGGTTCCCGCGGTCCCCCTCGTAGGCGGCCGCGACGGCGTCGCCGACGCCGGCGGCGTACGCCGCGACGAGCGACTCGACGGTCTCCGGGTCGACGAACGGCATGTCGCCCAGTCCGACGACCGCGGCGTCGACCGCCGGGCCCGTTCCGTCGCGGCCCGCGCTCGCACCGCCCCCGCCGGCGCCCTCCCGAACCGCGTCGATCCCGGCCCTGACCGAGGTCGACTGTCCCGTCTCGTACGCGTCGTTGTCGACGGTCTCCACCGGGAGGTCGGCGACGGCGGCCCGGACTCGCTCCGCCTCGTGACCGACGACGACGACCACCGGGTCCAGTCCGGCGTCGACCAGCGTCCGGGCGGCGCGGCGCACGACCGGCTCCCCGTCCGCGCTCGCGAGGAGCTTGTTGGCGTCGCCGAAGCGGCTGCCGGTCCCCGCCGCGAGCAGCACGCCGGCGACTCGGGGCGGGACGGCGTCGCCCCCTTCGAACGGCGGCGCCGCGATCGGAAGCTCCTCGCCGGTCATCGCTCGACCACGGGGTACGGGACGACGGCGACCGCCTCGCCGGCCGACAGCGCCGACTCGGTGAGCACGAACCCGTCGGCGCGCGTCGCCCGCGTGCTCGACGAGAGCACGCTCGGGTCGAACGTCTCCTCGTACACGGCCAGCGGCGAGTCGACGTGACCGAGCGGCGTCGCCTCGTCGCCGTCGAGCGTCACCGGGACGGCGTAGGTGAACCCCGGGACGGAGATGCCCACGTCGCTCGCCACCGCGGCGTCGACGGTCGGGAGCGCGGTGCTTCCGGTGAAGAACGGACGCGCGACCAGCGCGGTCACGGCGTGCGCGCCGACCGGCTTGCCTGGGATCGCGAAGGCGACGGCGTCGCTGTCGTCGAGCGTCGCGACCGCGATCGGCTTGCCCGGACGCAGCGCGACCCGGTGGAAGTGCACGGTGCCGAGGTCGCGGAGCGCGCGGACGACGTAGTCCTTGTCGCCGACGCTCGTGCCCCCGGTCGTCATCACGACGTCGTGGTCGGCGGCCACCCCGGCGATCCGGTCCCGAACGCGCTCGTACTCGTCCGGAACAGTGCCTTCGTACGTCGCCTCGCCGCCCCACCCGCGGACGAGCCCCGCGAGCATCGGCGAGTCGAGGTCGTCGTGGCGCCCCTCGTGGATCTCCGTCCCGGTCGCCAGCAGGCCGACGGAGAGCCGCTCGGTCACGGGCACCTCGTCGATCCCGAGATCGCCGAGCAGGATCGCGTCCTTCGCGCCGAGTCGCTCGCCGGCCGCGAACAGCCGCTCGCCGGCCGCGACGTTGCTGCCGCGCTCGTAGACGTACGTGCCGGGCTCGGTCGGTGACCCGTCGAGCCGGCCGTCCTCCACCGTCGCCTCCTCCTGTTTGAGGACGGCGTTCGCCCCGGCGGGAAGCGGCGCGCCCGTGAAGATCCGAACTGCCTCGCCGTCGGCGATCGCCGGCGGGTCGGACTCCGGGAACACCTCTCGGTCGACCAGCTCGTAGGGGTACCCCTCGGTGGCGTCGAACGCGTAGCCGTCCATCGTCGCGTGGCTCCGGGCGGGCACGTCGCTCGGTGCGTCGATCGGCTCGGCCAGGGTGCGCCCCGCGATCCGATCCAACGACGCGGTCTCGACCGCCCACCGGTCAGACCACTCGTCGCGGAGGTCGCGGACGCGCTCCGCGGCCGCCTCAAGGGGAGTTATCTCCCCGTGGTCGTGGCCGCGGTCTCCGTCGGAGTGGTGGCTCTCACCCCCCTCCGATCCGCCTCTATCGCGACTCATCTGTGTCCTCCGGGGCTCTCAGCGCCGATCGGCTCGTATTCGGGATGTCTGTCATGGTCAATAACGTTTATTATGGTGCTATGAAATAACACACCTTGTGGTAATAGTATGCTCATAGTAGGGGGGTATAAAAGATGACGGTGACGAACGGACGAACAACTGCGGACGCGGAGGAGCGCAGATGAAGTTCGACGGCGAGTTCGAGCTCGACGGCGTCCCGCCCGAGAAGGCGTGGGTCGTGCTCTCGGACCCGATCGCGGTGCGCGACTCGTTGAAGGGATGTCAGTACATCACCCCGATGGACGACGAGTTCGAGTGGGACACGTACGAGCCGGAAGCGGACATTCCGACGCTGCCGGAGGCGGAGGCGGACGACGTCGCCGCGCGCGCGTTCCGGTCCGGACAGGACTACGCGGCGCTGATGCAGGTCGGCGTCGGCAGCGTGAAGCCGAAGTTCGAGACGACCGTGACCATCGAGGACCGCGACGAGGAGGAGTTCATCATGACGGCCACCGGCTCCGGCTCCGCGAGCGGAAGCAGCTTCAGTATGGAGTCCGGCATGCATATCCATCCGCAGGAGGACGGCGACGGCTCCCGCATCGAGTGGTGGACCGAGGCCGACATCTCCGGTCGCATCGCCCAGCTCGGCGGCCGCGTCATCAACCCGGTCGCCAACAAGATCGTCAATAACTTCTTCACTTCCATCGAGTCGCAGATGACCGACGTCGAGGAGACCGACTCCGGGGTCACCGATAAGATTCGGGGGATGTTCGGATGAAGTCGGCACCGTTCGAGCACCACGAACCGGACACGGTCGACGAGGCGGTCAGCCTGCTGGAGAGCCTCGACGACCCGACGATCCTCGCCGGGGGACAGAGCCTCGTGCCGATGCTCCGGTTCCGGCTCGCGAACCCCGACGTGGTCGTCGACATCAACGGCATCGACTCGCTCGACTACCTCGACGAGGGGGACGGCCACCTCCGTCTGGGCGCGCTCGCCCGCCACGCCGACGTGGAGGACTCCGATCTGATCGACGAGAAGTACGGCAGCTTCGCCGACGCCGCGCCGCTGGTCGCCGACCCGCAGATCCGGAACCGCGGCACGGTCGTCGGCTCCGTCGCGCAGGCCGATCCGAAGGGCGACTGGGGGAGCATCCTCCTCGCCCACGAGGGCGAGGTGATCGCCACCGGCCCGGACGGCGACCGGGCGATCCCCGCGGACGAGTTCTTCCTCCTGCCGTACGACACGACGCTCGGCGAGCAGGAGCTGATCACCGAGATCCGCGTCCCCGAGCCGGCGCCGACCGAGGGGAGCGCGTACCACAAGCTGAAGCGGAAGACCGGCGACTACGCGATGGCGGGCGTCGGCGTTCGGCTCGTCTTCGACGACGACGGCGTCATCGAGTCGGCCGGGATCGGGATGACCGCCGTCGACATCACCAACGCCCGGGCGACGGACGCAGAGGAGCACCTCGAAGGCGAGCGGCCCAGTCCCGACCTGTTCGCGACG
This sequence comes from Halorubrum sp. Boch-26, assembly GCF_029889805.1. Lineage (GTDB taxonomy): Archaea > Halobacteriota > Halobacteria > Halobacteriales > Haloferacaceae > Halorubrum. The sequence continues at coordinate 30,282 of NZ_JARANT010000018.1, read as the reverse complement.
GCGGGCGAGCTGGCCGCCGAGCAGTCGAATCCGGAGTCGGACGAACACGGCGGCGCCGATTACAAAGAGCGGATGGTCGACGTCCTCACCCAGCGCGCGCTGAGCGACGCCGCGGAGCGCGCGGGGACGGTGACGGTCCAACGGAGGGTAACACAGTGACTGACGAACGCGAAATCACGCTGACGGTCAACGGCACCGAACACACGATCGAGGTCGAGCCGCGCCGGCTCCTCGTCCACGCGATCCGAGAGGACTTGGACATGACTGGCACGCACATCGGCTGTGACACGGGCAACTGCGGCGCCTGCACCGTGCTGAAGGACGGCGAGCCGATCAAGTCCTGCCTGATGTTCGCGGCGCAGGCCGACGGGGCGGAGATCCTCACCGTCGAGGGAATGGAGGACCTTCCCGAGGCCGACGACATCCACCCGCTTCAGGAGGGGTTCCGAGAGGAGCACGGCCTGCAGTGCGGCTACTGCACCCCGGGGATGCTGATGGCGGGGAAGGCGCTGCTCGACGAGCATCCGGATCCGGACGAGGAGACGATCCGCGACGCGATCAGCGGCAACCTCTGTCGGTGTACCGGCTACCAGAACATCGTCCGCTCGATCGAGTACGCGGCCGAGGAGCTGGAGAACCGGGCCGCCGCCGACGGCGGCGCGGTCGCGGCCGACGGTGCGACGGACGGGGGGCCCGCGGCGTCGCCCGAGGGCGGCCACGCGGCCCCTGAGTTCGGCGGCGACGCGGACACGTTCTGCGGCCGCGAGGACTGCTGCGGCGGTCCCGACGGGGCCGACCCGTTCGACCGCGACGCGCTCCTCGACGACGCGGGCGACGCGGACGACACGGCCGACGCCGACGCGGGCACCGATGCGAACGACCGAGGTGACACCAAATGAGTAGCGAACCAGACACGCCCGACGCGGAAACGGAGTATCAGCACGACGACGACGGCGGTCCCGATCCGGAGAAGCACTGCGGCCACGGCCGCGGCGGCATGGGCGAGGAGGTGACGCGCAAGGAGGACAAGCGCTTCATCACCGGTCGCGGCAACTACGTCGACGACATCAAGAAGCCGGGCATGCTCCACTGCGAGATCGTCCGGAGCCCGCACGCACACGCCCGGATCGAGGAGATCGACGGCTCCCGCGCCGAGGCGATGGACGGCGTCGTCGCCGTGCTGACGGCCGAGGACTTACTGGAGCACGACCTCGCGACGATGCCGACGCTGATGGACGACACGCAGGACGTGCTCGTCAACGAGAAGGTGAAGTTCCAGTCGCAGGAGGTCGCGGCCGTCATCGCGACGGACCGGTACGCGGCGAAGGACGGCGCCCAGAAGGTCGAAGTCGACTACGACGTGCTCGACCCCGTCGTCGACGCCGAGGAGGCGCTGGAGGAGGACGCGCCGCTGGTCCGCGACGAGCTCGAGGACCAGGAGGACAACCACATCTTCGACTGGGACACCGGCGACAAGGAGGCCACCGAGACGGTCTTCGACGAGGCCGCGGTCACCGTCGAGGAGGACATGCTGTACCAGCGGCTCCACCCCGCCCCCATCGAGACGTGCGGCGCGGTCGCCGACTGGGACCCGGGCATGGACAAGATGACGGTCCACATGACTTCGCAGGCGCCCCACGCCCACCGCACCCTGTTCTCGCAGGTGTCGGGGATCCCGGAGCATAAGGTCCGTATCGTGAGCCCCGACGTCGGGGGCGGGTTCGGCAACAAGGTGCCGATCTACCCGGGCTACGTCGTCGCCGCGGCGGCGTCGTACGTCCTCGAAGAGCCGGTGAAGTGGATCGAAGAGCGCTCCGAGAACATTCAGACGACCGGGTTCGCCCGCGACTACGACATGACCGGCGAGCTCGCCGCCACCGAGGACGGCGTGATCGAGGGCGTCAAAGTCGACGTGCTCGCCAATCACGGCGCGTACAACGCGGCGGCCCAGCCGTCGAAGTTCCCGGCCGGCTTCTTCAACATCTTCACCGGGTCGTACGACATCGAGGCCGCGTACGGCTCGCTGACGGCCGCGTTCACGAACACCGCGCCCGGCGGGGTCGCCTATCGGTGCTCGTTCCGCGTCACCGAGGCGGTGTACCTCATCGAGCGCATGGTGAAGGTGCTCGCCGACGAACTGGAGATGGACCCGGCGGAGATCCGCCGGCGGAACTTCATCCCCTCGGACGCGTTCCCGTACGAGTCCGCGACGGGCTGGAACTACGACTCCGGCGACTACGAGAAGGCGCTGGATAAGGCCTTAGAGATGGCCGACTACGACCACTACCGCGAGGAGCAGCAGCGCCGGATCGAGGAGGACGCCGACAAGCTGATCGGCATCGGCATCTCCTCGTTCACCGAGGTCGTCGGCGCCGGTCCCGGCAAGCAGTGCGACATCGCCGGCATCGAGATGTTCGACTCCGCGGACCTGCGCGTGAACCCGACCGGCAACGCGGTGTTGCGGGTCGGCGTCCAGACGCAGGGGCAGGGCCACGAGACCACGTTCGCGCAGATCGTCGCCGAGGAGCTCGGGATGGACGTGGACTCGATTACGGTCGAGCACGGCGACACCGACACCGAGCCGTACGGGCTCGGGACGTACGGCTCGCGGTCGACGCCCGTCGCGGGCGCGGCCGCCGCCGTCGCCGCGCGTAAGGTGCGCGACAAGGCGAAGTCGATCGCCGCAAACGAGCTGGAGGCCGCCGAGGAGGACATCGAGTGGGAGCGCGAGTCCGGCGAGTTCCACGTCGCCGGCGCGCCCGACCGCTCGATCACCATCACGGAGATCGCCGCGGGCGCCTACATGAACCACCCCGGCGACGAGGAGCCCGGGCTGGAGGCCGTGAACTACTACGACCCGCCGGAGATGACGTACCCGTTCGGTTCGTACATCGTGATCGTCGAGATCGACCGCGAGACCGGCGAAGTCGACTTCGAGAAGTTCGTGGCGGTCGACGACTGCGGCAACCGCATCAACCCGATGATCATCGAGGGGCAGATCCACGGCGGGCTCGCCCAGGGGATCGGCACCGCGATGTTAGAGAAGGTCACCTACGACGACAACGGCAACGTCACCGGCGGTGACTTCATGAACTACCTGCTGCCGACGGCCAACGAGATCCCGAACTTCGACACGGGCCACACCGTCACGCCGTCGCCGCACCACCCGATCGGAGCGAAGGGCGTCGGCGAGTCGCCCACCGTCGGGTCGCCGCCGGCGATCGTCAACGCCGTCGTCGACGCGATGAGCCACGCCGGCGTCACCCACGTGGAGATGCCGATGACGCCGGACGTCGTCTGGGAGACGCTCGACGAGGTCGGACTGGCCCACCAGCCCGCCCACAACGTCGAGTTCGATCTCGGCGACGACGCCGAGCCGGCCGACGACTGAGCCGCACGCAGCCGCCCCCGTTTCGACTCCCCCGATCGGACGCCGTTCCGACTCCCCGATCGGCCGCGCCGGCCGAGTCGACGGGACCGTTTCCACCCAACAGATGACACACGACGAGACCCAACACGACGGGACCGACGAGCCCGCACACGACGGAACCGGTAGGCCCGAAACCGACGACTCGACCGGGACCGATACGAGGATCGACGACGGCGACGTCTCCGACTTGGAGGCGACGCTCGCCGAGCGCCGCGAGCCGTACGCGCGGGCGACGATCGTCCGCCGCGAGCCGCCGGTGTCGGCCAACGTCGGCGACCGCGCGGTCGTCACCGCCGACGGCGAGATCCACGGCTGGGTCGGCGGCGCGGCCTGCGCTCAGTCGGTCGTGGCGACGCAGGGCGTCGCGGCGATAGAGGCGGGGAGCCCGCGGCTCGTCGGGATCGCGCCCGACCCCGAGGCCCTCGACCGTCCCGGGCTCGACGCCTTTCCGATGACGTGTCACAGCGAGGGCGTCCTCGAACTCTTCATCGAACCGGTGACGCCGACGACCGAGCTCGTCGTCGTCGGCGACTCCCCGGTGACTCGCTCGCTCGCGCGGCTGGCCGACGAGCTCGCGGTCGACGTGACGCTCGTCGTCGCCGACGGCGACGCGGACCGCGACGTGCCCGCGTCGACGCGGGTGCTCGACACGGTCGACCACGGGGAGATCTCCGACGCCGTGGGCCGCGCGCCGCTCGTCGTCGTCGCCTCGATGGGCGAGTACGACGCGCGCGGCGTCGCCGCCGGCGTCCTCGCGGACGCGACCTACGTCGGCCTCGTCGCCAGCGACGAGCGGGCGGCCGAGGTGACCGAGCGCGCCGCGGGGCTGCTCGACCGCGACGTGGGGGAGGTCGTCGCCGCGGTGACGAACCCCGCGGGCGTCGACGTGGCAGCCTACACGCCGGCGGCGATCGCGGCGAGCCTGCTCGCCGAGGTCGTCGACGAGCGGTCGACGGCGAGTCCGGCGGCCGCGGGCGGGACGGCCGGTGGAAGCGAGGGCGACGACAGCGAGGCCGGCGCCGACGACGCGGGCGACCTCTCCGAGGATGGCGACGACGAGGGCGAGACCGCGATCGACCCGGTCTGCGGCATGACCGTCGACCCGGCGACGGCCGACGCGTCGGTCGAGCACGACGGCGAGACGTACCACTTCTGCTGTCGCGGCTGCGCCGACTCGTTCGCGAACGACCCGGCGTCGTACCTCGACGAGGGGGCCGAGGCGTGAGCGGGGAGCTCGACGGGGGGCCCTTCGCCTCGCTCACCGAGGCGGAGCTCCGCGAGCGGTTCGAGGCGGCCGACTACGTCGCCGACGACCGCACGGTGACGACGGTCGACCTCGCGCTCCGACTGGGGCGCCCGCTGCTCGTCGAGGGGCCGCCCGGCAGCGGCAAGACGGAGCTCGGCAAGACGCTCGCCGAGGGGTTCGACACGGAGCTGATCCGGCTCCAGTGCTACGAGGGGCTCACCGCGGAGAACGCGCTCTACGAGTGGAACTACACGAAGCAGCTGCTCGCCGTGCAGGCCGACGAGGGGACCGTCGCCGGCGGCGCCGGGACGAACGGCGCCGCCGGAGCGGCGGGCGGGCACAGCGGCGAGCCGGACACCGGCTCCGTGTTCGGCGAGGAGTACCTCCTCGAACGCCCCCTGTTGCGCGCGCTCCGGAGCGCCGAGGGACGGCCCCCGGTGCTGCTGATCGACGAGATCGACCGCGCCGACGAGGAGTTCGAGGCGTTCCTACTGGAGCTGCTCTCGGACTTCCAGGTGTCGATCCCGGAGTACGGCACCGTGAGCGCGTCGACGCCGCCGGTCGTGATCCTCACGTCGAACCGGACCCGAGGGCTGAGCGACGCGCTGAAGCGCCGGTGCCTCTACCTCCACGTCGAGCCGCCGTCGTTCGAGACGGAGTACGAGATCGTCCGCCGGAAGGTACCGGAGCTCGACGCCGCCGTCGCCGCGGAGGTGTGCTCGGTGGTCGAGCGGCTGCGCGAGGAGTCGTTCCTCAAGCGCCCGGGCGTCGCCGAGACGCTGGACTGGGCCCGCGCGGTCGCCGCGCTGCGCCACGAGGACGCCGACGAACCCCTCGCGGCCGACGAGATCGAGCGGACGATCGGTTGCCTGCTGAAGGAGGCGGAAGACGTCGGTCGCGTCGACGCGGAACTGCTCGAACGGCTCCGCGACGCCGCGAGCGCGGCCCCAGAGCGGGTCGAGTGACCGTGGCGCGATCCGACGGCACCGAGACGGAGACCCCCGATTTCCCGGCGGCGAGACAGCACCTCGTGACGGAGCTGATCCGGTTCGCGGCCGTGCTCCGCCGAGACGGCGTCGCCGTGCCGGCCTCCGGCACCCTCGACGCCGCCCGCGCGCTCGCCGCGGTCGGGCTCGCCGACGAGCGACGGGTCGAGGCGGCGCTCCGCGCGAGCCTGCTCTCCGAGACCGCCGACGGCGACGCCTTCGACGAGGCGTTCCCGACGTTCTGGCACCGGCTCCGAAGCGGGCTCGACCGGATCGCCACCGCCCACGACGGGCCGTCGCCGGAGGGCGGTGAGGACGGCGAGGACCGAGGGACGGACGACGCGGCGCCGGCCGACGACTCCGGCGACGCCGACGCGGAGGACCCGGGACTGCTCGACGACGCGGAGCCGCCGGAGATGGACGCCGACGGCGACGGCGACCCGACGGTCAGGATTCCGACCGACCGTCGCCACGCCGCCGGGGACCGGCCGACCGACGAGCAGCGCGACGAGCGGGACGGGCGGCGGTACAGCGCGGTCGGCGAGAGCGCGCTCGTCGAAGCGGACGTCCCGGTCCCCTCGAAGGCGGAGCACGCGGCCGCCGAGCGGTTCGTCGACGCGCTCTCGTCGCTGCCCGGCCGGCGCCGCCGCCGGTCGCCGACCGGACCGCTCGTCGACGCGCGCGGCGCGCTACGGGCGAGCCTCCAGACCGGGGGCGCGCCGATCGACCTCCCGCGCGACGCGCCGACGCCGAGCGAGCTGCGGTGCTGTCTGCTCGTCGACGTCAGCGGGTCGGTGCTCGACACCGTCGACCGGAGCGCGCTGCTCGCGCTCGGGGAACGCGTCGCGACGAGCGCCCGGGACGCCCGCGTCTTCCTCTTCGACACCGACTTCGCCGAGGCGACGGCGGCGTTCTCGGACCCCGCCCGCTCGCCGGCCGACGCGCTCCGCGCCGCCGAGATCGAGTGGGGCGGCGGCACCAGGATCGGTCACGCGCTCGACGAGCTTCGCCGGACCGCCCCGCACGCCGTCGACCGGCGGACGGTCGTCGTCGTCGCGAGCGACGGGCTCGACGTGGGCGATCCCGACCTGTTCACCGACGGGATCACGTGGCTCGCGGACCGGGCCGACGGCGTCGTCTGGCTCAACCCGCTCGCCGTCTCCCCGTCGTTCGAGCCGGCGTCCCGCGGCATGGGAGACGCGGCCCCCTACGTCGACGGGCTGTTCGGGTTCGCCGAGGCGCGCGACCTCGCGGAGGCGGCCCGCCAGATCGAGCGGCACGGGCTCGGCGGGCCGATCGGCTACGAGCACGACCCGCGCCGGACCGGCGGCGAGCCCGAGGGCGGGCGCGGCCGCGCCGGCGACGAGACGGAGAGCGGCGACCACGGCGAAGGGGGCGTCGTATGACCGGCGCCGGCGGGCGCGTCGATGGGGGGACCGCTGACGACGACCGCGATGGCTCCGTCCCGGAGTGGCCCGGTCCGACCCTGCGGGCGACGCTCGACGCGCTCCGCGACCGCGGCGCGCTCTCGGGAGTCCGCCTCGATCGCGTCACGGTCGGGGATTCCGTCGTACTCGTGGAGCTATCGGGCGAAGACGGACGGGAGTGCCGGGACGGACGGCGACCCGCGGCCGGACTCGCGCACCTTCCCGAGGGGGCCGCGCCGACCGCCCCCACCGACGTCGACGGACTGCTGGCGCCGGTTCCGGCGGCCGAGGACGGCCCCGAAGGTACGACCGACGCGGTCGCGCTCGGCGCTCGCGCGCTCGCGGTGGCGACGCTGAACGCCTGCGCGGCGCCGCTGCTCGACTGGCGGGACGGTGACCCGATGGCCCTGCTCGACCCGTCGGTCGAGACGGTCGTCACGGTCGGGCTGTTCCGGCCCGCTTTCCGGAAGTTCGACGGCGTGGAGGTCCGCGCCATCGAACGCGAACCCGTCGACCCGGCGACGGTATCGACGCCCGCCGGCGTCGCCTTCCGGTCGTTCACTCCGGCGGAGACCGCAACCGCGATGGACGGGACGGACGTGGCCTTCGTCACCGGCTCGACGCTCGTGTACGGCGGGATCGAGCGATACCTCGACGCGGCCCCCGCGTCGGCGACGGTCGTCGTGGTCGGCGCGACCGCCTCGTCGCTCCCGGACCCGCTGTTCGAGCGCGGCGTCGACGTCGTCGCCGGCGCGGCCGTGGACGACCCGGGCCGGGCGCGAGACGCGGTCGCGGGCGGCGCCTGCGGCACGGACCTGCACGACCGCGGCGTTCGAAAAGTATACGCGGCGCGCGACGCGCCGTCGACTATCGACCTACAACCCTGATATGTCAGCAAGCAACTGGAGCGTACCGGAGACCGAGGTGGTACAGCGCGTTCGCGACCGACTCGACGCCGACGGCATCGACGTGCTCGCGACGATCGTCGACGTCGAGGGGAACGCCTACCGTCGGCCGGGGGCGAAGATGCTCCTCGACGACGACGGGACGGGCGTCGGCTCGATCACGGCGGGCTGTATCGAGGACGACCTGCTCGCCGCCGCGGAAGCGGTCCGCGAGACGGGCCGCCCCGATCGGGTCACGTACGACCTGATGGAGGACGACGACGACGTCTGGGGGCTCGGCGTCGGCTGTAACGGCGTGATCGACGTCCTGTTGGAACCCTTAGACCAGACGTACCGCCCGGCCGTCGAGGCGTTCGGCGCCGGCCGCGACGTGGCGGTGCTCACGGTGCTCTCCGCCGGCGGTGAGGGGGGCGAGGGCGGCGCGGGAGACGCCGGCGACGGTTCGCAGGCCGACCGAAGCCGCCTCGGCGAGCGTTCGTACTACCACCCCGACGAGGACCGGCTGACCCTCCCTACCGAGTCGTCCGCGGACGGGTGGCCGGTCGAGGCGCTCGCGGGGCCGGCGGCCGATCTCGCCGGGCGCGGCGCCGCCGACATCGTCACCGTCGAGGACGGGACGGGGGAGACGCTGGAGGTGTTCGTCGACGGACTCGCCGCCCCGGACGACCTCGTCGTCTTCGGCACCGGCCACGACGTCGGACCGGTGGTCGAACTCGGCGAACGGAACGACTTCCGCGTCACCGTCGTCGGCTTCCGCGGCGGGGTCGACCTCGACGCGCGGTTCCCCGAGGCCCACCGGACCGTGACGACGTCGCCGGCGGGGCTCGACGACGTGCTCGACCTCGACGCGCGGACGCACGCGGTCGTGATGACGCACAACTTCGTCGACGACCGAATCGCCGTGGAGCAGCTGCTCCGCTCGCCGGCGCCGTACGTCGGACTGATGGGGCCGCGGGAGCGGTTCGAGGAGATGCTGGAGGCGTACGACGACGAGGAGACGACGTTCGACGAATCGGAGCTCGCGTCGCTGTACACCCCGATCGGGCTCGATCTGGGCGGCGGCTCACCGTACCAGATCGCTCACAGCATCGTCGGGGAGGTCCTCGCCGTCAGCAACGACCGGACGCCGCGCCACCTGCGCGAGCGCGAGGGGCACATTCACGACCGCGTCGACATCGAGGCGCGCTCGGAGCCCGGAGCACCGAGCCGGTAGCGGCGACAGGGGAGAGAGAATCGGTCAGAGCGAGAGGTGCGAGGTCGACCCGGGGTCGTCGTCGTCCGTGCCGCCCTCGTGTCGGAACGCGTAGTCGTCGTCGGTCAGGTAGACGGCCCCGTCGTCGACGGTGACCTCGACGTCACGGAGCGTCGTCCCGGCCGCCGGACCGTTGTCGCAGTCGCCGGAGCAGGCGTCGAACAGCGAGCCGTGCCGCGGGCAGATCACCTCGCCGTCCCGCATCGGGACGCCGTCGCCCGTGTCGAACCGCTGCCTCTCGTGCGGGCAGGTGTTGATCCACGCCCGGGCCCCGGGCGCCTCCTCGCAGGGTACGAGGACGACCTCCCGGTCGTTCGTGAACGGGTCCGCCGCCGTGAAGCGGTACGACCCGCGCTCGGTGACGGTCTCGACGTCGGTGAGCTTCGTCCCGTCGGGCATCGACCGAGTCCACGATTCCCCCGTTGAAAAGCGTCGCGGCGGATCCCTGCTCGGGAGCGTCGCCGGCGACCTCGCTGGCGCGTTCGAGGGCGACTGACCTCGCCGGCGCGTTCGGTCTCCGTCGGTCTCGCGGACGCGCTCGGTCGCACGAACCGGCCGCGATCCACGGTCGTTCGGCCGGTCGTCAGGCTGGCCGTTCGGCCGGTCGTCCGGCTGGCCGTTCGGCCGGTCGTCAGGCTGGCCGTTCGGCCGGTCGTCCGGGCGACACGCATCGGCCGTCAACAACGGACCGAGGGCCGACCGATCGTGGCGCCCCCGGACCGCTCAGGGCGGGTCGCGCTCCGTCGGCGACCGGTCGGCGGTCGCGTCGAAGCGCACGACGAGCCGCTCGGTCGTCGGGGCGTACACGGTCATCTCTTTTCCCTTCTCGGAGTACCACGTGTTGATCGGCGTGATCAGCTCAGCGTCGCGGAGCCGGTCGAGGTGGTAGGTGACGTTCTGGAGCGACGCGTCGACGTCGGCCGCGACGTCGGAGGCCGTGCCGGGTTCGTCCGCGAGCGCCGCGAGGATCCGCTGGGCGGTGTCACACGAGAGGACGCGCAGCGCGTCGGTCGGCTCGTCGCGCCCGATCACGACGTCCGTCTGCTCTCGGGGGGCGTGGTCGACTGTCGGTCGGTGTGGAAGCGCGCTTGCCATGGGTGTGGAGGGCGAACAGTTGTTTTGTCTGTTCGGTTCGAGTCGAACGAACGAATCAAACAATTTAATACTTACGAAACGTCACCCTCGCGTATGGCCGTTCGACACGTTCATGGGTCGGAGCGACGAGGGCTCCCGTATGAGTGAGGACGCCGAGGCCGTCCGCGAGCGCGTCATCGAATCGCTCGAACAGTCGGCCGAGGTGTACGGGCTGAGCCGCAGCGCCGGCCGGATCTACGGCGTCCTCTACTTCGCGGACGGCCCTCTGTCGATCCCCGAGCTCGTCGACCGGACGGGGTACGCGAAGTCGACCGTCAGCAACGTCACCCGAACGCTCACGCGCGTCGGCCTGATCCATCGACGGTCGTCCGACGGCGGCGGGCGGCGGGTCCGGTTCACCGCCGAGCGAGAGATCTGGTTCATCCTGCAGGACGTGTTCCAGCAGTACGTCCAACGCGAGCTCCAGACCACCCACCGAACGATCCGACGCGCGGAACGCGGGCTCGACGACGCGGACGGTCGCGAGGCCGAGCGAATCCGCGAGCTCCGAGAGACGTACGAGGACCTCCAAGAGATCGTCGAGCTCGCGTCGGACCTCTCCGCCGCGGAGCTTCGCGACGCGCTGGAGTCCTACGAGCGGTAGCGCTCACCGCCCCCGTCGGGGACGCGGTCGAGCCCGCTTTCCGACGGACCGCCCTCCCGATCGAACCCCGCTACCGCCCGCTCCTCGTGCTATCAGTGCCTGCACCTCGTGCTACCAGTACACCGTGTACGTACACGCGTCGCCGCCCTCGCGTCGACAGCTCGACCCGGTCTCCTCGATGAACACGAACGAGTCGACCGGGGCGTGTTCCTTCGCCACGCCGCGGATCAGCCCGCGGTCGAACGGGCACGGATACGGTGTGTGACACGTCACCTCGCCGGCGCGGTCGTCGGTCCGCTCGAAGCGGTACTCGCCGATCTCCCCGCCGCGGTGGTTCCGACGGTAGGCGTCGTCGATCCCGCGAAGCCCGTCCGGGACGGGCTCCGACTCGTTCGGGACGGGCTCCGACTCGTCCGGCCAGTCGGCGATGTCGGGAAGCTGCTCGCCGAGGCGGTCGAGGACGTGTGGCTGGAGGTCCGTCGCGATGGTCTCGAACGCCTCCAGCCACGCCTGCTGCGGATACCACTCGTCTGGGGACGGGTCCCGGATTCCCTCCTCCGCGAGCGCGGCGATCGCCCGTTCGCGGTACGCGTCGGAGAACCGCCCCATCCCCTCCTCGACGACCGACAGGACCGTCCGACCGTTCACCTCCACGCCGCGGTCGAACGCCTCGTACGGAGTCATGATAGCCGTCTTACGGATTCGGAGATATAAATCCAGCACATCGGGTGACCGGGCGGCCGGCTCCGGGCCGCGGCGCGGCGCTCGTGACGGCCGTCGCCCGTAGACATGTTTCAGTATATCTGACAAAAACGTAATACCTCGGGAGCGTCTCGTGAGCGCATGGTGAAGAGCACGGTTCGGTTTCCCGAGTCTGTGGTCGGCGAGATCGAGTCGCTGGTCGAGAGCGGCCAGTTCGAGAGCAAATCCGAGTTCTACCGGTTCTCGACCGATTACGTGCTGAATCAGGTGCTCGACGAGTACGAGCCGGAGACCATCGACTACGAGGATATCAGGGCGGAGGTCATGCCGCAGGCGGATCGCGAGCTCGGGGTCGACGCCGACGCGGACCACCCGCCGTTCTTCGATTCCGTCGCCTTCGTCAGGAAGCTGGCGCTCCGCGGGAACTTCAGCGACGCCGAGGACTTCATCGACCACCAGTACGTCCCGGGCGACCGGCACGCGGTCGTCCTCGAAGAGCTCCTCCGGCTGTACCGCGAGGAGGCGACCCCCCCGCCCCGGGAAGCCGCTCCGAACCGAGAGCCGCGCGCCGCACCGGACGAACCGCAGCGCTGACCGCGCCCGCGGCCGGTACATCCGGCCGACTCACCCGCGCCGCACCGCGATACCGGAGTAGCCGCAGCCGTCACACGAGAGCGTCTCCCGCGCGCCGAACTCGTACGCCGACAGCGACGCGCCACAGCGCGGGCACGGATCGCCCGCGGTGAGCGGCGGGGCGTGGCGGACGCCGGCGACGACGAGCCGGACGGCGAGCTCGTCCGCGGCCGCCTCGTCGACCGCGCCGCCCCAGATCACGTTGGCGTCGGCGCCGATCCGCCCTCTGACCGCCGCGATCACGTCGGTCGCGGCCGTGACGCTCGTGTCGGGGTCGACGACCACGTCCACGAGCACCGCGCTCGCGTCGGTCGCGTCGACTCCGGCGGGGAGCCCGTCGAAGGCCCCCGCGACCGCGGCCGCCGGCGCGTCGCGGTCGGCGGTCCCGGTTCCCAGCGCGGCGACGCCGGCCGAGAGCACCGTCTCGGCGTCGGTGAGGTCGAGGTTGACGAACCCGGGCTCTTGGACCGTCGCGAGGAACGCGCGAATCGCCGCCTCGACGGCGTCGTCCTCGGCGACCACCACGGCGCCGACGGACTCCCGGACCGGTGAGAGCGCGTCCTCATCGGCGGCGGCCGCCGGGACGACCGCGACCGCGAACGCGTCGCGGTCCGCGAGCGCGCGGAGCGTCTCGCTCACTTCGCCGACGCCGTCGACGTCGTCGGGGTCGAGGGCGACGACGACCGCCGCGGGCTCGGTCGGCGACGCGGGCGCCCCGGCGCCCTCCGACGCGGGGCCGCGATCGCCCACGGAGGGCCCCTCGGCGAGCAACTCCGCGGCCGTCGCGCACCGGGCGTCGCGAAACTCGGCGCCGGCGAGCCGGTCGGCGTAGGCGCCGAGGCCGCAGACGGCGACGGAGCCGCCGAGGGCGTCGGCCGCCTCGCGTAGATCGTCCCGGTGAGACATCTGGAAGGGCCGTTTCGCCTCCGTCGACAAACCCTTTCCCACTCGCGAGTCGGGCGGACGGCCGATCGCGGGCGGCCGATCGTCTATCCGGCCGCGCCGCCGGACGGATCCCAACCGGTAAACCCGGTCGATCGCAACTGACCCGTATGGACCGTTTCCGGAACACGGGACAGCCGGACTGGGACTGGTGGGGGCGGCTCTGGCCGACGCCGGGCGACACCCTCCGACGACTCGGCGTGGCGCCGGGCGACCGCGTCGCCGAGATCGGCTGCGGCAACGGCTACTTCGCTCTACCGGCCGCGCGAATCGCCGATCCGGCGTCGGTGTACGCCGTCGATCTCGACGAGTCGCTGCTCGCGGAGCTGGAGGGCCTCGCGGAGGCCCACGGGATCGACAACGTCGTACCGGTCCGCGGCGACGCCCGGGACCTCGCCGGCCTCCTCCCCGAGCCGGTCGACGCGGCGCTGCTCGCGAACGCTTTTCACGGGATCAACGACCGAGCGGCGTTCGTCGAGGGTGTCGCCGCCGCGCTCGCCGTCGACGGCCGGTTCGTCGTCGTGAACTGGCACGACAGACCGCGCGAGGAGACGGCGATCGCCGGCGAGCCCCGCGGCCCGCCGACCGAACTGCGGGTGGGACCGGCTGAGACGCGGCGCGCGGTCGAGGACGCGAGCGACCTGCGGCTCGTCCGCGAGGTCGACCTCCCGCCGTTCCACTACGGGCTCGTCTTCGAGCGCTGAGCGGACGGCGACCATGCAATCGCTTTTTGCCGAGGCGGACCCGAGACGGGGTATGACCATCGAGCCGGCCGAAATCGAGGACCTCATCGAGGCGGAGATCCCGGACGCCGTCGCCCGGGTGACGAACCCGCGGATCCACGACGACGAGGACGAGGACGCGCACTTCGCGGCGTGGGTCGTCTCGCCCGCCTTCGACGGGGAGTCGCTCGTGGACCAGCACCAGCGCGTGTACGACGCCGTCGGCGACCACATGACCCAGTCGGTGCACGCCTTGGAGATCAAGACGTACACTCCCGAGGAGTACGCGGAACACGGCGACGGAAGCCTCGCGCCGGCGCTCCGCGAGGCCGGGCTGTTCCCGATTGAGGGGGAGTGAGGGGGGGCCGTGAACCACGTCGTCGGGCTCGCGCTGATCGGCGCGGTCGCGTGGGGGTTCTGGGCGGTGTTCGCCGACATCGCGACGCGGTCGATGGCGCCGGAGGCGGCGATGATCGTCTCGTACGCCGTCGGGATCGGCGTCGCCGGGCTGTACCTCTTCCACCGAGGGACGAGCGTCCTCGGGAACGACCCGACCGCGATCGGGGTCGCGGCGCTCGCGGGCGTCGCGTCCGGGATCGGCGCGGTCGCGTACTACGCCGCGCTCCAGGTCGGGGCGGCGGGGGTCGCGACGACGATCACGGCGCTGTACTTCGTCGTCGCCGCGGGGCTCGGCGTCGCGGTGTTGGGCGAACCGCTGGCCGTCAGCGACGTCGCCGGCATCGCCGCAGCGGTCGTCGCCGTGGCGCTCATCGCGTACTGACCGGCGGCCGCGACGCGCCGGTCTGCGACCGGAACGCGGTCTCCGACCCCGTCCGCGCTCGCGAGCGCGGTCGTTCCGGCGGGGTGGCCCGCATCCAATAGCTTTTACCGGGTCTCGCGGGAACGCGCACGCATGGGCAATGACTACCGCACGGAGGAGGACAGCCTCGGCGAGATGCAGGTGCCGGCGGAGGCGTACTGGGGCGCACAGACCCAGCGCGCCGTCGAGAACTTCCCGATCTCGGGAATTCCGATGAGCCGGCGGTTCATCCGCGCGCTCGGCGTCGTGAAGAAGGCGGCCGCGCAGGCGAACCGCGACCTGGGGCTCGTCGACGAGGACACCGCATCGGCGATCGTCGCCGCCGCCGACGAGGTGATCGCCGGCGAGCACGACGACCAGTTCCCGGTCGACGTGTTCCAGACGGGTTCGGGCACCTCCTCGAACATGAACGCCAACGAGGTGATCGCCAACCGCGCAGCCGAGATCGCCGGCGCCGAGATCGGCGACCGCGTCGTCCACCCGAACGACCACGTCAACTACGGGCAGTCGAGCAACGACGTGATCCCGACCGCGATGCACATCGCCGCGCTCGAAGCGGTCGAGAAGGACCTCGTGCCCGCCCTCGAAACGCTTCACGCCGAGTTAGAGGCGAAGGAGACCGAGTTCGACGGCGTCGTCAAGACCGGCCGCACCCACCTGCAGGACGCGACCCCGATCCGGCTCGGCCAGGAGTTCGGCGGCTACCGGACGCAGGCCGCAAAGGGGATCGAGCGCGCCGAGCGCGCGCAGTCGAGCCTCCGGGAGCTCGCCCTGGGCGGCACCGCGGTCGGCACCGGGCTCAACACCCACCCCGACTTCCCGGAGCTCGCCGCGGAGTACATCTCCGACGAGACGAACACGACGTTCCGCGAGGCCGACAACCACTTCGAGGCGCAGGCGGCCCACGACGCGATGGCCGAGGCGCACGGCGCGCTCCGGACGATCGCCGGCAGCATGAACAAGATGGCCAACGACCTGCGGCTGCTCGCCTCCGGCCCGCGCAACGGCCTCGGCGAGATCGAACAGCCGGAGAACCAGCCCGGCTCCTCGATCATGCCCGGCAAGATCAACCCGGTCGTCGCCGAGACCGTCAATCAGGTCCACAAGCAGGTCGTCGGGAACGACGCCGCGGTCTCGGCCGGCGCCGCCCGCGGCGAGATCGACCTGAACCTGTATAAACCGGTGATCGCGCACAACTTCCTCGAATCCGCCGAGCTGCTCTCGAACGCCGCCGAGACGTTCGGCGAGCGCTTCGTCGCGAAGCTGGAAGCCAACGAGGAGCACTGCGAGACCCGCGTCGAGCAGTCGATGGCGCTCGCGACCGCGCTGAACCCCGCGATCGGCTACGACAAGGCGAGCAAGGTCGCGAAGACGGCGCTCAAAGAGGACAAAAGCGTCCGCGAGGCCGCCGTCGAGGCCGGCTACCTCACCGAGGCGGAGGCCGACGAGGTGCTCGACCCCGAGGCGATGACTCACCGCGTCATCCTCGGCGACGACGACTGAACGACGGGACTCCGGAGTGCGCTCCCCGGTCATCTACCGCTGAACCGCCGTCACCGATTTATAAGCGAGCGACTGGGGCTTTTGGAGTGGTTCACCGTCGGACGGCCGTCACCGATTTATAAGTAATCTCCCGAAGCGCCGACCGAATACGCCGTCCGATCACCGGACAAGACCCGATCGCCGAACGCGCTCCGAGCCTCGCAACCGTCGTTTCCCTCTCGACCCCCGTACCCACCGCTCGCGCCGAATCGGAACCATTTAAGCCGCTATCGGTCCCCCATCGAAACGGATGAAACTACACGAACATCAAGCGAAGACCATCTTCGCGGACGCCGGGATCCCGGTCCCGGACTCCCGGCTCGCGACGACCGTCGAGGAGGCGCTCGACGCCGTTGACGAGATCGGCTACCCGGCCGCGATCAAGGCGCAGGTCCACGTGGGCGGCCGCGGCAAGGCCGGCGGGATCAAGATCGCGACCGACCGCGACGAGGCCGAACAGTACGCCGAGGAGATCCTCGGAATGGACCTCAAGGGCTACACCGTCGGCTCGGTCCTCGTCGAGGAGGGCGTCGACTTCGCCGACGAGCTGTACGTCGGCGTCACGATGGACCGCGGCGAGGGACGGCCGGTCCTGATGGTGTCGACGGAGGGCGGCGTGAACATCGAGGAGGTCGCCGAGGAGAACCCCGACGCGATCGCGCGAGAGCACGTCGACCCCGCGTTCGGGCTCCACCCGTATCAGGCCCGCAAAGTCGTGTACGAGGCCGGCGTCGACGCCGACGTGGCGCTCGACGTGGCGTCGATCCTCTCGACGCTGTACGACCTCTACGAGGCGAACGACGCCGCCGAGATCGAGGTCAACCCCGTCATGATCACGAGCGACCGCGACGTGATCGCCGCGGACGCCGTGATGAACATCGACGAGGACGCGTTGTTCCGTCAGCCGGACCTCGCCGAGATGGCCGAGGAGTCCTACGAGGACGACCTCGAACGGAAGGCGGGCGAGTACGGCTTCGACTACGTCCGCCTCTCGGGCAACGTCGGCATCATCGGCAACGGCGCCGGGCTCGTGATGACGACGCTCGACTTGGTCGACTACTACGGCGGCAAGCCCGCCAACTTCCTCGATATCGGCGGCGGCGCGAAGGCCGAGCGCGTCACGAAGGCGCTCGACATGGTCTTCTCCGACCCCAACGTCGACAGCGTCGTGTTCAACATCTTCGGCGGGATCACTCGCGGCGACGAGGTCGCCAAGGGGATCAACGAGGCGCTCGCGGAGTTCGACGAGATCCCCAAGCCGGTCGTCGTCCGGCTCGCCGGGACCAACGCCGAGGAGGGGATGGAGATCCTGAGCACCGACCTGATCGAGGTCGAGGAGACGCTGGAGGACGCGGTCCAGCGCGCGGTGAAGAACGCGGAAGAGGTGACCCAATGAGCATTTTCGTCGACGACGACACCAGGGTGGTAGTCCAGGGGATCACCGGCGGGGAAGGGAAGTTCCACGCCGGCCAGATGATCGAGTACGGCACGAACGTCGTCGCCGGCGCGGTGCCCGGCAAGGGCGGCCAAGAGGTCGCCGGCGTCCCCGTCTACGACACCGTGGACGAGGCCGTCGAGGCCGAGGACGCCGACGCCTCCGTTGTGTTCGTCCCGCCGGCGTTCGCCGGCGACGCGATCTTCGAGGCGCTCGACACCGACCTCGACCTGGCCGTCGCGATCACCGAGGGAATCCCGACCCAGGACATGGCGAAGGTGAACAAGCGCCTGAGCGAGACCGACACGCGCCTGCTCGGTCCGAACTGCCCCGGGATCATCACGCCCGGCGAGGCGAAGCTCGGCATCCTGCCCGGCAACATCTTCGCCGACGGCAACGTTGGGCTCGTCTCCCGGTCCGGCACGCTCACCTACCAGGTCGTCGATAACCTCACCGAGCGCGGGATCGGTCAGACGACCGCCATCGGTATCGGCGGCGACCCGATCATCGGGACCTCCTTCATCGACGCCCTCGAGGCGTTCGAGGCCGACACCGAGACCGACGCGGTCGTGATGTGCGGCGAGATCGGCGGCGAGGACGAGGAGCAGGCCGCGCGGTTCATCGGCGAGCACATGGACACGCCGGTCGCCGGGTTCATCGCCGGGCGTACGGCGCCGCCGGGCAAGCGCATGGGCCACGCGGGCGCCATCGTCTCCGGCTCCGGCACGGGCACCGCCCAGTCGAAGATCGACGCGCTCAACGACGCGGGCGTCCCCGTCGGCGACACCCCCGAGGAGGTCGCCGACCACGTCGAGGACTTCCTGTAGGCGGCGACGGGGCGGATCGATCCGCGATCTTCGCCGCACCGCTTCTCAGTATTGACCATCGGAGCGTAAGCTAAATTTACCGGCGTGACGACGGGAACGTATGAACCGCGCTCCGGAGGACGCCGGCGAGGGACCGGCTGTCGACGCCTTCCGTGGATCCGAGGCGGCCGGCGACGGTCCGCGACAGGTGCTCTTCGTCGACGACGAGCCCGGCGCCGCCGACCTCGCGGCGACCCACGTCGAGCGGCTGGTCGAGGGGGTCGAAACGACGACGTACACCTCCCCCGACGACGCGCTCGCGGCGGTCGAGACGGACCGCGTCGACTGCGTCGTCAGCGACTTCGATATGCCCGGCAGCGACGGGCTCGAACTGCTCACCGCGGTCCGCGCGGTCGCCCCCGAGATCCCGTTCGTGCTGTTCACGGGGAAAGGCTCCGAAGAGATCGCCAGCGAGGCGATCTCCGCCGGCGTGACGGACTACCTCCAGAAGGGCGCGGGTCGGGACCGGTACGAGATGCTCGCGAACAGCGTCGCGAACGCGCTGGAGCGGCAACGGGCCGAGCGGGACCTCCGGGAGGTGAACGCGAAGGTGACCGCGCTCCACGAGTTCGCGACGGACGTCGCAGCCTGCGATCGCGTCGACGACGTGCTCGAGCGGACCGTCGCCGCCGCGGAGGGCATCCTGGAGTTCGACCGGTGCGTCGCTGTCCGCCGCCGGGAGGACGTGCTCGTCCCCGCGGTGCTCTCAGAGAGCGTCGCGGAAGACGAGGTCCGCGTGTTCGAGGTCGGCGAAGGAGTCGTCGGCACCACGGCCGCCGAGGAGCGGACGATCGTCGTCGACAACGTCAGCGTCGACTCCGCGGACCCGGACCAGTTGGAGGACTCGGAGAACTGCGACTACCTGAAGGTCGTCCGCCTCGATGACGCCGACCGAACCGGGGACAGCGACCGCGCCGACGGGTGCGTGGTCGCCGATCCGATCGCCGACGACATCCGTTCGGCCATCAGCGTTCCGATCGGGTCGTACGGCGTGTTACAGGCCGTCTCAGACGGATACGCCGCGTTCGACGACCGCGACGTCGAGTTCGCGGAGCTGCTGGCCGCCCACGCCGCGGACGCGATCGAACAGATCGAGACGGAAAACACGCTACGGGCCGAGCGCGACCGGCTGACGGCGCTGTTCGACGACCTCCCGCTGCCGACCGCTCGGACGGTCGTTCTCGGCGACGGCGAGCGGCGCCTCGACGCCACGAACGAGGCGTTCGAGCGGACGTTCGGCTACTCGGCTGCCGACCACGACTACCACGAGATCCGCGACGCGATCATCCCGGAGGGGGCCGACCAACACGACCCGGAACCGGTCCTCGAAGTGGAGAACGTGCCGCGCCTCGAAGTGCGCCGCCGTACGACCGACGGGCTCCGGGACTTCATCCTGCACGTGGTCCCCGTGCGACGCCCGGAGGAAACGGTCGTCTACAGCGTCTACGCCGATATCGGCGAGCAGAAGCGGGTCGAGCGGACCCTCCGGAACCTCCACGAGACGACCCGCGAGATGTTCCGCGGTGAGAGCCGAGAGGAGATCGCCGCGCTCGCGACACGCGCGGCCATCGACATTCTCGGGTACCCCAGCAGCGGCGTTCGGCTGTACGACCCCGACGCCGGGGTGCTGTTGCCGACCGCGATCAGCGAGGAGGCGACGGCCGCGCTCGGCGAGCGCCCGGCGTTCGGTCCCGGTGACGGCCGCGTTTGGGAGGCGTTCGAAACCGGCGAGCCGATCCGCGTCAACGACCTCGACGCGGTCGACACCGCGGTCGGCTACGGCGGCCACCGGAGCCTGCTCGTCGTCCCGCTCGGCGACCACGGCGTGATGCCGCTGGGCTCCCGCGAGCCGGGCTTCTTCGACGACACGTCGACCCAGCTGGCGCTGGTGCTCGCCGCCAACGTCACCGTCGCGCTCGACGGGGCCGAGCGCACGGCGCAGCTTCGGAACCGCGACGCCGCGCTCCAGCGCGAGATCGACCGACTGGAGCGGTTCGCCGGGCTCGTCTCGCACGATCTCCGGAACCCGCTCAACGTCGCGGCCGGACGCCTCGAACTCGTTCGGGGGCTCGTCGACGATCCGGACGCGCTCGCCGAACTCGACCGGATCGACGACGCCCACGACCGAATGTGCCAGCTCATCGAAGACCTCCTCGTGCTGGCACGGCAGGGCCAGACCGTCGACGAGCCGGAGCCGGTCGATCTCGGCGAGGCGGCGACGCAGGCGTGGCGCACCGTCGAAACCGCCGACGCGACGCTTGACGTCCCCGATCGGCCGATCACGGTCGACGCCGATCCGGAGCGGCTCCGCACGCTGTTTGAGAACTTGTTCACAAATAGCGTCGAGCACGGGCCGGCCGACGCCGACCCCGGCGTCACCGTCGGCGCGCTGTCGGACGGGTTCTACGTCGCGGACGACGGCAACGGGTTCGACATCGACCCCGTGAAGGCGACCGAGTACGGCACCTCGGGCGACCCGCACGGCACCGGCTTCGGGCTCGCGATCGTCCGCGAGATCGCGACCGCACACGGGTGGACGCTCTCGATCGACGACGCCGACGGAGCGCGGTTCGAGTTCCGAACGGGCGAGTGAAGACGCGTCCCGCCGGCGACTGAGACGGTTCTGTGCCGGCGACTGAGACGGTTCTGTACCGGCGACTGAGGCGGTTCTGCGCCGGCGACCCGCTCTGCCTTCCGGTCGTCGCGGCGGCGATACCGACACCGTATATAAATTACTGGGGAGCTGTGTGGGCCGAGCGCACACCCGGGCCACGGTTATTGACGACTCGCCCGTAATGGTTTAGTATGGACGACAGTGCCCGCGACCTGCTCTCGCCGCTCCCGCCGAGCGCCAAACTGGTCTACTACGTTCTCGACGAGGAGGGCCGGTTCGACCAGACCGGGCTCGCCGAGGAGACCCGCCTTTCGACCCGGACCGTCCGGTTCGCGATCGAGAAGCTCACCGAGGTCGGGCTCGTCGAGGAGGGGCTGTGCCCCCGCGACGCCCGTCGGTCGGTGTACGCGCCGGTCCCCGAGTCGGAGCGCTCGGCGGAATCCGACCCGGAGGTCGCCTCGGACCCCGACGCCGAAGCGCCCACCGCGGCCGCGGTCGCCGAGGACTGACGGCGGGAGCGCCCCGGCTCTCACCACGGCGTAGTCGGTCGGTTCCGGTGAACCGGGCCGATGCGATCGCCGGTCTCGAAACGACACGTCCGGGGACGACGCGCCGGGACGCCTCGGCGGCGGACGTATTTACCGCTTCGTGCAGTAGCGTGAGGCATGTCCCTGGAGCGCACCCTCCGAGACGATCCGGAACGAATCGCGTCGATCATCGATCACACCAACGTCGACCCGACCGCGACCGAAGCAGCGATCCGAACCCTCTGTGAGGAGGTTCTCGACTACGGGTTCCGTTCGGCCGTCGTCGTTCCGTACCACGCGGCGCTCGCGAGCGAACTGCTCGCCGGCGACGCGAACGTCGTCGCGGTGATCGGGTTCCCGTACGGAATACAGAACTCGACGGCCAAACGAGACGAGGTCGGAGCGCTTCTCGAGCACGTCGACGAGTTCGACATGGTCATGAACAGAACGGCGTTCGCGAACGGCGATCACGAGTCCGTCGTCGACGACGTCGAGGCGGTCAAAGACGCGGTCGGCGAGAAGACGCTGAAGTGCATCATCGAATCCCCCGCCCTGACGTCACCGGAGATACGGCGGGCCGCCGAACTCGTCGAAGCGGGCGGCGCGGACTTCGTCAAGACGGCCGTCGGGTACGACGGGCCGACGGATACCGAGGAGGTAGCGGCGATCCGAGAAGCGGTCAGTTCGGACACCGAGATCAAGGCGTCGGGCGGGATCTCTACCTTCGACGAGGCGCTCGAAATGGTGACCGCGGGGGCGACCCGGATCGGCGCCTCCTCGGGGGTGGCGATCTGCGAAACGACGCGGTAGCACACCGGTTCCGGTTCGCACCCCCGTCGGCGGATTCGGTCGCGACGGGGGCCCCGCGCTCAGAGCGGCGCCGGGCCGATCACTCCTCGCCTTCGAGTATCCAGCCGAAGCGCTTCTCCCAGAACTCCTCGTTTCGGGGCTTCTTGCTCCGTCCGTGCGTCTTTCTATCGCGGATCTGGCGCTCGAGAACGTCCCGTGCCTCGTTGAGCGCGTGGCTCGCTCCGTACCCCTCCCCCGAAGCGATGTACAGGCCCCGGTTCGTGTAGAGCCGGACCCGGGCGAGCAACAGGGGAGTGCCCCGGAGCCTCTCGTCGTGTTCGTGGAGGTGCACCTTCGCGTCGAGGATGTCCATCCCGTGGTCCCTGTCGTCGAACTTCTCGATCATCTCCACGATCTCGTCGTACTCCACGTCGTCGAGGAGGTCCGAATTGTACACTTGGACGGCGCGAGTCTCGTCGGTCTCCCACGTCAGCGAGTCGAGAATATCCGTTTTCGTGACGATCCCCGCCAACTCACCGTCCCGCTCGACGACCAGCGACGATCCGCCCATCTCGAACAGCTCCTCCACGGCGGCTTCGAGCGTCCGGTCGGGCGAGATCGTTCGCACCGGCGAAACCATGACGTCTCGAACCGGGAGATCGATGACTCGCGCCAGTTCCCCTTCTCGGGCCCCGAAGCCGCCCCGGCGCGTGCGCCCGTCGCCGACGGCCGCGCCGTCGGTGTCCGCCTGCGGATCGCCCGCGTCTCCGCCCTGACTCCGGGCCGAATCCCGCACCGTCAGATCCATCAGGTCGTAGAGGCTCAGGATGCCGACCGCCGCGTCGTCCTCGACGACCGGGATGTGCGTAATCCGGTTCTCGCGGAAGACGTTGAGCGCCTCACCGACGCTCGACTCCGGTTCGATGGCGATGACGTCGGTCGAATACGCCTCGCCGACCGTGGCGGCGTCGAGAAACGGCTTGACACCCTCCAGCACGTCGTCGGCGGTGACCACCCCGATCAACTCGTCGTCCTCGAACACGGGGAGCAAGCGCGAGCCCCCGTCGATCATGAGCCGAGCAACCCGCCGGATGTCTTCGTCGGGCGTGACGCGGGGGACGTTCCAGACCACCGAGTCGAGCCGTTCGTCCGGCGGATGATGTGAGCTCGCGAGCTGCCGCCTCGTGACGACGCCCTCGAACTCCGTTCCGTGCACGACGACCCCGGCAACGGCCGGGTCGTCGAACGTCCCGACGAGCTTCGAGACCGGCGTGTCGGGAGACAGCTTCACGTACTCGCTTGAAACGATGTCTGTGATCTCCATGGGTTGGGTGTTTCGCGTTGTCGGAAGGGGCTGTTCGACCGCCGACGCCGCCCTCTCTACGGTTCGATAACTGTCATTCGGTCACAAGTACCTGCTGCCCGTTCTCGGCACCCGGCAAACCGCGGTTCACCGGCGGTCCCGGGCGCGTCGGCGTGTCCGTTTCCACGCGGTGAGAACAATCAGTGCTGTTGACATGCGTTCGGGAAGTACGCTCGCCTATGAACTTCGACGAATTCACCGGTCACGTCCAGCACCGGATCGAGACGCCCGGGACGGGCGAGACGGTACGGGCGATACGGGCGACGCTCATGACGCTCGGCCAGCGGATCCCCGAGGGGAACGCGGAGGACCTCGCCGCGTCGCTGCCGATCGAGATCAAGTGGTACCTGACCGGCGCGGTCCACGAGCACGGTCAGCGCTTCGACTGGCAGGAGTTCGTCGATCGGGTGAGCGATATCGAGCGAGCGGACCCGGCCGACGCGGCCTATCACGCCCGGGTCGTCATGGATGTCGTCCGGTCGCAGGTCCCCGAATCGGACTTCCATCAGCTCCGAGACCTGCTTCCCGAAAGCGAAGACACCGAAGACTGGGGGAGCCTCTTCGAGCTCGTCGACGCCGAGAACTGAGGCGAGTCTCCCGGCGCGTCGACCGGCGAGGCCCCCAGTGCGCTTTCGCGCTCCGTTCTCCGATCGGGAGAGGTCGGCTGGTGGGATGACGGAGTGGACGATCGTGCCTGCCTGGAAAGCAGGTGGCCGAAAGGCCTCGTGGGTTCGAATCCCACTCCCACCGTACGCCCGCGGCGCACTCCGCGCCGCGGGCGTCTCGTGCGGGGATTCGAAGCCTACGAGTCGCAGCGCCCGAGCGGGGCGAGGGGGACCGTCTCGAATCGGTTCGAATCCCGCCGCCTTCGACGCAGTCGACCCCGATCCGCCGTCCTTTTGGCCGCGCGTCAGCTACCGTACACACTCGATGGCGACGTATCACATCGAAACCTACGGCTGTAGTTCGAACCGGGGTGAGAGCCGGGAGATAGAGCGCGCGCTCCGCGACGGCGGTCATCGCCCGGTGGATAAACCCGAGGACGCCGATGTCGCCATTCTCAACACCTGCACGGTCGTCGAGAAGACGGAACGGAACATGCTCCGGCGCGCCGAGGAGCTCCAGGAGACGACGGCAGATCTCGTCGTCACCGGCTGCATGGCGCTCGCGCAGGGCGACGCGTTCCGCGATGCCGGCATCGACGCCGAGATCCTCCACTGGGACGAGGTACCGACGTACGCGCTCAACGGCGAGTGCCCGACGACCACGCCCGACGCCGAGCCGGTCCTCGACGGCGTGGTCGGCCTCCTGCCCATCGCGCGCGGCTGCATGAGCAACTGCTCGTACTGCATCACGAAGTTCGCGACGGGTCGGGTCGACTCCCCCTCCGTCGAGGAGAACGTCGAGAAGGCCCGCGCGCTGGTCCACGCCGGCGCGAAGGAGATCCGCGTCACGGGGCAGGACACCGGCGTCTACGGCTGGGATAACGGCGACCGCAAGCTCCCGGAGCTGCTCGACCGCATCTGCGACATCGACGGCGAGTTCCGGGTCCGGCTCGGCATGGCGAACCCCGGCGGCATCCACGGCATCCACGAGGAGTTGGCCGAGGTGTTCGCCGCGAACGAGGAGCTGTACGACTTCATCCACGCGCCGGTCCAGTCCGGCTCCGACGACGTGCTCGAAGACATGCGCCGGCAGCACCGCGTCGAGAAGTTCCGGGAGGTCGTGGAGACGTTCGACGACCGGCTCGACCACTGGACGCTCTCGACCGACTTCATCGTCGGCTTCCCGACCGAGAGCGAGGCCGACCACGAGCGGTCGATGGATCTCCTCGACGAGGTCCGCCCGGAGAAGATCAACGTCACCCGGTTCTCGAAGCGCCCCGGTACCGACGCCGCAGAGATGAAGGGGCTCGGCGGGACCCTCAAGAAGGAGCGCTCGAAGGCGATGTCGGAGCTGAAGATGGCGGTCGTCGGCGAGGCGTACGAGTCGATGGTCGGCGAGACCTTCGAGGTGCTCGTCGTCGAGGAGGGAACCGGCGACTCCGTGAAGTGCCGCGACTCCGCGTACCGGCAGATCATCGTCCAGAACGCCGCCGAACGCGGCGTCGACGTGGGCGACTTCCTAGCGGTCGAAGTGACCGGCCACAACACCGTGTACGCGTTCGGCGAGCCGACGGCGGCGGACGCGGCGACCGATCGCGATTCGGTCGACGGCGATCCCGTCGAACGCGACGACCCTCCGGAATCGACGGCCTCCTCGGTGTAGCGACTCCGGCGGTGCCGAGGCGAACCGTCCGCACCGAGCGGCGCCGGCGACACGTGCGCCCGACGCACCCGGAATCATCGGGCCCGTGGGGTTCCGAACCGCCTGTCTCCGAGCCGCCTTATCCCGCGTCGTCCGACGCACCGCCCGGGTTATCCGATTCGCGGTGGCCGGGGAGTCGGATCCGGACGACGGTCCCCTGCGGATCGTTGTCGGCGAACTCGACTGTTCCGCCCGACCGCGTCACGGCCCAGTACATCAGCCACAGACCGAGGCCTTCGGTGTGTTCGAGCGGCGTCTCCTCGGCGTTTCGAAGCGCCCGTCGTTCTACCTGTGGGATCCCCCGTCCGGTGTCCGCGATGACGACGCTCGTTGCGTCGTCCTCGTGCCGTCGCACACGCACCGTAATCGTCACGTCGTCGTCGTTGTGTTCGACCGCGTTCCGAAGCGCCTCCTCGATCGCGACCGGGAGCGCCGGATGCGTCTGAACGACGCAGTCGTCCGGGGTCTCCGTCCGGATCGTGACCCCGGGCGTCTCCGCGGTCAACTGGGTTACCCGGTCTTCGACGACGGTGACGAGATCGAACGCTTGGAGCGCCTCAGTCCGCCAGATCGACGCGATTCGGCGCGTTCGATCGCTCGTTTCGACGAGCTCGGCCAAGTGGGTTCGAACGATCTCCGCCCGCTCCGAGACCTCCGCCCTGTCGTCCGTCTCTCCGATCCCTTCGAGGTAACCGATCGCGACCGAGAGCTCGTTTCGGATGTTGTGCCGCAACACGCGGTCGTTGATCGAAAGGAGCGTCGCGAGCTCCTGTGCCTCGGTGAGCTGTTCGTCGGCTTTCACCGCGTACAGACTCGCCCGCGATCCGACCGCCGCCCCGAGGCTGGCGGCGAACGTCAGCAGGAAGGAGAGCTTGAACGCGTGGTGTCCGAGCAGCCAGATGAACCAGACGATTGCGGCGAGCGCGGTGAACGTGAGGGCGGCCATCGCGCTGATTCGCACCGCCCGCCACCGTCCGGACCGGGAGATACCCCACCGGGAGAGGTCGCGCGCGGTGTAAAAGGCAACTCCCGAGAGCGAGAGGATCAGCGCGAACTCGAGCAGCGTCCCTATTCCCCAGTGACCGAACGCTAGGTGTCCCACGCCGAGACCGGCGCAGATCCCTCCCAGAGCGGCGAAGCCGTACTGAGGGGGGATCCGGTACCACATCGACGGATCTACTCTGCCGCGACGTATATCCGTTTCAGTTTCGACGGGTTCTGAGCCCGTCACGCACCGTCGTAGATCAGTTTGACCTCGTCGGCGAAGCGGTCGAGGATGTTCCGTCGCTTCTTTTTCATCGTCGGCGTGAGAAGGTCGTTCTCTTCGGTGAACTCCTCGGCCACGAGCCTGAACCGCTTGATACGCTCGTACGACTCGAACTCCTCGTTCACGTGGTCGACCTCCTCTTGGATCCGTTCACGGACCCGGTCGTCTCCACAGACCCCGCTCCGGTCGTCGGGGAGGTCGATCCCCCGCGCCTCCGCCCACGCCGCAAGCCGCTCGAAGTTCGGGACGATCAGCGCGGAAACGAACTTCTGCGAGTCGCCGAGCACGACGCACTGCTCGACGAACTCGTTCGCAGCGAACCGGTCTTCGATCGGTCCCGGAGCGACGTTCTTTCCGGTCGAGAGCACGAGCAGCTGCTTCGCGCGCTCGCGGAACGCGACGTACCCGTCCGGCCGGAGCTGCACGATGTCGCCCGTGCGGAACCACGGCGCGTCCGGGTCGCCGTCGCGCTCTTCCGGCGGCGTGCCGGCGAGGGTGCTGTCCTCGGGGAGCCGGTCGGGCTCGGTGAACGCCTCCGCGGTCGCCTCCGGCCGGTTCCAGTAGCCGTCGGTCACCTGCGGGCCGCGCACGAGCAGTTCGCCCGCGTCGCCCGCGAGGTCGGCGACCTCCTCGCCGACGACGGTGCCGTCGATCGCGATCTCGGTGTCGACGACCGGCGGACCGATGGTGCCGACCTTCGGCGCCTCCGGGGGGTTGACGCTGATGACGGGCGAGGTCTCCGTGAGCCCGTACCCCTCCAAGATGGGGAGGTCCATCGCGTGATACAGCGCGCACAGCTCGGCCGACAGCGACCCGCCGCCCGAGATGAAGAAGTCGACGTTACCGCCGATCGCCTCCCGGACCGACGAGAACACCAGTCGGTCGGCGGCCGCGCGCTTCGCGTCGAGCAGGGGGCCCGGGTTGTCGGCCTCGTGGTGGGCGCGCCCGACGCCGACCGCCCACTCGAAGATCCGCTCTTTCACCGGCGACTCGCTCGCCTGTTCGCGGATCGCGTCGTACAGCTTCTCGTAGACGCGCGGGACGCTGGTGGTCGTCGTCGGCCGCACCAGTCCGAAGTCCTCGCGGAGGGTGTCGGGGCTCTCGGCGTACCCGACCGTCGCGCCCGCCGCGAACATCATGTAGTGGCCCGCCATGCGCTCGAAGACGTGCGCGAGCGGGAGGAAGGAGAGCGTCGTCGACTCGGCCGAGATCCCCGGCACGTCGGGGTCGCGGTCCGGCCGGTCAGCGAACCGGCGGTAACACTGCGAGACGTTCTCCCGGAAGTTCGCATGCGTGAGCCGGACGCCCTTCGGCTTCCCGGTCGTTCCCGAGGTGTAGATGAGACTGGCGAGGTCGTCCACGTCGACCGCGTCGATCCACCCTTCGTAGGCGTCCGCGTCGAAGGCGTCGGCTCCGAGGCCGTGGAGCTCGCCGAGCGTGTACACGTCGTCGGCGCCGAGGGTCTCGCTATCGAACTGCAGTTCCTCGACGTCCACGTCGTCGAACGAGACGACCGCGTCGAGATCGTGCGAGAGGTCGTCGGCGACGGCGATCACCTCGTCGAGGAGGTCGCGGTCCTCGACGACGACGACGGTCGCGCCGGGGTCCTCCAGTAGGTACCGGACCTGACTCGGCGACGAGGAGGCGTAGACTGTCGTCACGACCGCGCCCGCGGCCAGCGCCGCGAAGTCGGTCTGGGCCCACTCCATCCGCGTCTCAGCGTAGATGGCGACCCGGGTGTCGCCGTCGACGCCGATCTCGCGGAATCCGGCGGCGAGGCGCCGGACGACGTCGCGCATCTCGGCGTAGGTCACGCCGGCGTACTCGCCGTCGGGCGCGGCCGGGAGGGCGCCCTCGGTGACCATCGATCGGTCGTAGATACCGCCTTTGTACCGCTGGGCGGTCCGGTCGGCGTTCCGCTCGCTGGACCGCTCGAAGGTGCGCGGGAGCGCCTCCCGGGCGGTGATGTCGTCCGCGAACTCCCGTTCCGCCTCCTGCCAGTGCATACCCCCTCCGACCCGCCCAAACAGCATAAACGATCGGGTAGTTTCGAGTTCATTCGGCGCGCGAAGCGGCTCAGTGGAGCACTTTATGACCCATTGACACGTACGGCGGCGCATGGCGACCGAAAGCGAACGGGAGTCGTGGTACGACTCGCGCATCGGGCGGGTCCTCTACTGGGGACTGATCGTCGCGACGCTGGTCGCCGTCGTCCTCTCGTCGACGACGGTCCTCGGCACTACCCCCGCGATCCCGCCGGGAGTGTACCTGTTCGGCTTCCTCGGGGCCACCGTCTACGCGTTCACGAGCTTCGCGAAGCGGTTCGACGAGAGCGGCCGGTACCGCCTGAAGGTGTTCAGCCGGACGGTCGCCGCGCTCCCGCTCGCGGCCGGGGTCTACCTGCTCGCGTTCGCGTTTACCGGGTTCGACGGCGGCGCCGGTGCGGCCGACGGGGCGCAGGGGGTCTCGGGGGACCGCGCCGTCGCCGGGCTGGTGTTCCTCGCGGGCCTGTACGTCAGCACGGCGCTCCAGGCTCTCGGCGGGATCGCTGACCGACTCCTCGGCGGCGGCGGCGCCGACCTCGAAGCGGGCGGGACTCCGGGACCGAACGGCGGCGACAGATCCGAGGGTGACTCCGGCGCCACCGACGACCGGGAAACCGGCGCCGGAGCGGGGGACGACGAGTCGAGCGTCGGGTGACGCCGCCGACGCTTCGCCGACGGATCGACCGCGAGCCGAGGGTTTAATTACGGGAGGGGGCGAGGGGCC
>NZ_JARANT010000177.1 GCF_029889805.1 Halorubrum sp. Boch-26 | reverse complement strand
CGCCGCGGCGTTAGTACTCGCTCCCGAGGTCGACATCGATGTCGACGCTGGTGTCGACGCCGAGCGCGACGCGACCGCGCGCCTGCGAGAGGCGGAGGCCGACGCCGACGCGGCGGGGGCATTCCGCGAGACGATCCGGCGACGGATGTAGGCCGCGTGAGGGGCGGGACGGGTCCGAGCGCGGTCCGTTCTCGGTTCGTTTATCACCCCGCCGACCCTCCGATCCGCCATGAGCGAGGCCGACGAGCAGACGGCTGCGACCGCGACCGGCCGGGCAATCTGGATCGAGAAGTACCGGCCGCAGTCGCTCGACGACATCCACGGGCAGGAGGAGATCGTCGAACGGCTCCAGAGCTACATCGAGCAGGACGACATTCCCCACCTGCTCTTCGGGGGGCCTGCCGGTACCGGCAAGACGACCGCGGCCACCGCAATCGCCCGCCAGGTGTACGGCGAGGACAACTGGCGCGGCAACTTCCTCGAACTGAACGCCTCCGACCAGCGCGGCATCGACGTCGTGCGCGACCGGATCAAGGGATTCGCGCGCTCGTCGTTCGGCGGGGACTTCCGGATCGTGTTTCTCGATGAGGCAGACAGCCTCACGGATGACGCTCAGGCAGCGTTACGCCGGACGATGGAGCAGTTCTCCGACAACACGCGCTTCATCCTCTCGTGTAACTACTCGTCGAAGATCATCGACCCGATCCAGTCGCGCTGTGCCGTCTTCCGCTTCTCGCCGCTCTCGGACGAGGCGGTCGCCGCCCAGACCCGCGAGATCGCGGCCGCGGAGGGGATCGAGGTGACCGACGCGGGCGTCGACGCGCTCGTGTACGCGGCCGACGGCGACATGCGCCGCGCCATCAACTCGCTGCAGGCGGCGGCGACGACCGGCGATGTCGTCGACGAGGAGGCGGTGTACGCCATCACCGCGACCGCGCGGCCCGAGGAGATCGAGTCGATGGTGACGAACGCGCTGGAGGGCGACTTCTCGCGGGCACGAGCGACCCTCGACACCCTTCTGACGGAGACGGGGATGGCCGGCGGCGACGTGATCGACCAGCTCCATCGCTCCGTCTGGGAGTTCGACCTGAGCGAGCGCGAGGCGGTCGCGCTGATGGAGCGGATCGGCGAGGCCGACTACCGCATCGCCGAGGGCGCCAACGAGCAGGTGCAGTTGGAGTCGCTGCTCGCGTCGCTCTCGTTAGAGGAATAGGTCGGTTGCGGTCGCGGTCTCGTTTTGCTTGCGGCGTGCGAACTTGATTATTTATACGAGGTTGCCGTTGGCGGTTGCGGACTGAGTTCCTCCAAAGCCCCAGTCGCCCGGCGATACGTGCGCAATACTACGTCGACAGTGAACACCACCAAAGCCCCAGCCGCGACGGCTCGCGCGACTCGCTGCGGTCCTCGGTCGCTCGCGGTGCTCGCTCCCTGCGGTCCTTGCGTCGTCGTGCTTCGCCCTCGCGACTGCCCCTTTGAGTCCCACCCCACCGCCCCGCACCACGGGCACGCGCCCGGGGGGGGCGAGGGGGCGGGCCCCCCCGCCGGGTGTGGGGTGA
>NZ_JARANT010000176.1 GCF_029889805.1 Halorubrum sp. Boch-26 | reverse complement strand
CCCGCCGCGCCCCACGCGACCGCAAGCGCGACCCCCCCGGCGAGCAGCGGCCCGACGCCCCCGCCCCGATAGCCGGCGACTGCGAGCCCGACGATCCCGACCCCGGCCGCCCACGAGAGGAGCCGGTGCGACCGACGGAACGACCCGGCGACGAGACCGACCGTCGCGGCGGCGAGGAGGGCGCCGCCGGCCGGCGCGGCGAGGAGGGCCGCGAGGCTCGCGACCGCGGCCGCGACGAGGCTCACGACGACGGCGAGCGTGGGGGGACGGGCGTCTCGCTCGGGCGGGTCGATCGGGTCGCCCGCCGGAGTCTCTCCCTCCTCGACCGACCGTTCCGCGCTCACGGCGACCACCTGCTCGTCGCCCGCGCGACCGCGACCGGGAACGACTCCCCGCCCCACTCGACCGCGCGGATCCCGGCCGATCGGAGCTCGCGGAGCCGCTCGCGGCGCTCGAACGCGACGAGCCGCTCGCCGGTGGTCTCGCTCGCCGTGACATCGGGCGAGAGGACGGTGACGAGGTGACCGTGCGCGTCGATCCGGCGCGCGAGCGACGACGCCGCGTCGTCGACGAGGGGCGTGAAGAAGAGCACCTGCGCGTCGGCGGGGAGCCGTCGCCGGAATCGACGGAGCCACAGCGACCGGTAGAACCGGTCCCCGCTCGGCGTCGGCGCCAGCGCGGGGTCGGTCGCCAGCGTCTCGCGGCCCCGCGCGGCGTGGGCCGTGCCGGCGCCCGGGGCGAGCCAGCAGTCGACGGGGCCGAGCGCCGCGACGCCGACGCGGTCGCCGCCGTCGAGGAGCGCGCGGAACGCCTGGCCGGCGGCGCCGACGCTCGCCTCGACCGCGGTCTCTCCCGCCGGCTCGGCGGCGGCGTACGCCGACTCGCGCGCGTCGATGAGGAGGACGACCGTGGCGGCGCGCTCCTCGCGGAGATCCACGGTCGCCAGCTCGCCCGTCCGCGCCCGGCGGTTCCAGTCGACCCGCTTGAGCGGGTCGCCGCGGCGGTACTCGCGGGTGGCGTGGAACTCCACGCCCGACCCCCCGACGTCGGTGGGCATCCGCCCGTGGGACCGCGTCGTCAACCCTCGAAGGGGGAGGTCGCCGCCGGCGGCCAGCTCCGGCGTGCAGACGATCCGCGCCGGGTCGGCCGGCCCGACCGCCGTCGTCCGCTCGCGCGACCCCGAGGGGTTCCGCGTGATCGCCGTGACCGCCTCCCACTCGTGCTCGCCGCGGCCCGCGCGCACCGCGTACTCGAAGGCGACCGCCGCGTCCGGACGGAGCGCGGTCGCGACCCGAGCGGGGCCGTCGACGACCTCCAGCCCCGGCGGGACCCCGTCGACGAGCCGGAGGTCCGCGAGGGGCTCGTCCCCGACGTTTCGCCCCCGGACCGTGACGGTCACCTCGTCGCCCGGCTCGGGCGTCGCGTCGCTCACGGTCCGAGTCGCGTCGAGCGTCGCCGCCGGCGCCTCGCCGACGCCGGCGTAGAGGGCGTACCCGACCCCCACCGCGCCGAGGAGCACGAGCCCGGGCCGCCGGACCACGACCCCGACGCCGACGAGGGCGAGCGACGCACCGCGGGCCCCGG
>NZ_JARANT010000175.1 GCF_029889805.1 Halorubrum sp. Boch-26 | reverse complement strand
TGTTTTCGGGTCGTAATCATCCTTGTCGGCGGCCGCGCGAACGTCGCCGCCGACCGCGCCGTCGACGGTTATCGAGCCCGCGCCGACGTCGAGCGAGCCGTCGATTCGGCCCGTCTCCGTCAGCTCGAAGGAGCCGGCGCCGGCCTCGACGCTCCCGCCGACCGCGCCGTCGACGAGGATCGTTCCGGCGGCGGCTTGGACGTTCCCGTCGACGCGACCGGTCTCTGCGATGCGGATCGAACCGGCCGCGCCGGAGAGGTCGCCGTCGACGGTGCCGCGGACGACGACCGCCCCGGCGACGCCGTCGATCCCGTCGACCGTCTCGCCCTCGTCGACGACGATCGTTCCGGAGGCACCCTGGGCCGACTGGGCCGTTGCGAGCCCCGTCGCGAGCGGGAAGAGGAGCGCGACGACGGCGAGAGCGACGGCGATACGACGACGAAACGCGTTGGAGGGCGAATCCATGAGAGAGGTGTTAGTTTTGAATGACATATAGTTGTTTGGTGATTGATATCGTGGGTCGATCTTGAGCCGACGACCGGCGGGGGACGTTCCGGTCTCCGCGACCGGCGGCCCGCCCGAAATCGGACGGCGGTACAACTATACTGGTCCGTCGCCACGTACGGGTGAACTCTATCATGGAGATCTCAGAGAAGCTCCTCTGTCTGTTCAGCGCCGACGTTCGCGAGGAGGACGGTGAGTACGTCGTCGACGTCCCGCACCGCGAGATCGAGACCGGGTCGCTGGAGCCGGGCGAGACGTATCGGGTCGCGCTCATCTCGCGCTCGGAACCGGAAGCGGGCGACGAGACCGACGGCGACGCCGACGTGTCCGCCTCCCGCGCCGACGACGGTCCCCAGCCTCCGGTGGAGCCGGGCGAGATGCGGTACGTCGAGATCGAGGACCTCGGCAAGCAGGGCGACGGCATCGCCCGCGTGGAGCG
The DNA here is from genome assembly GCF_029889805.1 of Halorubrum sp. Boch-26. Lineage (GTDB taxonomy): Archaea > Halobacteriota > Halobacteria > Halobacteriales > Haloferacaceae > Halorubrum. Next base: position 641 of record NZ_JARANT010000175.1, on the reverse strand, counting down.
GGGCTACGTGATCATCGTCCCCGACACGGAGGTCGGAGAGCGCGTAAAGATCGAGATCACGGAGGTCAAATCCAACTTCGCGGTCGGCGAGGTCGTCGAGGAATAGCCGTACCAACGAGACGACGAGCGGCGACGAACCGGTAGTCGCGAGACGCGAACCGGCGTGGCTTCCGCAGTGAATCTCCCCGAACTGCCGTCGAGGCTTCTCGCGGCTTCTGTCGTGAGTCGCCGTGGCTTCTGTCGTGAATCGCCGTGGCTCCTGTCGTGAATCGTCGTGGCTTCTTAGTGCGATCCGTGCGTACGCGATCACATGAAATCGATGAGGGTCGCCGACGAGCGGGTCCCCCGACACCCATGCCGCACATGAGCGTTCGACTGCCGGTCGCGGACGCCCCCGCGTCGGTCGGTGACCGACGCGTCGGCCTCTCCGCGTCGGTGCTTTCGGACCTCGGCGTCGACCCCGGCGAGACCGTGAGCGTTCGCGGCGGCCGGGCGACCGCCGCGGTCGCGGCGCGCGCCGCCGACGACCCCGGCGGGATCTGCCTCCCCGATCCGATCCGTCGGAACGCGGACGCCGACCTCGGCGACGAGGTCACGGTCGAGCCGGTCGCCGCCGCGGCGGCGTCGGGGGTCGCCCGCCG
>NZ_JARANT010000174.1 GCF_029889805.1 Halorubrum sp. Boch-26 | reverse complement strand
CCCCGCCCCCACCACGCCAACCGACACGACAAACACGAACACGACGTCGTTCCCGGAGCGGACCGGCGCGTCGGCGAGCGCGGCGAACTGGCGGTCGATCCACGCGAGCGGGTCGTCGGGGAGGAACTCCGAACGCCCGCGGGCGACGAGATCGCGGGCCGCGGCCCGGCTCGCCGGGTCGAGCGCGACTCCGCCGAGCACCGCCGCGTCGACGTGGGGGGCCGCGGCGCGCGCCCAGTCGGCGTCGGCCGCGCCGCTGAGGCTGGCGGCGACGAGGAGCGGGGACGGGCCCTCGTTCGCGTTACCCGTCACTCCGCCACCTCCGCGTCGGTCGTCGCTGTCTCCGACACGGCCGTCAACGCGCGCTCGCAGGCGCGAGCGACGCGTTCGGCGTCGGCGGCGTCGTTGATCCGAGTGTCGGTGTGCTCGACGCGGCGCTCGGGGAGCTCGGTCGGATCGTCGTCGTCGAGGACGAACGCGTCCGCGAACGGGTACGCCGCGGCGACGCCCGCGGTCGACGGGTCGCGGCCGACGCCGGCCATCAGGTCGGCTGCGGGACCCGAGAACACCTCGTCGCCGACGAACGGCGAGACCGCGACGACCGGCGTCTCGCGCAGCGCCGCCTCGAAGCCGGGGAGCGCGAGCATCGGGCCGAGGCTCGTCACGGGGTTCGACGGACCGATCACGACGGGGTCGGCGAGGGCGTCGAGCACGGCGTCGGTCGGCTCGGCGTCGTCGGCGCCCCGGAACTCCACGTCGGCGACCGCGGGCTCGCCGCGGCGCGCGACCCAGTACTCCTGGAAGTGGATCGTCTCGCCGGCCGCGGTGTGGACCAGCGTCGCGACCGGGTCGTCGGACATCGGGAGGAGCTCGACGTCGAGGCCGAAGGCGTCGGCGAGCGCCCGGATCGCTTCGGTGAGCGTACGGCCCTCGTCGAGTAGGCTCGTGCGCGTGACGTGGACCGCGCGGTCGCGGTCGCCGATCTCCATGAACTCGCCGACGCCGGAGAAGCGCCGCCACCGGGCGATCTCGCGGCCGGTCGTCTGCGCCTCGGCGTCGAGGTAGCGCGGGGCCGTTCCGAGCCCGACCTCCGCCGCGATCCGGCGCAGTTCGGCGTGCGTCTCGGTGGTGTCGTCCGCGATCCCCCACCACGTTTCGCGGTCGAGGACGCCGCCGCCGGCGAACAGCACGGTGTCGACGTCGGGGCAGACGAGGTGACCGCCGAGTTCGACGTCGTCGCCCGTGTTGGCGACGACCGCGGTCTCGTCGGGGTCCCACACGCGGGTCGCCCCGTCGAGGAGTTTCGGCGTCCCCGTGCCGCCGGCGAGGAACGTGACCATACGCGGGCAAGGCGGCGGGCGGATTTGTATCCTCGCCTCCGCGGGCGACGACGCGGATCAAGGTGAGAGTGAAACGGGTTTATTTATACGTAGACTGACAGTGCTCAACCGATCTTTCCGGGTGGCGCGCCCCGGTGAGCAGCCCGCAGGGCCGCGAACCGCGAGGGACCGAAGGTCCCTCTGGCAGTCGGCGGCGGAGCCGCCGGCGACGACGGTGCGAGGGAGTCGGGCGGCCGGGGCGGAGCGGCGGCCGCACGACCGGTTGAGCGCTAAGCA
>NZ_JARANT010000173.1 GCF_029889805.1 Halorubrum sp. Boch-26 | reverse complement strand
TTGATCTCGTCTAAACAGCCGCCGAGGCGGTCGTTTTCGGGCATAGATCACTTTGAAAACGCACCGCCTCACCTTTCAATCCTTATCTGAACACCACCGCACAGCGACCGCACCTCACCCCTCCCCAGCTCGCGGCTCACGGCTCGCGGCTTCGCCGCTCGCGTTCGCCGCGTCCCTCGCGCGCGCTCCTCGCGCCCGCTGGGCGCTCGGAGGCACGCGCCACCGCAATCCTGTTTATACGGAGTCGTCGTCCTGTTTATACGGAGTCGTCGGTCTGCGCGTTCTTCTAAACAGTGCGTCGCCGGCGACAGGTCATCGGATCCTCACTCCAACACATGCTCGGTATCGTACGACCCGAGCACGCGCACCCAGCCGTTGCCGGCGATGGCTTCGATGTCCTCGACCGCCTTCGCCATGTGGTCCTCGTAGAGCCCGGCGTCGACGTCGAAGTGGAACAGGTAGTCGCCGAGGCGCTCGCCGCTCGGGCGCGACTCGATCCGCGAGAGGTTGAGATTGCGGTCGGCGAACGCCTCCAGGAGCTCTAAGAGCAGGCCGGGATAGTTCGCGTTCGGATAGACGATGAGGGTCGTCTTCCCGCCGGCGTCGGAGCGCGCTGACGCGGCCGCGACGACGAGGAACCGAGTCGCGTTGGAGGTGCGGTCTTGAATGTCCTCCGCGAGGATCTCGAGGTCGTCACCGGCGTTGTCCGGGTGCCCGATCCCGGCGATCCGGGCGTCCTCGCGGGCGCGTTCGACCCCGCGGGCCGTGGAGGCGACCGCTTCGAGGCCCGCCGACGGGTAGTTCGATTCCAGCCAGTTGCGACACTGCGCGAGCGCCTGCGAGTGGCTGGCGACGACCTCGAACTCGGACCCCTGCGCGAGGAGCGCGTGCCGGATCGGCGTGACGATCTCGCGGGTGACCGCGATGTCGTACTCCGCCAGCGCGTCGAGGCTCTCCGTGACGGAGCCCTCGATGCTGTTCTCGATGGGGACGACGCCCCGTTCGAACTCGCCGGACGCGACGGCGTCGACGATGGCGGTGACCGACTCGCGGAACGACACCTCGGCGGCGACGGCCCGCGCCGCACGGTGTGAGTACGTGCCGGCCGGACCGAGCGTGACGGCGTTCATCGCCCCTACCTATCAGACGGCGTTAGAAAAGCGTGCGGGGTCACACGAATACTGTGGCCCGGGAGAGACGCCCGGACCTCCACCGCGTCGCCTCTCCAAACGACCCGAGGAGTTCACACCGGGATCCCGCCGGCGAGGAGCGCGGCGTCGACGACCGCCTCGCGATCGAGCGTCCCGTCGGCCGCACGCGGGAGAGTCCGCAGAGCCGACGTACGGCGCCGCGCCGGTCCACAGCGCGCCGGAGGGCACGTGGCGGACGACGGCGGCCGTGAGAAGCACGGGGTCGGCTGGGGAGGAGACCCCGATAAACTCCGTCCAGAACACGATCGATGCGGCTCGCGTGGCCAGTGCTCAGTTCCCGTCGGTCGGCACCGCTTCCAGCGCGTCCTCGGCAACCCGGACCGCGGTCGCGCCGTCGCGCCGCTCCACGACGACGACGAGCGCCTCCCCGGCGACGCCCGCGGCCGCGACGTCGACGCCGGTGGCGTCGAGGCGGCGGAGGACGGCCGCGAGCGCCCCGGCGTCGAC
>NZ_JARANT010000172.1 GCF_029889805.1 Halorubrum sp. Boch-26 | reverse complement strand
GGGGGGGCCAGCAGCGCGAACCCGACGTTCGCGACGATCGCGCCGACGACCCCGGCGAGCCCGGCGGTAAGCGCCCGTTCGGGGAGCCGATCGCCGATCAGCGAGCGCGCCACGACGTAGGCGATGCCGCCGCCGACGAACGGAGTGAGCACCCACAGCGTGAGGATCTCCGTGTACTTCGACCACGCCGGGTCGCCGCCCATCGCGAGGCCGACGCCGACCACCGCGCCGGTGACGGTGAAGGCGGTCGCGATCGGGTACCCCGCGAACACGCCGACCGCGACGAGCGCGGCCGCGGTGAGCAGCGCGACGATGGCCGCGCCGGCCGTGAGGGTGACGCCGCCGATCAGCTCGGTGCCGACCGCCTCGGTCACGTTCGCGCCCTGCAACACCGCGCCGAGGAGTCCCAATACGCCGACGATCAGTCCGGCGCGCATCACGGAGATCGCGTTCGCGCCGACCGCCGGGGCGAACGGGGTCGACCCCGACGAACCGGCGCCGATCGACCACGCCATGAACATGCTCGCAGCGCCGGCGACGCCGAGGGTGAGAACGGTAGCGACGACCATTACCGCTGGCCGTCCTCGTACCCCTCTCGGAGCCCGGTCAGCGTGCGCCGGACGAGCAGAAACCCGAAGAAGAAGAGCCCGAGCAGACCGACGAGAATGATGACGAACAACGGTTCGACCGAGAGCATACACTCGAATCCGTCGGCACAGTGTTATGCGTTTCGGCAGCCGCGTCCGACGCCGGAGAGTGACTAAAACGCGCTTTTGTCCCTAAGCTAGCTATAAGCTATTCCCGGCGGAAGATACGGACGCGACCCCCGCTTCGGCCCTCTCCCCCGCGATCGCTCCGCGTCGAGCGGATCGGTCCGTCGACGATCACTCCCCTCCCTTCCCCTCCGCCGGCCGTTCCGAGCCGCCGACGCGGTCCGGCCCGCGGGGCGTCGCGTCCCGCCCGCTTACCCCCTCCGCGGGCGGTGCTTTTCACGGGTCGATCCGGAACGTCTCGAAGACCTCGCCCTCGGGCGTGACGAGCCGCCCGTCGAGCGCGGTCTCGCCCTCTCCGGGTCCATTCCCACCCACCGGCTCCAGCTCGGCGTGGGCCGCTCGGTTCCCCCGCGGCTGCGCGTGGCTCCCCGGGTTCAAGATTGGGAGGTCTCCCGAGTCGTCGAACCGCGGGCGGTGGCTGTGCCCGCAGATCACGGCGTCCGCGTCGCGCCCCCGACCGAGCATGACCAGCCCCGTGTCCCCGCTGCGGTGGCGGTGGGTGACCGCGAACCGGACGCCCTCGTACTCGACCGTGCGGATCTCCGGAAGCCGATCGCGGATCGCGGCGTCGGCGTTGTTGCCGTACACGCCGCGGAGCGTCCGCGCCGCCGACTCGAAGGCGTCGAGGACCGACTCGCGGTAGAAGTCGCCGGCGTGGACGACGAGGTCGGCCGCGCGGACCGCCTCCGCGGTCCGACCCTGTAGCTTCGACTCCTCGCGCGAGTGGGTGTCCGAGACGACGACGAGCATACTGACGGTCGGTGCGCGCTCGGCTTAAAAAACGCGTTCGGGACGCGATTTTGACCCATAAAACTGCGGTGGCGCGCGCCCGCGAGCGTCCAGCGGGCGCGAGCACGAGGTGCGGGGCGGTGGGGTGGGACGAAAATGGGCAGGCACGAGGGCGCAGCCCGGCGCCGCAAGGACCGCAGGGGGGGCG
>NZ_JARANT010000171.1 GCF_029889805.1 Halorubrum sp. Boch-26 | reverse complement strand
TCGAGCACCTTGTGAACCGTTCCGTGACAGTCCTTTCCGGAGACGAAGGCGCGCTCGCGGTCGGCGTCGACGAGCCGGCCGTAGTCGGCGCGCTCGCGGAGGCGGGCGAGGTTCCGGCGGTACGCGGCGGGGGAGCGGCGGATCGGGAGCCGGCGGAGCGTCGCGTCCGGCGCGTCGACGAGCGTCGGGTACCGGAAGGCGAGGTCGATTCTGGCGCCGGCGTCGGGCGGGACCGCCCGGTCGTCCTCGCGGCGGGCGTAGTAGAGCTGTCGCGGGCAGTAGGCCGCGCGGGCCACGTCGCTGAAGGGGATCACGGGGCGGTTGGGGGCGGTTTCGTTGATAGGGTGTGGGTAGTCGAGAGCGATTCGCCGTCGCTTGCTTACGTGACGGTGCCGGGGAGACCGCTCCCGAAGGCCCTGCCGCTCGAACGCCGACTGTCGCGGATGCACACCACGAACGTGCACATGGAAAAGCATTAGAACGGGCTCGGTAACCACGTAAGTGAATGAGTCTGTCCGAACCGGACCGCGAGCTCGTGGTCGCCGAGCTCGGCCGGGAGCCGACGACGGCCGAGGCCGCGCTGTTCGAGAACCTCTGGAGCGAGCACTGCGCGTACCGCTCCTCGCGGCCCCTGCTGTCGGCGTTCGAGAGCGAGGGCGACCAGGTCGTCGTCGGGCCGGGCGACGACGCGGCGGTCCTCGCCCTCCCCGAGCCCGACGCCGCGGACGCGCCCGCGTCGGAGCGCGACGCCGACGACTACGGCGACCAGTACGTCACCTTCGGCGTCGAGAGCCACAACCACCCCTCCTTCGTCGACCCCTTCGACGGGGCCGCCACGGGCGTCGGCGGCATCGTCCGCGACACCATGTCGATGGGCGCGTACCCGATCGCCTTGCTCGACTCGCTGTACTTCGGCGGCTTCGACCGCGAGCGCTCGCGGTACCTCTTCGAGGGCGTCGTCGAGGGGATCTCCCACTACGGCAACTGCATCGGCGTCCCCACCGTCGGCGGCAGCGTCGCCTTCCACGGCGGCTACGAGGGGAACCCCCTCGTCAACGTCGCCTGCGTCGGGCTCACGAACGAGGACCGACTGGTGACGGCGACCGCGAAGGAACCGGGCAACAAGCTCGTCCTCGTCGGCAACGCCACCGGCCGCGACGGGCTCGGCGGCGCCTCTTTCGCTTCCGAGGACCTCGCGGAGGACGCCGAGACCGAGGACCGGCCGGCGGTGCAGGTCGGCGACCCCTACGCCGAGAAGCGGCTGATCGAGTGCAGCGAGGCGCTGGTCGACGAAGACCTCGTCCTGTCGGCCCGCGACCTCGGCGCGGCCGGGCTCGGCGGCGCCTCCTCCGAGCTCATCGCGAAGGGCGGGCTCGGCGCCCGCATCGACCTCGACCGCGTCCACCAGCGCGAGCCGAAGATGAACGCGACGGAGATACTGCTCGCCGAGAGCCAGGAGCGGATGTGCTACGAGGTCGCCCCCGACGACGTCGAGCGCGTCGCCGCGCTCGCCGAGCGGTTCGACCTCGGCTGTTCGGTCATCGGCGAGGTGACCGACGGGAACTACGTCTGTACGTTCGCGGGCGACGCCGACGAGAGCGAGGTCGTCGTCGACGTGGACGCCGCGTACCTCGCCGACGGCGCGCCGATGAACGACCTCCCGAGCGAGACGCCGACGCAGCCCGGTCGCGCCCTCCCCGCCCCGGAACAAGCC
>NZ_JARANT010000170.1 GCF_029889805.1 Halorubrum sp. Boch-26 | reverse complement strand
CCTCGCCCCCGGCCGGGCTCACGAGACCGCCGGCGCCGAGATCGCTCGCGAGCGAGAGCGCGTCGTCGTCGACGTCGACGGCGACGACCCGGGCGCCGAGCGCGTCGCCGAGCTGGACCGCGGAGAGCCCGACCCCCCCACAGCCGTGGACGGCGAGCCGGTCGCCGCCGCCGAGGCCGGCCCGCTCGGCGAGCGCGTGGTAGGCGGTCATGTACCGGCAGCCGAGCGCGGCCGCGGCGGTCGCGTCCAGCCACGAGGGTCGCTCGACGAGGTTGTAGTCCGCGTTCGGGACGGCGACCCGCTCCGCGAAGGCGCCCGGCGCGTCCGACTCGAAGCCGAGCGCGCGCCCGTCGGCGCAGACGTTGCCGGCTCCCCGGCGACAGTACGGGCAGGTACCGTCGCCGAGAGAGAAGGGAACGACGACGCGGTCGCCGGGCGCGAATCGTTCGACCGACCCGCCGACGGCGACCACCTCTCCCGCGGGCTCGTGGCCGAGCACCTGCCCGCGCGGGACGCGGTCGTCGGCCCATTCGCCGTGGCCCATCCACGCGTGCCAGTCGCTCCGACAGACGCCGCAGGCCGCGACGCGGATCACGGCCTCGTCTGGTCCGCACTCGGGGGCGGGGACGTCTCGGACCGCCAGCGGTTCGCCGTACTCGCGAAGGATCGCCGCGCGCATGGGCGGGGAGAGGGAACGGAACGAGGTAAACCCTTCCGCGCTCGAATCGCCGAGCCGGATCGACCTCCGCAGACACGCATCCCGTTCGATGGAGACGGCGCCGAACGGGGCCCCTACCGTCCGTCGACACGCCCGTTTTGCAGTGAGGCTTTATTCACCCCAAACTTGAAAGTTAACAACAACCAATTGATGGTTAAGTAAGGTTTAATATCCTACATGAGAGCGGACATAATGTGTCCCTGCCGATGGAGTGTCGACCGGGTGTCGCCTATCGACGGCCTGACGGCGATCCGAACCGATTCGTGGTCGAGGCCGCCGGCGAGTCGTGGCTGGACGTCGACGCTCTCCCCCGGACCGACTGGTTGGAGGCGACAGCGGAGGACGACCGCGAGCGACTCCGATCGGCGTTCGACGGCGATACCGTCGACATCACCTACCGCCTCGCGGTCGGCGACGACCCGACGTGGGTCCGGGAGTGCGGATGCCTCGACGAGAGCGGCGACGTCGTCGGGTATCTCCTCCCCGCGAGCGAACGGGTCGAGCGCCGCCGGCGGCTGGAGCGGCAGCGCGAGCGCCTAGAGGAGTTCGCCAGCGTCCTCTCGCACGACCTCCGGAACCCGCTCTCGGTCGCCGTCGGCAACATCGAACTGGCGAAGGAGTTCGAATGCGAGGCCGCCGCCGAGCGGCTCGAGCGCGCCCACGGTGCTCTGGACTGGATGGACGACCTCATCTCAGACCTCTTGGCCCTCGCCCGTGAGGGGCGATTCGTCGAGGAGACCGCGACCGTCGACCTACGGACCGTCGTCGACGCGGCGTGGCGGACGGTTGGATCGGGCCCCGACGCCGCACTCGTCGTCGAGGACCCCCTCCCGACCGTCGAGTGCGACCGGAGCCGACTCCGACAGGCACTGGAGAACCTCTTCCGAAACGCGATCGAACACGGGGCGCCCGACGACTACTCGCCGGGCGAGGTGTCCGGGGGAGACGAAACGGACGCCGGCAACGAGATCATCCGCGCGACGTTCGGCGACCCGGCCACCGGAGCCGAATCGCACGACGGCG
>NZ_JARANT010000017.1 GCF_029889805.1 Halorubrum sp. Boch-26 | reverse complement strand
CTGGACTCGAAGTTATCCTCGGCTTGCTCGACCGACGGGCACAACGACGAACCCTTCGAGGATTCGCGTTCACCGTGTCGGTGTTTCGGATACTGTCTCATTGAGTGGCGGGTAGACCGCCTCCGAAGGTCGTTCGGAATCCGCTCCGTTCCGACCTGACCTTACTTCCCTGTTGAAGCGATTGATAATTAAAAGGGAGGATTGGGAAACTCAGGCTGTGCCATCGACGGTGGAACGTGTCGGCGTTGTCGGATTCATCCCGCGCCTAAAGCCGCGGGTATTCTTCTTGCGTTTTATAAACAGATGAGGCGGTGGCGCGCCTCCGAGCGGTCGCCGCCGGCGACCGCGAGGAGTCCGCGAGGGACGCGGTGAGCGCTCGGAGAGCGCGAACCGCGAGGTTGGGGAGGTGTGAGGTGCTGCGCAGAGCGGTGTGGGGCTTTGGAGTTGTCCGCCGCTGAGCCGTCGGTCATTTATAAACAGCCGACGGCGCGCCGCTCGTTCACATACAATAACCGCTCCGGCACACTGAGACACTCACTCCCGCGATCGATCACGCGTCGTTTTGCGTGACCAACCGTCGGCGAAGTGAGTCTCGCTGAAAGGTAAGAGTCCGACGGCGTCCACACGACGATCCCCGGCCGAAACCGATCAGTTCCCCACGACCGCCCGCAGCGCGAACAGCGCGTTCGACTTGCGCTCCCGGATCCGCCGGTAGAAGTAGGAGAACCACTTGGAGCCGTACGGGATGTACTGGTAGACTTCCACGTCGTCTTCGGCCGCGAGCTCGAACTGCGCCGACTCGCGGACGCCCGTCAGCATCTGCACCTCGTAGGGGGTCCCGTGCTCGGCGTACAGCTCCTTCGCGTGCTCGATCATCGCGGGGTCGTGGCTCCCGACCGCGATCCCGCCCTCGAACGCCTCGAACATGTACGCGAGGCAGTCGCGGTACGACTCGTCGACGCGGGCCTTCTCCTTGTACGAGAGCTCGGCGGGCTCGTCGTACGCGCCCTTGACCAGCCGGACCTTCCCTGGGAGGTCCGCGAGCCGCTCGAGATCGTCTCGAGTCCGCTTCAGGTTCGCCTGCACGCAGACGCCGACGTTGCCGTCCGTCGCGACCGCGTGTCGCTCGAACGCGTCGAGCGTCACGTCGGTGGTCTCGTGGTCCTCCATGTCGATCCAGACGAACGTGCCCGTCCCGTCCGGGCCGGTCGCCGCCGGGGCGTTAGCCGCCTCGACGATGCGCGCGAGGTTCTCCTCGAAGACGTCGTCGCCGATGTCGAGGCCGATCTGGCTCGACTTCACTGAGACGCAGGCGTCGACGTCGCGATCCGCGATCGCCCCGACGAGGTCGACGTACGCGTCGGCGTCGGCGTCGGCCGGCGCTCGCTCCTCGTAGTGCTCGCCGAGCAGGTTCAGGATGCCGGCCACGCCGCGGTCGTTGAGCGCCTCGACGTGGGCGAGCGCCGCTTCCGGGGTCTCCCCGGCGACAAAGTTGCTCGCGATAGGCGGTATCATACACACATCGCGGATCCGTATCGGTATATATGGCCACCCGACCAATTGTTGTGCGGGTTTAACGACTGAATAAATGTCTCACTGAAATACCCCATTCAAATACCTCAATCAAGTGTCACGACCAGATGTCGCGGCGGCGGAGGAGAACATGTACGGCCGCCCCGACCATGGACGGGCCGGGGTTAAGATACCCCGATATCCACGGAGATACCAGGTCATATATGTCACGAGATACCACGGGCATGGCGGACCGGCGAACGCTGCTGAAACTGACCGGCGGTGCGGGGCTCGTCGCCCTGTCGGGCTGTCTGAGCACGACTGACGACGGGTCCGACGGAAGTGACGGCGACGACGGGAGCGACGGCTCCGACGGGAGCGACGGCTCCGACGGGAGCGACGGCTCCGACGGCGACGACGGCGACGACGGCGACGACGGCGGGGAGTCTGCCGGACCGTACGAGATCGGGATGGTCGACTCCCTGACGGGGTCGCTGTCGGCGTTCGGCGAGCGGAACCAGCGCGGCGCCGAGATGGCCTTGAGCCGCGTCAACGAGGTCGGCATCGACGGACGCGAACTCTCGCTGGCCGTCGAGGACTCCGAGAGCGAGAACCAGGGCGGGATCGCGGCCGCCCAGAAGCTCGTCAACCAAGACGGCGTCCCGTTCCTCATCGGCGCGGTCGGCTCGGGCGTCTCGCTCGCTATCTACGAGAGCGTCGTCGAGGGGACCGACGTCGTCCAGCTGAGCCAGAACTCCACCGGCCTCAGCCTCACCGACTTCCCGGGACTGCTCCGGATGTCGCCGTCCGGTCGCAGCCAGTCGCTGGCGCTGTCGAACATCATCGCCGAGGACGGGTACGACGAGGTGGCGATCACCTACGTCAACAACGACTACGGGCAGAGCCTCACCGACGCGTTCGTGAACGCGTACGACGGCGACGTCGTCTACAACAACCCCCACGACCAGGAACAGCAGTCGTACTCCAGCGTCATCTCGGAGATGAACGGCTCCGGCGCGGACGCGTGGCTGTTCATCACGTATCAGGCCGAGTTCGCGACGATGGTCAACGAGGCGTTCTCCTCCGGATACGAGGCGCAGTTCTACGGCGCCGACTCCGTCTCCGGCGACAGCGTCCTCGAGAACACGCCCGAGGGGAGCATGAACGGCATGAAGATCGTCGTTCCCTCCGCGCCGGTTGAGGAAGAGAACTACCAGGAGTTCGCGTCCGCCTTCGAGTCGGAATACGGCCAACAGCCGACGTCGTGGGCGTCGTACGCCTTCGACTGCGTCATCAACGCCGCGCTCGCGATCCAAGCGGCCGACGAGTTCACCGGCGCGGCGCTCCAGGACACCGTCCGGCGCGTCTCCGGCCCCGAGGGCGAGACGGTGACGTCGTTCGAGGCCGCGAGCGAGATCATCGCGGACGGCGGCGGACCGGACGACGTCGACTACCAGGGAGTCAGCGGACCGATCGACTTCGACGAGAACGGGGACCCCGTCGGGTTCCTCCAGGTGCTTGAGGTCCGGGATCACGAGTACGAAGGCATCGACTTCGTCGAAGGCTAATCCCGATCGATGACCGTCCTCGGATACCTGGCTAACGGCCTGGTCTTCAGCAGCATCATCGTCCTCGGGAGCATCGGGCTGTCGCTCGTCTACAGCATCGCGGACTTCGCTAACTTCGCCCACGGCGACACGATGACGATCGGCGCGTACGCGGCGCTCGTGACGTTCGGCGCCGTCGGCGGGCTCGGGGGGGCGGTCCTGGGACTCCCGTTCGGATTCTTCCTCGCGCTCGTCGTCGGGATCGGCGCCGCCGCGGTGGTGGCGGTCGCCACCGAGAAGCTGATCTACGAGCCGCTCGACATCGACTCGATCGGCCTGCTGATCACGTCGATCGGGATCGCGTTCATCTACCGCGCGCTGATCCAGATCCGGTTCGGATCTGACTTCACGCGGTTCGATATCCAGGCGCAGCGACCGATCGAGTCGCTGGTGCCGTACGGCGTCCGGGTGACGCTCCACGACGTCGCGATCGTCGGCTCGGCGGTGGTGCTCGTCGTCGGGCTCCACGTGCTGCTCCAGTACACCGACCTCGGCCGGAAGATGCGCGCGATGGCCGACAACCCCGACCTCGCGCGGGTCAGCGGGATCCGAACGAAGCGAGTCAAGCTCTGGACGTGGGTCATCGGCGCCGGCCTCGCCGGGGCGGGCGGCGTGTTCCTCGGGCTGTTCAACCAACTCGCGCCGCGGATGGGCTTTAACCTCCTCCTAGTCATCTTCGCCGCGGTGATCCTCGGCGGGATCGGCTCCGTCTACGGCGCGATGGCGGGCGGCTTCCTCATCGGCATGATAAACCAGCTAACGCCGTTCTTCTCCACCGTCGTCGAAGCGCTCCCGATCTGGCCGGGGTGGCTCGCGGCGGCGTTGGAGAGTCTGATAAGCATCGAGTACGCGAACGCCATCGCGTTCGTGATCATGGTCGCGGTGCTGCTCGTCCGGCCGAACGGTATCGCCGGGGAGGCGGCCACATGAGCGCGCTCACCGATCCGAAGGGGGCGATCGCGGAGCTGACCCGCCCGGAAGGGTGGGTGCTCGGCGTCAGCGTCGCGTTCCTGCTGTTCCTGCTCGCCGCGCTGCTCACGGGCGCGCTCGGGCCGACCTACTTCCTGTTCCTCGTCGGACTGGCGGGGATGTACGCGCTGCTGTCGTTCGGGCTGAACGCCCAGTGGGGGTTCACCGGCCTGATCAACTTCAGCGTCGCCGCGTTCTTCGGGATCGGCGCGTACGGCTCCGCGCTGATGACCGCGAGCGGCTCACCGATCGCGGGCGGGTTCAACCCGCTCGTCGGACTCGTCGTCGCGCTCGTCGTCGCACTCGTGCTGGCGCTGCTGATCGGGATCCCGACGCTTCGGCTCCGGGCCGACTACCTCGCGATCGCGTCGCTCGGCCTCGCGGAGGTCATGCGGCTGATCGTGCTCAACGAGCGGTGGCTGACCAACGGCAGCGCGGGGGTCCGCGGCATCCCGGGGTTCTTCTCGGGCTGGCCGGTGCTCTCGACGTTCCCGGAAACCATGCCCGGACTCCGCTTGGAGGTGATCCCGGGGTCACCGGTGATCCTCGAGACGGCGTTCTGGCGCGCCTCGCTGAACGTGCTGTTGGTGCTCGCGTTCGCGGGGACGGTGTACTACGTCCTCCGACGCGCGCACCGGTCTCCGTGGGGCCGCGTGCTTCGCACGATCCGCTCCGACGAGGACCTCGCGCGAGCGCTCGGGAAGAACACGTACTCGTTCAAGATGCAGTCGTTCGTCCTCGGTAGCCTGATAATGGCGCTGGCCGGCGTGTTCTACACACACCTGAATCTCTACGTCGGGCCCGGCGACTTGGACCCGATCACGACGTTCTACGCGTGGGTCGCGGTGATTCTCGGCGGTAGCGGCTCCAACCGCGGCGCGCTGTTCGGCGGTATCGTGATCGTCACGATCCGCGAGGGGACCCGCTTCTTGAACGACGTGGCGCTCCCGATCGACCCCGCGCCGCTGCGGCTACTGCTGATCGGGGTCGTGATCGTCGCCGTCATGCGCTACCGGCCGCAGGGGATCCTGCCGCCGCAGCGCGAACTGATCTGGCCGAGCGCGGTCGACGGACGCGGGACGCCGGAGACGCCCGACAGCGGCGTCCGCGAGCAGAAGGGAGGTGGTGGCGATGAGTGAGGGCGCCCTCCCCACGGACGACGCCGTCCTGCGCGTCGACGACCTCCAGAAGTCGTTCGGCGGGCTCGCGGCGACCGACCACGCGACGTTCGCGGTCGAGCGCGGCACGATCACCGGACTGATCGGCCCGAACGGCGCCGGGAAATCAACGCTGTTCAACCTCATCTCCGGCTTCTACGAGCCGGACGGCGGGACCGTGGAAGTGAACGGGACCGACGTGACCGGCATGGAGCCGTATCAGGTCGCCGACCACGGGCTCATCCGGACGTTCCAGACCCCGCGCAAGCTGGAGGGGATGACGGTCCGCGAGGCGATGCTGGTCGGCCCGCGGAAACAGCCCGGCGAGTCGTTCCTCAGGCTGTTCGCCTCGCCCGGAACGGTCGGCGAGAGCGAGTCGGCGAACCTCGCCGACGCGGAGCGGATCCTCGAGGAGTTCGAGATCGACCACCTCGCCGCCCAGCCCGCGACAGATATCTCCGGCGGCCAGATGAAGCTCGTCGAACTCGCGCGAGCGATGCTCGCCGAGCCGGAGGTCCTCCTGCTCGACGAGCCGGTCGCGGGGGTGAACCCGACGCTCGCGAAGAAGCTGAAGTCGCAGATCCGGCGGCTCAACGAGCAGGGGACGACCTTCCTGCTCATCGAGCACGACATGGAGTTCGTGATGGACTTGGCGGACCCGATCGTCGTCCTCGATCAGGGACACGTCCTGACCGAGGGGACGCCGGAGGGGGTCCGCAGCGACGACCGCGTCATCGACGCGTACCTCGGAGGCGGCACATGAGCGACGACACCACCGGGGCTCCGGACGGGCCTCACGGCGGAACCGATCCCGTGCTCTCGCTGTCGGGCGTCGACAGCGGGTACGGCGAGGTGCAGGTGCTCGACGACTGCTCGATCCGGCTCGATCCGGGCGAGATCGTCTGTCTCGTCGGCCCGAACGGGGCGGGGAAGTCGACGGTGCTCAAGACGGCGTTCGGGATGTTGACCCCGTGGACGGGGACCGTCCGGTACCACGGCCGCGACATCGGCGGGATGGCTCCCGAGGAGATCGTCCGCGATGGGATCGGCTACGTCCCACAGACCGACAACGTGTTCGGCTCGCTGACGATCGACGAGAACCTCCGGATGGGCGGCGTCGCGCGCGACGACGGCCTCGAAGAGGTGATCGAGACGCTGTACGACCGGTTCCCGATCATCGATCGGAAGCGCACCGCGAAGGCGCGGACGCTTTCGGGCGGCCAGCGGCAGGTGCTCGCGTTCGCCCGGGCCCTGGTGATGGAGCCCGACGTGCTCCTCATCGACGAGCCCTCCGCGGGGCTCGCGCCGAACACCGCCGACGACGTGTTCGAGGACGTCCAGGAGGTCAACGATATGGACACGGCGATCCTCATGGTCGAGCAGAACGTGACGAAGGGGCTCGGCATCTCCGACCGGGGCTACGTCCTCGATCAAGGGACCGTCCGGTTCGAGGGGACCCCGGAGGAGCTGCTGAACGACGAGGAGGTCTCGCAGCTGTACCTGGGCGGCTGAACCTCCCGCGAGCTCGGCACGTGTCGGTGCCGCGCCGATCCGCCTCGCCGACCGCCGGCGAACCGACCGCACCGAAGCCGCTCGACCCACGTCATGTCAGCAGGCCTCGAACGCTACGCCTTCGCCCTCGCCCCGCTCGCAGCCGCGGCGCTGTGGGGCGGGATGTACGTCGTCAGCAAGTGGGGATTTGCGCTGATCCCGCCGGTGACGCTCGGCTTTCTCCGAGTCGCGCTGGGCGCCGGAGCGCTCTGGCTCGCCGTCGCCGGCCGCGGCATGACCGCGCCGACGCGGGGAGAGTGGGCGACGTTCGCGGGGCTCGGCGGGTGGGTGACTCTGACGGTCGCCACCCAGTTCGTCGGCACCGAGCTGACGAACGCCAGCCAGGGGTCGCTCCTGACCGTGTTGACGCCGGTGTTCACCGTCGCGCTGGGCGCGCTCGTGCTCGGCGAGCGCGTCACCGCGACGAAAGCCGCTGGCATGGCCGTCGCCGCCGTCGGCACCGCGGTCGTCCTCGCGGGCCAGTACGATCTCGCGTCGATCGCCGCCGGGAACCTGCTCGGCGTGACGCTGCTGCTCGTCGGAAGCGCGGCGTGGGCCGCCTACACCGTCTGGGGCCTCCGCGCGGTCAGGCGGCACGGGGCGCTCCGGGCGGCGACCTACTCGGCGCTGGCGAGCGTCCCGATGTTGGGCTCCCTCGCTGCCGGCGAGCTGTGGTACCTCGGGCGTTCGCCGGCCGAACTCCCGTTGACCGTCGAGTCGGTGGGTGCCGTGCTGTACCTCGGGACCGCGTCGACGGCGGCGGCCTGGTATCTCTGATATAAGGGGTTGGAGTACGTCCCAGCGGGGACCGTCGCCGCGTTCTTTTTCGCGCAGCCCGCCGTCGGAGCGGCGCTCGGCGCGGCGCTGCTCGGGGAGTCGCTCGGTCCGGGCTTCCTCGGCGGCGGCGCGCTGATGGCGGCCGGGATCTGGGTCGTCAGCGCCGAGCGAGCGGACCCGCCGGACGAGTCAGCCGACCCGACCGGGTGAAACCTCGTCCTAGGTGGTCCGTTTCTCCAACTCCCCTTTCAGCTCCGCGGCCTCGAAGTCGTGGTCCGGGCGGATCGCGACGAAGTCGATGAACCGCCGGGCCGCGAGCAGTTCGTCGGTCGAGTAGCTCTCCAACGCGGCGTCGATCGCGCCCGGCGCGCCGATGAGGGGCTCCAACGCGGCGAGCGCGCTCGCGAGGTCGTACGACCGCGCCGACTCGCGGCCCGCCTCGCTCACGCTCGTCGCGTCGATGACGTACAGGTCGCCGTCGCGCACGAGGACGTTCTCCGCCCGGAGGTCGCCGTGGGCGAGCCCGGCGTCGTGAATCGTCCGGAGGGTCTCGAACAGCGGCGGCGCCAGCTCCCCGACGGCCGCCCGGTCGAGCTCGTCGAGCGCCCGGAACTCGGGGAGGTACTCCAGGACGACGACGCCGAGGTCGTCGACTTCCAACGCCTCGACGGGCTCCGGGGCGTTGACGCCGAGTTCGCGGACCTTCCGGGTCGCCTCCAGCTCGTGCAGGGCCATCTCGTAGGGGGTCTCGTAGCGCTCGAAGAAGCCCTCCGTGCCGGCGGAGACGGCGCCGAGATTTCGCCCGGTGGTGAACAGCGTGTGGACGAGCGTGTTCTGTCGGGTGATCACCTTCACGAACAGGTCGTCGTCGAGGACCATCGGCGTCGACAGCCAGTTGTCGGCGTCGAGGAAGCGCACCCGCATCTCCTCGCGGTCGTACCGGTCCGCCAGCTCTCGGACGACCCGCTCGATGTCGGGCCAGTCCACGCGACCGCGCACGAGCCGGCGGAGCTCCATGTCGGAATCGAACGCGGCGACGACGTTTAAATGCGTCCTCGCCCGGCGCTCCGGGGCGGGAGGCGCGTGGGAATGAGGACGGAGAGGGGATCCTCCGGATCGATCACGGACGTTCGCATCGTTTATGTCGAGCGGTCGCAATTCTTGCCCATGGACTTCGAGCTACCCGCCGAACACCGGATGATACGTGACACCGTCCGGGACTTTTGCGAGTCGGAGATCCGACCGATCGCCCAGGAGATCGAGGACGAACACCGGTTTCCCGACGAGGTGTTTGCCGACCTGAACGACCTCGACGTGATGGGTGTCCCGGTGAGCGAGGAGTACGGCGGGCTCGGCGGGGACCAGCTCATGTACGCCCTCGTCACCGAGGAGCTGGGCCGCGTCTCCGGCGGGATCGGCCTGTCGTACGCCGCCCACACCTCGCTCGGCGCGAAGCCGATCGAGCTGTTCGGGACGCCCGAACAGAAGGAACAGTGGCTTCGCCCGCTCGCCGAGGGCGGCGGGATCGGCGCGTGGGCGCTCACAGAGCCCGGCAGCGGCTCAGACGCCTCGGACATGGACACGACCGCCGAGCACGACCCCGACGCGGGCGAGTACGTGTTGAACGGGACGAAGCAGTTCATCACGAACGCGAACGTCGCCAACAGCGTGCTGGTGAAGGCCGTCACCGATCCCGGCGCGGGGTACGACGGCATCTCGACGTTCATCGTCGACCCGGAGAACGACGACGGGTTCGAGGTCACGACCGTCTGGGACAAGATGGGACTCAACTCCTCGCCGACCTGCGAGATCCAGTTGGACGACGTCCGGATCCCGGAGGACCGGCTGCTCGGGGAGGAGGGCGACGGGTGGACGCAGACGATGAAGACGCTCGACGGCGGGCGGATCTCCATCGCGGCGCTGTCGGTCGGGCTCGCGCAGGGCGCCTACGAGGCCGCCAAGGAGTACGCCGGCGAGCGCGAGCAGTTCGGGAAGCCGATCGCGACGTTCGACGCGATCCGCGACAAGGTGGTCCACATGCACCGGCAGACGGAGCGCGCGCGCCTGCTCACGCACAAGGCCGCGACGACGTACGACGCCGGCGAGTCGGTGACTCAAGAATCGGCGTTGGCGAAGCTCGACGCCAGCGAGGCGGCCCGGGAGGTCGCCGAGGAGGCGGTGCAGACGCTCGGCGGTTACGGGTACACCACCGACTTCGCGCCCCAGCGGTTCTACCGCGACGCGAAGCTGATGGAGATCGGCGAGGGAACGAGCGAGATCCAACACGTTGTGCTCGGGCGCGAGCTGGGGCTCTAACCCGTAAACTCACTTCCGCGCGACGATCCGGAGCACGTCCTCGTCCGCCAGCTCGTGACCCTTGCCGACCTGCTGGTCGTCGTGTTTCGCGCTCTGACCGGAGACGCGCGCGAACTTGAACCGCTCGTCGAACTCCCCGCCGATCTTCTCGCAGGCGTCGCCGACCGTGTCGCCCTCGAACAGTATCAGCGGCTCCTCGTAATCGACGCCGCGGCCGGGCTTGTCCATGTAGATCCGGATGAGACCGAGCTCCTCCCAGAGCCGGTCTTTGAGCCCGTCGAGCCCGAGTTCCTTCTCCGCGGAGATGAAGAGCACGTCGTCGGGGTCGAGGTCGCGCTCACGGAGCTCCGCTTTGACCGTCGGGAGGTAGCTCTTGTCGATGAGGTCGGCCTTGTTCACCGTGACCATCGACGGGAGGTACTCGCGGTTGTCCATCACGGCGTCGACGAGCTCGTCGATCGTGAGGTCGTGGGGGATCGTCACCTTTGCGTTGACGTAGCCGTACTCACGGAGCACCTGCTTGACGGTCCCTTCGTTGAGGCTCACGTCGTCGCTCATCGTCACTCCGATCCCGTCCTTGTGGGTCTTTCGGATGTTGATGTTGGGGGGATCCGTGTCGAGCCGGATGTTGGTCGCGTACAGCTCCTCGCGGAGGCGGTCGTACTGCTCGATCTCGAACACGGAGAGCATGAACACGACGAGGTCGGCGGTCCGGACGACCGAGAGCACCTCCTTCCCGCCCCCGCGACCGCCCGCGGCGCCCTCGATCAGTCCCGGTACGTCGAGGATCTGGATGTTCGCGCCGCGGTACTTCAGCATGCCGGGGTTGACATCGAGCGTGGTGAACTCGTAGGAGCCGACCTCGCTGTCGGCGTTGGTGAGGGCGTTGATGAGAGTGGACTTGCCCACGCTCGGGAACCCGACGAGCGCGACCGTGGCGTCGCCGTGCTTCTCGACCGCGTAGCCGTGGCCGCCGCCGGCGGAGGACTGGTTCTCCAGCTTCTCCTTTTTTTCCGCGAGCTTCGCCTTCAGGCGCCCGATGTGGGCCTCCGTGGCCTTGTTGTAGGGCGTGTCGGCGATCTCCTCGCGGAGGTCCTCGATCTCTGCTTCCAGTCCCATTGGCGTACAGTCGGCCGTTCGTCTCGTTAAAGGTGTTCCTTCGACCCGCCGGACGACCCCGCCGCGGACCGGTCGCCGCCACAGCCCCTGCGAACGCGCCGCCATCGTGTCGACGCTTCGACACGGTTATATCCGTGACGCAAAGTAGACACGCACGACGTATGCCCGACCCGTCGAGCCTCCGTGACAGCACTCAAATCGTCCTCCCGTGTCACGCCCTCGACGGCCTCAGAGAGCGGTTCCGGGAGCGGTTCACCGTAACGGTCGTCGAAGACGACGGCTACTACCGGATCATCGGCAGTCCCGTTGAGATCAAGGCCGCGAGCGACTTTCTCGCGCGGAACGGCGTCGCGGTCGCGTAGCGCCGCTGGCCTCACCGTAACACCGATCCGCCGAGTGCGGTCCGTTGTCGCGCCGAGCGATCGAATACCGCACTGACGAGCGACGCGAGAACGATACGCCGTCGGCCTCTACCGACGTGATCCGGTGGCTCGGCGGATCCGGAGCGAACGCACGAAGGAGAAGAGCAGACGGAACCGACCTCAGCCGACGACGCCCACGAGGAGCTGGACCGCGATGAGGACGAGGAAGACGAGTCCGGCGGCGAACGACCCGGCAGCGACGCCGTGCGCGTTGCCGAGTCCGCGGTTTCGGGTGCCGAAGTACGCACCGAGGAAGACGAATCCGGTCACCAGTAGTCCGACCGCGGCGTAGGCGACGCCGAGGAGGCTCCCGGAGAGCCCCTCGGGGAGCCCGAAGTCGCCGACTGCGAGCAGGGCGACGCCGCCGACGCCGACCGCGATGGCGACGAACGCGACGGCCCAGACGACCGGCTTCTGAATGAAATCCCGAAGCGCGCCGACGATCGCGGCGTATCTGTCGGGCGATCCGTCCGTCCCGGGCGCCGTTCGCTGCGCGCCGATCCTCGCGACGGCGAGGAACGTGGCTGCGGCAAGCAGCCCCATTAGTGCCGTGCTCAGGAGCGTGAGTGAGACCATGGTGGGTTTCGTTATTAGGCGGTCCGTTCGCGTGTACAAATAGCCTTCGTATACACGTTCGGACCAGTACCGGAGACGCGTCCGGACCGCCTCCCCACAGACAGCCGCTTCGGGGCGGGTCGGTCGGTACCGGTCTGGCGTTGTCGGCGTCGTGGAGGTGTCTCGCCCGGGGGGTCGTTACAGCCCTTCTGGTCGCGCTACACAAGAGCTAAGTGTGCCATCGCCAAGGGGGACACAAGAGCAGACAGACGAACATGATAGATCCAATTATCCTGCAACAGGGGAGCGACTGGCGCGCGCAGGCGGAGGTCTTCGACGAGATCTTCTTCGTCTTCCTCGCGCTCGGTACGCTCGTCGGTACAATCGTCGTCGCGTACACGCTGTGGAACGTGTACAAGTACCGCGACGACGGGGGCGAACCGAAAGCGGACTTCGACGCGCCGGTGGTCGGCGAGCTTCCGACGGGACAGGGCGGTCCGAAAGCGAAGAAGCTCTTCCTCTCGTTCGGGTTGAGCGCGATCGTCGTCATCAGTCTCGTCGTGTACGCGTACGGGATCCTCCTCTACGTCGAGGAGGGCCCCGACACGAGTGGGGAGGGAGACATCGAGATCCTCGTCGAAGGGTACCAGTTCGGCTGGGAGTACGAGTATCCGAACGGCCACACCACGACGGGCGAGATGATCGTGCCGGCCGATCAGCGGATAGACATCGCGGTGACCTCACGCGACGTGTGGCACAACTTCGGCTCGTCGGAGCTACGGATAAAATCCGACGCTATCCCCGGAGAGACCAACACCAACTGGTTCTCCGTGAGTTCCGAAGAGGTCGAGGCGCAGGGCGGCGAGGCGACGTTCAGGGTCGAGTGCTTCGAGCTGTGCGGCTCGGGGCACTCGGCGATGAAGGGCCAGATCACGGTCCTCCCGCAGGACGAGTGGGAGGAGTGGTACGAGGACACGGGCGGTAGCTCCTCCAGCGCGAGCATCGACGCCGCCGCCGTCGGAGGTGTCCCCGCATGAGCGAACTCCCGCCGACGACGTCCGTCAAGCGCTGGCTCGTCACGACCAACCACAAGGACATCGGCATCCTCTACACGATCACCGCGCTGTTCTTCCTGCTGTTCGGCGGCGTGCTCGCGCTGCTGATCCGCGTCCAGCTCTGGGACCCGGCCAACCAGGTGCTGTCCGGGCTCGCGTACAACGAGGCGGTCACGGCCCACGGGCTGATAATGGTGTTCTGGTTCCTCTCGCCGTTCGGGTTCGGATTCGCGAACTACTTCGTCCCGCTCCAGATCGGCGCCGACGACCTAGCGTTCCCGCGGCTGAACGCGCTCTCGTACTGGATGTACCTGTTCTCCGGCGTGCTGCTGGGGATTAGCTTCTTCCAGGGCGGCACGCTGAGCGCGGGCTGGACGATGTACGCCCCGCTCAACATCCCGATGTACACGCCGAGTATCGGGTCGACGGGGGCGGTCCTCGCGCTCGCGATGTTCACCATCGGTATCACGGCGTCGACGGTGAACTTCCTCACGTCGATCCACCACTCCCGGGCCGAGGGGATGGGGATCATGGACATGCCGATGTTCACCTGGGGGATCCTCGCGACCGTGTGGATGATGCTGTTCGCGTTCGCCGCGCTGCTCGCCGTCGGGCTCATCCTCGCCTCCGACCGCGTGCTCGGCTCGGTGTACTTCTCCGCGACCGAGGGCGGCTCCCTCCTGTGGGGGCACCTGTTCTGGTTCTTCGGCCACCCGGAGGTGTACATCGTCTTCTTCCCGGCGTTGGGGGTCATGCTGGAGCTGTTCCAGACGTTCTCCGGGCGCCGCCTCGTCGGTCGGAAATGGGTGATCATCTCCATCTGTCTCATCTCCGTCCAGTCGTTCCTCGTGTGGATGCACCACATGTTCCTCACGACGATCAACCTGGAGATCAAGACACTGATGATGGCGACCACCATCGGAATCTCGCTCCCCTTCGATCTGGTCGTGTTCTCGCTGATCTACACGCTGATTAAGGGGCGGATCCAGTTCACGACGCCGTTCCTCTTCGCGTTCGGCGCGCTGCTGTTGTTCATCCTCGGCGGTATCACGGGGGTGTTCCTCGGCGCCATCGTCCTCGACTACGAGTTCCGTGGCACCTACTGGGTGGTCGCGCACTTCCACTACGTCATGTTCGGGGGCGCGACGGCGCTGTTCGGCGGCGCGTACTACTGGTTCCCGAAAGTGACCGGGAAGATGTACGACGAGCTGCTGGGGAAGCTCCACTTCGTGATCTTCTTCGTCAGCTTCAACATGGTGTACTTCTCCATGTTCCTCGGCTGGGAGACTCCCCGCCGCGTCTTCGAGTACAACCCCCAGTTCCAGACGTTCCACCAGATCGGAACGATCGGGGCGTTCATCCTCGGGTTCTCCTTCTTCATCATGTTCTACAACTTCGCGAAGTCCTACGTCGCCGGCGAGCCCGCCGGCGACAACCCGTGGGACTACTCGCGGACCGCTGAGTGGGCCGTCTCCTCGCCGCCGCCCCTCGAGAACTGGCCGAACCGCCCCTCGTACGCGTCCGGCAAGCTCGAGTTCGTGAAAGATTACGTGCCCGACGGCGGTCCGGCGGTGAAGGCCGACGGCGACGGCAACGCCGCGACCGACGGCGGGAACAGTCACTCCGACCACATCAAGGAGTACCCGTACTGGGACAAACACCCGAGCCACGCGAGCATCTGGCCGTTCGCCCTCTCGCTGATGACCGGGTTCTTCCTGTTCGGGCTCTCGGGATTCTCCGACTCGGTCACGTTCATCGTCGGCGAGACGCTCGCGTCGACGAGCGTCGAAATCTCGAACGCGGTGTACCCGGTGTTCATCGTCGTCGGACTCGTCGGGCTGATCGCGAGCGGCGTGAAGTGGGGGTTAGAGGACTTCTACGCGCCGCCGAGCGAGTTCGCCGAGCGGTGGCCGTTCAACGGCGTCGAGAAGGTGAAGCTGGGAATGTGGTTCTTCCTAGCGTCCGACGTGATCGTCTTCGGCGCGTTCCTCTCGGCGGCCATCTTCGTCCGGTACAACGCCGGGTGGATGACGTGGGAGCCGCTGACGGAGTCGCTCCCCGGCCTCATCAACACGTTCGTGCTGATCACCTCCTCGTTCACCGTGATCTTAGCGCTCGTCGCCGCCCACCGGAACAGCCGGCAGGGGCTGTTGGCCTCGCTGGGGGCGACGATTCTGCTCTCGTTCACGTTCCTCGGAATCAAGATGTGGGAGTGGCATCACGAGGTGTTCGACCGCGGCGTGATGATCGGCTCGAACGCCCACGGGGACCCGATTCAGGCGTCGATCTACTACGTCACCACGGGGCTCCACGGGCTCCACGTCGTCATCGGCGTCCTGATCGCCTCCTACCTGTTCGTCCGGGCCTACCAAGGCCACTACCTGGACGACGAGCGGCCGGTGGAGTACTTCGGCCTCTACTGGCACTTCGTCGACATCGTCTGGGTGTTCATCTTCCCGCTGTTCTACCTCTTCTGAGGCGGCGTTCGCCGTCGCGTTCCGTTTTTGTCGGATTCTTTTTCGGTCGGCCGCGTCAGGGTAGCCCGCGCGTCGCTCGTGCCGACTTCACTCGTCGACCGGCTCGGCGCACCACTGACAGAAGTTGAACGCCGGGTCGGTCGCGCGGCCGCAGTGCGGACACGACACCGCCTCAGCGTCGCCCCCGTCGTCGACCGTCGACCGGTCGGACCGATCGGTCAGCGTCCCGGTGTCCGTCTGTTCCGTTGACGCTCCCGGATCCGCCCGCTCCGGCGCCGTTTCCGAGTTCGCTCGGCCCGAGAGCGCTCCCGTGTTCGGCCGCTGGTCGCGTTCGTACGCGCGGTTGTTGCGGAGCGCGAGGACGTACGCGTCGATCACGCTGGCGGCGACGACGAGCACGGCCGGGGCGATATCGGCGACCGGCGGCGGGTCGCCGGCGACGAGTCGGTCCACCGCCGCGTCGGGAACGACGAGAACGAGCGTCGCGGTCACCGCGACGTACCAGCCGAACGCGCGCGCCCAGCGGCGGAGGTAGGCGTGTCCGAGCCCGGAGACGACGAGCGCCAACAGGACGGCGAGCCACGGTCGACGGCGACTGCGGTCTGTCATGGCGCGAGGTACGGACCCCGGAACCGTGTAACTGCTCCTCGCTCGGAGCGTTTATCAGGCCGAGACGCTGAGTAACGGTATGCTCGGTATCCCGACCGGCGACTTTCTCATCGGGATCGGCTACGCGATGTTCGGGGTCGGAACGTGGGTCCTCGGGCTCGGGATCGCGTACCTACTCTACAGGCGGTGGCGAGCCGACGGGCCGCGCGCCGACGACTGAGGGGTGGATGTCCGATCCGCCCGCCGGTTCGCCTGCCCCGGTCCGCTTCGGTCACGCTTTTGAGGGCGCTGGCCCGAGGATCGGTATGACCGACACGGCGCTCGTTATCGGCGGCACGCGGTTCATCGGCCGGCACACCGTCTCCGACCTGCTCGCGAACGGGTACGAGGTAGCGATGTTAAACCGCGGGACCCGCGAGAACCCGTTCGCCGACGACGACCGCGTGACGCACGTCGAGGGCGACCGGACGAACGAGCGCGCCCTCCGAACGGCGAAGCTCTCCGCGGAGCCCGACATCGTGATCGACTGCGTCGCCTACCACCCCGGCGACGTGGAGACCGCGGTCGACGTGTTCGCCGACGTGGAGGGGTACGTGTACGTCTCTTCGGGGTCCAGCTACGCCGACGAGGAGATCCCCAAACGAGAGGGCGAGACGCCGCTGCAGCCGTGTACGCCCGAACAGGCGACCGACGAGAGCATGGAGACGTACGGCAACCGGAAGGCCGAGGGCGACCGGACCGTGTTCGAGGCCGCCGAGGAGGGAGTCAACGCGACTGCGGTCCGGCCGTGTATCGTTTACGGTCCGTACGACTACACGGAGCGACTCGACTACTGGATCGACCGGGTGCTCTCGTACGACCGCGTCGTCGTTCCCGGGGACGGGCAGAACCTCTGGCATCGGGCGTACGTCGAGGACGTCGCGAGCGCGCTCCGGGTCGTCGCCGAGCGCGGCGACCCCGGGGCGGCGTACAACGTCGGCGATCGACGAGCGCTCACCCTCGAGGAGACGGTGGCGACGATCGCCGAGGTCGCCGGCACCGATTGCGAGGTCGTGCCCGCGAGCGCCGACGCCCTCGCGGCCGGCGGGCTCGAACCGGACGACTTCGCGCTCTACCGCGAGTACCCGCACCTGCTCGACACGTGCGCGCTCGCCGGTCTCGGCTGGGAGTCGACGCCCGTCGACGAGGCGATGGCGCGGACCGTCGCCGAACACCGGGAGGCCGAGCGCGACGGGAGCGAGTGGGACCCCGGGCGCGAGGCCGAAGAGCGCGTGTTAGGCGTGAAAGAGACGCTGTAGGTCGGCGGAGTCGCCGCGGGCCGATCGGTCGATCGCCGGGCGGAGTTCAGTAGGCGGCGTCCCAGCGCGACGGTTTCCGGCGGTTCCCGCAGTCGGCGCACTCCATGCGGTCCATCGTGTCGATGGCGATGTCGGTCCCCTCGCAGTTTCCGCAGAAGTAGCCGTACCGCTGCTCACGGTCGGGGTCGGCGTACGCGACGTAGAAGGGGCCGAGCGAACCCCGCTCGTTCTCGTCGAAGGCGACGTAGACGGTGTCTCCGGCGGCCGTCTCGACGACGCCCTCGGAGATACCGGTCAGTCGACTGACCTGTTTGCGGTACTCTCGCTCGTCGAACGTCTCCTCGCCGATCTCCACGGAGCGCTCGCCGACGAGCTCGTACCCCTCGCGCTCGTAAAACGTGGTGCCGGCCTCGTTGGCGACGAGAACGCGTGCCTCGAGACGGTCGACGTCCGCGTCTCGAAGCTCCGCTTCGACGCGTTCGAGGAGGCCGGAACCGATCCCGGACTCGCGGTGGTCGGGGTGGACGTGGACCCAATCGATCTCGCCGACCCGCTCGCGGCGTCCGACCACGTAGCTCTCGGCGAATCCGACCACGTCGTCGTCGACGACGGCGACCGGACACACGGTCCGTTCGTCGTCGATGTCCGCGACGAGGTCGTCGGGGTCGTACCACTCGTCGACCGCCTCGGCCAACAGCGCCTCGTCGACCGCGTGGCCGTAGGAGGCGAGCAGCGACTCGCGGGCGACTTCTCGGATCGCGTCGACGTCGGCTGCGGTAGCGTCACGGAGTTGCATACACTACCGTTCGCACACGAGTACAAAAAACACGCCCGAACGTGTCAGAACTGCCGGGGCGACCGATCGGATGTCGGGGAGAAAGAGGGGAAGAGGAGAGAACCGCGAGCCGGCGGCGTTAGGAGATGGAGTACGTCGCCGCGGCCATCAACAGCATGGTGAGCGCGAGCGCGAGCGCCATCACGTAGGTCAGCGAGCGGTTCTCCCACCGGAGGTGCTGGAAGTAGGCGACGATGAGCAGCGTCTTGACCGTCGCGATCACCAGCGTCCCGCCGAGCGCTTGGGCGTACGTGAAGTCGAGGAACGTGGCCTCGAAGAGAACGAAGTTCAGCGTCGCGGCGACCAGGAGCGCGACGTATATCGCTGTGTACAGTTTGAGCGAATCGTCCGACATTGCTTGCCCACTCCTTCGTCCGTGTGCTTAAAGAATTAACCATCCGACCCCCGTTCCGGCGCGAGTTCGCAGTCCGTGAGGTCCCCGAGCGCGGCCCGCGGGACCCCGAAACGCCTATGCCTTCGACGCGCGGATCTGTCCTCGACTCCAACCCCGAGGCACCAACGTGGACCCGCTCGAACCGACCGACGACCTGCTCGAATCGCTGTACGTCGTCAACAAGGTCGCAAAGCAGTTCGCCGACGAGGCGACCGCCGCCTACGACCGCGGCGACGTCACCGAGAGCAACGTCCGCTCCGCACGCAAGGACGCCCTCTACCGAACGAAAACGGCGGTTCTGTCGCGGATCGTCGCTCACGAGGACGCACACGTTACCGGGGAGTACCACGCCATCGACGGCGACGTCTGGCTGTTCCTCGCGGTCGGCGACTGGCGGTTTCACCAGCCGCCGCGCGCCATCGGCGCCGATCTCGCGGGCGAGGTAAACATCGCGAACGCGCCCGAAGAGCCGATCGACGCCCCGTACGAGCGCGACGCGTCGGTCGAGCGCTCCGATCGGTCGCTGGAAGACGCCCTGATCCGGCTGGCGAACGCCGGCGTCAACGCGAACGACCACCTCGCGCGGCCGACCGTGACGAGCGAGCACGACCGCATCGTCGACGTGCGGTGGTCGTTCCTGCCCTGAACGGAGTCTCGGTCTCTCGGCGCTTCCGCTACCCGCATGGGCACCGACGCATCCGAAAAGCGAAACCCGCGGAGAGCGCGGACCGGCGTTAGCTCTCGACGACTTCGATGGCGCCGAGCATCCCGTTCGCTTGGTGGGGCGTACACTGGTAGAGCTGGATGCCGGTGTTGTCGAACGACTGTTCGAAGGTCTCTCCCTCTTCGCCGACCGCGTCGCCGCTGTTGAAGTCGGACTCCGACCCCTCTACGGAGGCGACGTTGTGGGCGCCGCCCTCGCCGGTCCACTCCCAGACGACGGTCGTACTGGAGTCGATCCGGATCGCCGCGGGATCGAACGCGAAGCCGACGTCGCCAGCTCCGACAGAAACCGTGACCTCGTCCTGTCCGGTGTAGTCGGCGATAGTGCCGTCGTACATACGGGCGTCCGCGAGGTACTCGTCGATTTCGCTCGGGACGTCGTCGAGGGCTTCTCCCGCGCCGTCCGAGCCGCCGTCAGAGCCATCCGAGCCACCGGAACCGTCTGACCCGTCCCCTCCGCCGCCGGAACAGCCGGCGATCGTTCCGAGGGCGAGCGCGGATCCGGTTCCGACGACGTACCGCCGTCTACTCAGCTTTTCAGACATCAGTTCAGATACGCCTTCGAGCCTTACAAACCTCTTGATACACACCGAATCATCGGAACGGCCGCAGGGGTTAAGTAGGCCCTCTGGCGATCGCTCGCGACCGCGCCGTCGGCGGATTTATTCGCCGGCGGCCCCCTGAACCGAACGTATGCGGGAGGACGAGCTGGCGGCGCGCGTCGTCGACCACTACGCGGCCGTCCACGACGATCCGGAGATCCGGCTGGAAGAGCCGTACGACGCGGAGGGGCGGCGCGGGGTCGTCGACGCGTACGTCCGGTTGCGGACCCCCGAGCGCGTCGACCACGTGATCGAACTGAAGGCCGACGCCGCCGTGCGCCGCGCGACCGGCGCGAACGAGGTCCTGCGACAGTACCGCCGCATGGAGCGGTACTTCCACGCCGACGAGCGCCACGCGATCCGACCGAAGCTGGGCCGCACCGAGCCGGGTGCGCGCTACCTGCTGCTGTTCGCGCCCACGCCGACCTGCGTCCACCACGTGGCCACGCACCGGTCGCTGTACGGCTCCGTCGACGTCGCGGCTCGCGTCGACGATGTCCCCGCCGTTCGGACCGTCGCGTTCCTGATCGGACTCGACGGCGACCCGGCGGACTTGGGGATGGTCTCGGTCAACGGCGGCGCCGAGTTCGGTTCCGCCGAGTTCCTCGGAGCGGTGCCATCCGACTCGCGGCTCGCGGAGAGCCTTCGGGGCGTCGACGACGCCCTCGTCGAGTTCCCGTAGCGGAGTCCAGCGGCGACCGAAAGGCGCTTTTCGTCCCGCCGCGATCCTCGACTATGATCACGGTCGCGTTGGCGGGGAAGCCGAACGCCGGGAAGTCCACGTTCTACACGGCCGCGACGATGGCCGACGTCGACGTCGCGAACTACCCGTTCACGACGATCGACGCGAACCGAGGGGTCACGCACGTCCGCACCGAGTGCCCCTGTCTCGACCGCGAGGAGCGGTGCGGGTCGGAGAACTGTCGCGGCGGGAAGCGGTACGTCCCCGTCGAGCTCCTCGACGTAGCCGGGCTCGTGCCGGGCGCACACGAGGGGAAGGGCCTCGGTAACCAGTTCCTTGACGAGCTGACGAACGCGGACGTCGTCTGTAACGTCGTCGACGCCTCGGGGGCGACGAACGCCGAGGGCGAGCCGGTCGAGGTCGGCTCGCACGACCCGCTCGACGACGTGGACTTCGTCGAGGAGGAGATGGACCTGTGGCTCGCGGGGATCGTCGAGGGTAACTGGGAGGGCGTCGAGCGCAAGTCGCGCTCGCCCGACTTCGACTTGGAGGAGTCGGTCACGGACCTGCTAACCGGGTTCGGCGCGACCGAGTACGACGTGACGGCGGTCCTCCGCGGGCTGGAGTATCCCGACGACCCGAAGGCGTGGAGCGACGACGACCGCGAGGCGCTCGCGCGGGCCATCCGGCGCCGCACGAAGCCGATCGTCGTCGTCGCCAACAAGGTCGACGCCGCGCCCGACGGCGCGCTCGACCGAATTCGCGAGGGAACGGACAAGCCCGTGATCCCGGCGACGGCCGACGGCGAGCTCGCCCTGCGCCGGGCGGCTGAGGCCGGCGTCGTCGACTACGACCCCGGCGACGACGACTTCGAGATCGTCGGCGAGGTCTCGGACGGCCAGCGGAAGGGTCTCGACGCGATCCGCGGCGTGATGGGCGAACACGGCGGAACCGGAGTCCAGACCGCGCTGAACGCCGCCGTCTACGACCTGCTCGATCGGATCACCGTCTACCCGGTGCAGGACGCATCGAAGTGGACCGACGGCACTGGGAACGTCCTCCCGGACGCCTTTCTGCTCCCGTCGGGAGCGACGCCGCCGGAGCTGGCGTACGCGGTCCACACCGACATCGGCGAGGGGTACCTCCACGCGGTCGACGCGCGCTCCTCGCGCCGGATCGGCGAGGGTCACGAACTGACCGAGGGCGACGTGGTGAAGATCGTCTCGACCGCCGGGCCGTGAGCGCGGGCCAGAGCGTAACCGGTCTCGACGCCCGCTCGACGGCGAGCGTGAGACCGACAGGCACATGCGGTTCCCCCGAGAGGGGCCGGTAGATGCTCGGGCTGGAACACGACTTCCGGATCGTCGACACCCGCGCGACGCTCGACCCCGACGAGTCTTCGGTCGCCACGCACGGGCGGGATATCTCCCCCGAGCGGCTGGAGCGCGAGATGCTTCAAGCGGGCGTCGTGCGCGCGGTCGCGAGCCCCGGCCGACGACCACCCGGCCGGAGCTACCTCCGGGCGAACAACGCGGTCGCGCGGCTCTCGATCGACCGCCCGTTCGTCGCGTTCGCCCGACTCAACGGCCCGCGCGATTCGGGGGACGGCCCGATCGCCGCGGTGCGGAACCTACGCGCCGAGCGCGACGACCACCACGCCCGGCCGGACGACGTCGAGCAGTACTCCTACGACGACCGCTTCCACGGGTTCACGCTCGTCCCGCACGCCGATGGGCTGCCGAACGAGGACGTGCTGGAGCGGCTGGAGTCGGCCGACCTCCCCCTCATCGTCCACGCCGGCAGGGAGTTCCCGCCCGAGTCGGTGGAGCGCGAGCTGCTCGATTACGACCTCCCGATCGTCCTCGCGAGCTTCGGCGGATACCCCCTCGACGCCGACCTGATGAACGAAACGCTCGACCTGCTCGACGAGTACGACCGACTCTACGTCGACACCACCGCCGTGCGCTACCGAGAGGTGCTCGAACGGGGCGTCTTAGAGCACCCCGATCGCGTCCTCTTCGGCTCCGGCGCTCCCGACGTCCACCCGAACGTCGGCGTGATGGAGGTGCTCACGCTCGACGTCTCCGAGGACCTGATGCGCCGCGTGCTGGCGAAGAACCCCGCCCGACTGATCCCTGCGCTCGCCGAGGGCGCGGACATCTGAAGCGACGGCCACTTGTTCCGCCGCCGCGGAGCCGTCGCATATGAGCGACTTCGAGGGCGACGCAGACGCTTCCCCCGCCGATCCCTTCGTCGAGGTCGTCCGCGCGACCGGCCACGAGCACGTCACCGCCGAGCACGCGAGCACCGTCGAGCTCACGACCGACGACTGGCTGACGCCCGCCGGCGACTGCATCGTCGGCGTCGAGGCCGACCGGGGGCCGCGCGACTTCTCCGCCGAGTTCCGTGAGACGTGCCGGGACGCGGACGCGACGATCACGGCGACCTTCGCGGTCGGCGAGCCGAATGATGACGCGGTCGGCGTCGACGATCCCGCGCACGTCGACGAAATCGTCGGCCGCGGCGACCCAGACCTCGCGCTCCTCGACGACCGATCGATGGTCGGCCGAACGAGCGACTACACCGAGGACGAGCGCACGATCTTCGTCGACGGCGACGGCGCGGCCGCGGACCTCGACCGCGACCTCGTCGACGCCCTCGCGGACGGGGCGCCGATGGCGCTGCGATTGGAAGTGGACCCCGCCGAGTGAGGCGATCACCGTCGATCCAGTACCAGCGATTTATAAGTAAGCGGCTGTGGCTTTGGAGGCGTTCACCGTCGATCGCATTCAACCAGTTATACGCGATCGCCTAGCGCTTCGGAAGCGGTCACCGCGCCGACACCCGTCTAAATGGGGAGTTCCGCGTCCGCTCCGACCACCCGGTCGACCTCCTCGGGCGCGCGCCAGTCGGAGGTCCGCTCCAGCAGCTGTACGACCATCCGGCCCGTCACGCCCCAAACGGTGTAGCCGTCGACGTGGAAGAAGTGGATTCGATGGTCGCCGTACTCCGGGTGACCGAGGCGGCGCTCGGACTCGTAGTTCGCGGGGTCGGTCAGCTCGGCCACGGGAAGCACCGCGACCTCGGCGACCTCCGACTCGTCGGGGACGTACTCGCGGTCGGGCGCGACGCCGACGAACGGCCGGATCCGGTACGCGGAGGAGGTCCGCGTGTCGTCGAGCCGCCCGATCACGTCGACCTCCCGGGGGCGCATCCCCACCTCCTCGTCGGCCTCGCGGAGCGCGGTGTCGGTCAGGGTCCGGTCGATCGGCTCGCGGCCGCCGCCGGGGAAGCTCATCTGACCGGGGTGTTCACCGAGGTGGGCGGCGCGCTTGGTGAAAAGCAGGTGGGCGTCGCCGTCCCGCTCGATGACGGGAGCCAGCACGGCGGCCTCGCGGCGGGCCCGAGTGACCGCCTCGGGCGTGTACCGGCGCAGCCCCGTCAGGTCCATGTCGGCCGTAGGTGCTCGGAGGGGGTTAACGTTTCCTCGCGTTCCGGCGATCTGAAACGAGGCCGAACGGGGCCGGTCAGGGAGGGTCGCGCCCGGCGTCGGATCCGGGCGACGGCGTCCGAACGACTCGCACGGCTTCGGACGTTTTAAGCCCGCGACCGACCCTTCACACGACAATGAGCGACGACGACCAGGAGCTCGGGATCACCGAGTCCAAGTCACACAACACCGGCGAGTGGTACGCCGAGGTCGTACAGAAGGCCGGGCTGGCCGACTACGGCCCCGAGGGGATGAGCGGGTTCATCGTCACCCGGCCGCGCGCGTACGCCGTCTGGGAGCGCCTGCAGGGCTTCCTCGACGCGAAGTTCAAAGACACCGGCGTCCAGAACGCGTACTTCCCGCTGTTCATCCCCGAGTCGTACCTCGAACGCGAAAAGGAGATCGTCGAGGGGTTCGACCCCGAGGTCGCGTGGGTGACCGAGGCGGGTACGAAGGAGCTCGAAGAGCGGCTCGCGGTCCGGCCCACCTCCGAGTCGATCATCACGCCGTACATCAGCCAGTGGGTGCGGAGCCACCGCGATCTCCCGCTGCGCGTGAACCAGTGGTGCTCCGTCGTGCGGTGGGAGGCGACCGAGACGAAGCCGTTCTTCCGCACGAAGGAGTTCCTCTGGCAGGAGGGCCACACCGCGCACGCGACGAGCGAGGACGCGTGGGACGAGACCATGACCCGGCTCGACCAGTACGAGTCCGTCTACGAGGACCTGCTGGCGATGCCCGTGTTGAAGGGCCAAAAGCCCGACCACGACACGTTCCCCGGCGCGGACACGACGACGACCGTCGAGGCGCTGATGCCCGACGGGAAGTCGGTGCAGGCCGGCACCTCCCACCACCTCGGGCAGTCGTTCGCGGAGGCGTTCGACATCACGTTCTCCGACGAGGACGAGGAGGACCGCATCGCCCACACCACCTCGTGGGGGCTCTCGTGGCGCGCGCTCGGCGCGCTGATCATGACCCACTCCGACGAGCAGGGGCTCGTGCTCCCGCCCGGCGTCGCTCCCGAGCAGGTCGTCGTCGTCCCGATCTGGCAGGAGGACACCAAAGACGACGTGCTGGCGTACGCCGAGGGCGTCGCCGACGACCTCGACGAGGCGGGCGTCCGCGTCGAGCTCGACGACCGCGACGAGCGCAACCCCGGGTTCAAGTTCAACGAACACGAGCTCAACGGGATCCCGCTCCGGATCGAGATCGGGCCTCACGAAGTCGAAGACGACGAGCTCACCCTCGTCCACCGTCCCGACGGGGAGAGCGTCGTCGAGGACCGCGACGACGTCACCGATGCCGTCCGCGACCACCTCGACGAGATCTACGCGAAGCTGTACGCGGCCGCCGAGGAGACGCTCGACGGCGAGGTCCGCGAGGCCGGAGACCGCGCCGAGATCCTCGGGACGCTCGGCCAGCACGGCGGCTACGTGAAGACGCCGTGGTGCGGGGACGAGGACTGCGAGGAACCGATCAAGGAGCCGATGGCCGCCGAGATCGTGATGGTCCCGTTCGAGGACGAGGACCCCCTCGTCGACGGCGACGGCGAGGAGACGTGCGCGATCTGCGGCGAGGACGCCGAGCGGACCGCCTACTTCGCCAAGTCGTACTGAGTCGGAGTCGACAGCGACGACATCGACCCGTTCAGCGCCGCCTCGCCGCGGTCATGCGTTTAATTCGCGTTGATCCGGCTTAACGAAGATCAGTTTATATAAGCATACGCCGTGTACCCTCAGGTAATGAACCGAGGGATCGCGCTCGTCATCGTCGCGGTCACGCTGATCGGCGTCGCCGGGATCGCCCCGGCCGGACCGGTCGGGACGGTCGTCGCGCAGGACGACCCAGTGGCGACGAACGAGACGGGCGAGAACGGCGAAACGAACGGGACCGACATCAGCCCCGGTGAGCGCCTCTCC
Organism: Halorubrum sp. Boch-26; assembly: GCF_029889805.1. Lineage (GTDB taxonomy): Archaea > Halobacteriota > Halobacteria > Halobacteriales > Haloferacaceae > Halorubrum. The sequence continues at coordinate 12,023 of NZ_JARANT010000017.1, read as the reverse complement.
GGTGTGCTCGGCGTCCAGCGGGCCGAGATCTCCGGCGAGGTCGAGTCGCGCGCGTTCGAGGTCGGTCTCAACCGGACGGAGACTCCCGAGGAGCGGGCCGACCTCGTCGCCGAGCGACTGAACCGGACGGAAGAGCGGCTGGCCGAGATCGAGCGGCGACAGTCGGAGCTCCGCGAGCGCCGCGCGGCCGGCGAGCTGAGCCCGGGCGCGTTCGCCGCGCGGATGGCGGAGACGAGCGCCCGGGCCGAGACGGTGAAACGCGAGGCGAATCGGAGCGCCGGCGTCGCCGGGGAACTCCCGGAAGCGGTCAGAGCCGATCGGGGCCTGAGCGAGGAGCGACTCGGGGAAGTTCGCCGGCGGGCAGGTGACGCGAGCGGCCCGGCGGTCGTGGCCATCGGTCGCGACGTCGCCGGCAACGACGTGGGCGGCCCGCTGGCCTCCGACCGACGCGGCCCGCCGGAGAACGCGGGGCCCGGAGACGGGCCGAGCACCGGTAACGGGCAGGGAGCGGGAGACGCCACGGGCGTCGGTAACGGATCGAGACCCGAAGACCGCCCGGGTGCGGGCGACGGTCCGCCGGACCGAGGCAACGTGACGGACGCCAACGCCAACAGGACGAACGCGAGCGGCGGCCCGACAGGTGCGGTCGGAAATCCGAGAAACGACGGCAGGAACCCCACGAACGAGAGCGAGCGGGGAAGCGGAGCCGACAACAGCGACCGCGGCAGCGGAGCCGACAACAGCGACCGCGGCAGCGGAGCCGACAACAGCGACCAGGGAAGCGGGACCGACCGCGGCAGCGGGAGTGACCAGGGAAGCGGAGCCGACAACAGCGACCAGGGAAGCGGGACCGACCGCGGCAGCGGGAGTGACCAGGGCAGCGGGACCGACCGCGGCGCCAACGCCGCGAACACAGTCGACACCGTCGCACAGCGTCTCGTCGACCCGTTGACGGACAGCGTCAATCTCGTCCAGCGAGCGGTCGGCAGCGTCGATGAATGAGGCAGGTCGCTCCGGCCGCGCCGCAGGATGACCGCGATCGGCCGGAGCGGAGGTCTCGCAGGGACGGCCGGCAGCCCGGGCACGGCCCGACCTCCCTTGTGAGATGGGAAGCGATTTATCTGAGCCACGTGACTACCTACCCGTGCAGCGAACGGTGGTCCTTCTCGTCGTTGCCGCGATCGTCGCCGGCACCGGCGTCGCGTCGATCGGGGCCGCACAGAGCGGCGCCGGCCTCCCGGGGGGCGGCTTCGACCAGATGGACGTCGCTCCGGACGACATCCTGATCGAAGTCACGGTCGAACCCGACGGCGACGCGGTCTGGGAAACCCAGTACCGGGTTCGCCTCGCGAGCGAGGACGAGAACCAGGCCTTCGAAGAGCTCCAAGCGGACGTGGAGTCGGACCCTGACGCGTACACGGAGCGGTTCGACGAGCGGATGCGCGCGACGGCCGACGCGGCCGGGGACGCGACGGGCCGCGAGATGAACGTCTCGAACGTCACCGTGACCGCCGAGCGGCGCGAGCTCCCGCAGTCGTACGGCGTCCTGACGTACCGGTTCGAGTGGCGCAACTTCGCGGCCGTCGAGGACGACCGGCTCCGCGTCGGCGACGCGGTCGACGCGCTGTTCCTCGATGAGACCTCGTCGCTCATCGTCTCGTGGAGCGACGGCTACCGGCTCGGCGAGGTCTCCCCGTCGCCGACGGAGACCCGTGAGGGCGCCGTCGTCTGGGTGGGACCGGTGGACTTCACCGAGGGCGAGCCGCGTGTGACGATCGAACCCGAGGGACGCGCCGCCGGACCGTTCCTGCTCGTCGGACTCGGGCTGCTCGCGGCCGTCCTCGCCGTGGTCGGCTACCGCCGTCGGCCGTGGGGTACATCGACAGCGGACACGGCGCCGGTGGCGGACGCCGCCGACACGACGGGGGCCGAGGCAGCCGTCGAGAGCGAAGACGCGACCGACGGCACGACTGCCGCGGGAGCGGCCGAAGCGAGTGCAGCCGCCGCGACCGGCGAGGAGTCGGTGATAGACGAGGGCGGATCGGGGACCGACGAGGGCGGATCGAGGACCGACGAGGGTGGATCGGGGACCGACGAGGGCGGATCGGGGACCGACGCGGACGAGGACGCTAACGGAGCGACGCCGCCCGTCGACGATGACCTGTTGAGCAACGAGGAGCAGGTGCTCAGGCTCGTCGAGGCCAACGGCGGCCGGATGAAACAGAAGCGGGTGGCCGAGGAGCTCGACTGGACCGCCGCCAAGACGAGTCAGGTCGTGACCGGGATCCGTGACGAGGGCGACCTCGACGGGTTCCGGCTCGGTCGGGAGAACGTGCTCTCGCTGCCCGAGTACGACTCGGCGGCAGAGGGCGATGCTCACGGCGAAGACGGCGACACTGACGGGAGAGGGGGGAAACCCGACGACAAGTGACGACCGCGACGGTCACTCGCACTCGACCGATGTCACAGGTCCCGAGACCGGCCGAGGTGCCGGAGCGCGCCGCCGCACTCGCACGTGCCGCCGGACTCCGTGCGGGCCCCGCATTCGAAACATTCGTACAGTTCACGTCCGTCGCTTTCGGTTTTCGGTCGCATATAGATTCATATGGCATCGATTAACATAGATACGCCCCTATTATTCTTTATAGAATATGAGATCGTTCCGGCGATGGGGTGGACGAACGATCGGATTCGAGACCAACGCGTGCGTGAGGGCGCCGATATACGGCCGTGCGCCCTTCGCGGACGGCCGGTAGGAGGGCTAGAACCCGGTCCTTTTTCACCGAAATCGACGTACGGTCGGTATGGAGTTCGGCTTCGACTTCGGGGCGAACGCGCCGACGGGCGTCTTCGCCCTCCACGCTGCAGTCGCCGCGTTCTTCCTGTATCTCGGGGCCGTGAACGCGGCCGCCGGCGAATCGCTCGGGCTCGCGTTGAACGGCCTCATCGGCCTCATGCTCGTTGCCGCCGGCGTCGTGGTGGCGCGGATCACCGAACGGCGGGTGTAGCTCAATCGTAATCACGACGCGGTATCCGCCTCCGCTACCGGTTCGTGTGCCTCTGATGCTTGTCGCACCGGGAGATATCACTACGTCACTTGCGTCAAACCACCCCCTGTTCCAGTAGCTGTACCGATAGAAATCCCTTCGCTAGGTGAAAGCTCGCTACAGCAGAAGAGCCGGAGGAGGGATTTGAACCCTCGACCTATTCCTTACGAAGGAATCGCTCTGCCAGCTGAGCTACTCCGGCGCGCGTCTAACAATTCCCGAACGGCAAAATAAGGGTTCCGAAACGACGACGGCACCGGGGGTGACGGAGCGGCCGTCCCCCGAAATTGGGTGATCGCGTGCGGCAGATATCCCCGCCGAGATTCATTTCAAAATACCGGACAAAACACGTTGATCCAGATGTTCTATCGAGAACAATCCCAAGTATATAAGGAAAAGGCATAAATACGTGTCTGTACCTCAATTAGAGTGTGATCGCACCGATCGCGCGCCGCGATGGCGGGGATCAACTCCCTCGACGGTGCGTGCCCGGTCGAAGCCCGTACCGGGCGCCGGTAGTCCCGTCGGTCGCACCCCCCACGGCGACCCGACGTGGCGGTCACCACTATCAGCGATCCACTACGGCCGCCGTGTGACCCACGTCTCCGACGTGCCAAGCGCGAAATCGCCTCTGGTCTCGACGGTCCGGCGGCCGCGGACTTTTGTCATGTGACGGGCCGCGCCGTCCCGACCCGCTCGTTCCCGGGTGGGACGGCGGCTGCGCTGTCGATCCGTACATCCGATCCCGTCGGCGATCGCCGACGGGAAAGTCGTTCGACGAGCGGCGCCCACCGAGCGACTCGACGCGGTGAGAGCCTCAGTTGAAGAGCCGACGCGGCGCGCTCGCGGCCGCCGAGAGGCCGCTCATCCCGGCCCCGAGGGCACCCGCGATCCGCACCTCCGCCGGCGCGACGCCGAGCTCGCGGGAGAGGACTCCCGGTCGCGCAGCGGCGCCGACGATCGCGACCGTCCGGCCACGGACGCGTACCTCTGTGGTGAGGTCCGTCGCGGTCAACAGCGCGGCCGGGCCACGGGCGTCACTGTCTCCGGGGAGGCGCCGAGCGACGCGGAGCGCGTCGCGGACGGTCGCTACCTCGACGAACAGGCGGTCGCCCGTCGAGCGGACGTCGAGGTCGACGCCGTCGACGGTGAGCGTCAGGTCCTCCGTGACGACCGAGAGCGGCGCCCTCGCGTCAGTCCCGTTCACGGGTCGTGACCCGAACGGTGCCATCGAGCCGCCAGTTGGCGTGCTCGGCGTCGTCGCCGGTGCCGCTCGGAACGTCGACGTTCATCTCCTCGAACTCGTACACGATCTCCGCGTTCCGGCCGGTCAGTCGGTCGTAGAGCCCGATAGCGAGGTCGGGCCACGTCGTCGTCTCGTCAATTTGCTCTTCCGGATCGACTGTATCACTCATAGACAATAGATACCACGAACCACAGTAGCATAAATCTGTCACACCGGCGAAGTCACGGGCGGCGGCGGCGGCTCGGAGTGACCGATCCGCGAGAATGGGGCCGCCGCTCGCACCGAGTTACGCAGCGACGGGACGACGCCTAGACCCGCGTCAGCCTGACGTCGAGACAGACGTTGTACTCGTGGGGCGCGTACGACCTGACGACGCGTTCGGTCTCGACGGCGACCTCGTACTCGTCGCCGGCGGCCTCGCGGATCGCCCGCGTCCCGGGGCCGAACGAGTCGTCCTCGTGCTGGATGTCGTAGTAGTGGACCGCGCAGTCGTCGCCGGCCAGCGCGACCGCCGTGTCGAGGAACTCGTCGGCGGAGTGCGGGAGGTTCATCACGAGGCGGTCGGCCGTGTCGGCGTAGTCGATATCGTCTCCGTCCGTGCCACCGACGAGGTCCCGAACGTCGCCCGCGACCGGAGTCACGCGGTCGGCGACCCCGTTCCGGGCCGCGTTCTCGCGGAGGTACGCGACGGCGCGCTCGTTGAGATCGCAGGCGACGACGTCGGCGCCGCGGGTCGCCATCGGGACCGCGTACGGGCCCACGCCGGCGAACATGTCGATGGCGGTCTCCTCCGGATCGACCTGCTCGATCACGCGGTGGCGCTCGGTGGCGAGCCGCGGCGAGAAGTACACCTCGGCGACGTCTAAGCGGAACTCGTGGCCGTACTCGCGGTGGACGGTCTCGGTGTCGTCGCCGGCCAACACGTCCCACTGTCGGACGCGCAGCTCTCCTTCGATCGGCGACGCGCGGTTGAGCACGGTCTCGCAGGGCACGTCGGAGGCCATCACCGCGTCGGCGATCTCGCGGGCCCGCTCGTCGTCGTCCTCGTCGACGATGACGATGTCGCCGAGCCGCTCCAGCGAGGGCTCGTACCCGAGGATCTCGGCGGGGGTCTGCGGGCGATCGCGCTCGGCGGCCTCGCGCTCGACGATATTCGCGTCGAGGTCGGCGGGAACCGCCTCGGGATCGACGACGGGGATGTAGATCGCGTCGCAGTCGACCGCGATCTCGTGGTCGCCGTCGAGGGCGTCGGCCTCGGCGAGCCGCTCGCGGACCGCCTCGCCGCGCTCGCGCTCGACCGCGACGCAGGGAACGCTCATTGTCGTGAGAACGCGGAGCGAGCCATAAACGCTGACGCTTTCGGTCGTTGGGGGGCGCGGCGCCGTTGCCGTCGGACGCAGCGCCGTCGAGCGCGGCGCGCCCGCAGCGCCTCCGCTTAATGGTCCGCGGGCGCCTCCGCTCAATCGTCCGCGGGCGCATCCGGGCGGTACGCCTCGCTTATCCCCTTCCACTTCCCGGAGCGGAACCGCCAGTAGTTGATCGCGGCTGGGATCGTCGTCTCCGCAAGGAACGCCATGTACAGGCCCCACAACCCGATCGCGGGGAGCGCGACCTCCGGGACCGTGAGCCCGGTCAGGGGCACGTCGAGCGCGGGCGTCGCGTCGTTGGCGCCGACGTACGCGAGCGGGATCGAGACGCAGAACATCCCGAGGAACTGGCTCGCGAAGGGAATTTTCGTGTCGCCGGCCGCGTCGAGCGGTCCCGCCGCCCCGCCCGAGACGCCTTGGAACACGACGGCGACGCAGGCGGCGTACACGAGGTTCACCGCGATGGGGACCTCCGGGCTCTGCGGGCTCTCCGCGAACAGCACCACGATGTCGGTCGCGAAGACCGCGATCAGCGCGGCGGAGACGACGTACGTCGCCACGGAGAATCGGATGATGTCGCGGGCGTACGCCTCCGCCTCGCCGGGGTCCTCGCCGCCGAGTTCCTGCCCGACCAGACTGGAGGAGGCGAGTCCGAACCCCCAGCCGGGCGTGTTCATGAGCCCCCAGATGCGCCGGGCGATGACGAACGCGGCGACGGTGTTCTCCCCGAACACGTCGAGGATGGCGAGCATCGGGAACTCCGCGACCGTCCACACGAGGTTGCGCGCCCCCACCGGGAGACCGATCTCGACGAGGTCGCGGAGCATGTCGGGGTTGAGATAGGAGCCGAACGGGTCGATACTGATCGGGAACTCGCCGAGGCCGGGGAGCCGTCCTCGAACGAGCCCACCGGCGAACGCGGCCGTAACGACGACGTTCGAGAGGACGGTGCCGTAGGCGGCGCCCTCGACGCCCAGCCCGAGTCCGAAGATGAACAGGGCGCTGAGCGCGATGTTCGCGAGCGCGCCGCCCGCCCGGGCCTGCATCGCGGTGTACGCGTCGTCGCAGCCGACCAAGACGCGGCTCCCGACGAGGTTGAGCGCGGCGAAGGGGACGCCGAGCCCGACGACGCGGAGGTACGCCGCCCCGAGGGCGATCGCGCGCTCGTTGCTGCTTAACACGCCGATGAGAGCGGGTGAGAACGTCCAGAACGCGGCCGACACCGGGATCGTGACGATCACGACGAGGAGGACGCTCGCGCGCACGGCGTCGCCGAGCTCGGCGTACGCCTCCGCGCCGTACCGCTGGGAGACCAGCGCGATGGTGCCGCCGGCGACGCCCCCGCCGATCGCGAAGGCGAGCCCCCAGTACGGGCCCGCGAACCCGACGCCGGCGACCGCGCTTGTGCCGACGGCGACGCCGACGAGCGCCACGTCGACGGCGTTCTTCGACATCCGAGCGATCCCCGTGACGATCCGCGGCCACGCCAGGTCCGTCGTCCGGACCACGCGGTGGCGGTCGATCAGTCCCGCCCTCGCGAGGGCGAAACCGATGTAAAGGATGAGCGTACGGAAGGGGTTGGGGAGACGGACCACTGCGGGTACGACCCTTTCCCGGTCGGCGCTAAAGGGATTTCGTCACGCGGCGGGCGTTTCCGGATCGGAGGACGGAAACGCTACATCGGGGTGAACTCACCTCAGGCCCCAGACACGAGGTACACCGACGCGGCGGCGAGGACGATCCCGAGCGCCTTGCGGGCCGTGAACGACTCGCCTAAAAAGAGAAAGCCGATCACCGACGAGAAAACGAGGAACATCGCGAAGATGGGCGTCACGACGCTCACCGGCCCCAGCGCGAGCGAGCGGTACAGCGCGAGGATGCCGATCCCGAGGAACACGCCGGCGGCGAGCACGTGGAGGATCTTCGGCGACCCGAGGTGGACGGCGAACCCCTGACCGGTGTACGCGAGCACGCCGACGGCCATACAGATGAGCAGGGTGTTGGAGACGACGACGGCGACGTCGCTCGGGACCGCGTCCGGTCCCGTGGTCGCGACCCGCATCAGCGGCGAGACGAGCGCGTACGCCCCCATCGCGAGAAGCGCGTAGGGGAGATAGGTGGCGTCCATACCGGCCGGTCGGCCGGGGCCAACTAGTGACTACCGACCCGCACCCGCGGACGCGCTCGTCTCGGCGTGCTCCGGGGGCGCCCCGTCGACCGGAGCCGCGTCGCCCGTGGGAACGGAGACGGTAACGACCGTCCCGCGGGGCTCCCGCTCCGCGAAGGAGACGCTCCCGCCGACCTGATCGATCCCCCACTTCACGATCCACAGGCCGATGCCGCTGCCGTGCTCCAGCGGCGTCTCGGTGCCGTTCGCTAGGACCTTGTACTCCGCCGGATCGATCCCCGGCCCGTCGTCGGCGACGGCGAGTTCGACCCATCCGTTCTCGATGGTCGCCTCGATCCACACGGACGGCGCGTCCGCGTCGTTGTGTTCGACCGCGTTCGAACAGAGGTTCGCCGCGACGGCGCGGAGGGTCGCCGGCACGTTCACGTCCGGCACGTCGCCGTCGATCGACACCCGCGCGTCGGGGAACTCCGTCCGCAGGTCCGCGACTGCCTCGTCGACTATCCCGGACAGCGGGACCGGCGGCTCCGGCTCCGAGACCGGGTCGAACAGCTCGCTGGCGGTCCGGGTCCGCTCGCTGAGATCGAGGATGCGCGAGGCGCTCTCCTTGACGACCGACAGCGCTCGCTCGTCGTTCGGGTTCGTCATCAGCCGGTCGGCGTATCCGTGGACCAGGTTCGTCTCGGTCCGGACGTCGTGGCGGAACACCCTGTTGAGCACGTTCAGCCGCTGCTGCTGGCCGAGGTACTCGCCCACGTCGTGGAAGACGACGAGCCGGCCGACCGCTCGACCGTGGTCGTCGGTCACGCGTCGCACTCTGGCCTCGTAGGGGCGGCGGCCGTTCCGTCCCACGATCGAAAGCGGGCCGACGTCGCCGCGTTCGTCGTCGAGCGCGTCGTAGCGGGGCACGACCGCGTTCGCCGCTTCGCCGACCGCCGTCCGGCGATCGATCTCGAACACGTCGGCGGCACACCGGTTCAGGTCGAGCACGTGGCCCTCGGTACCGACGACGAAGACGGGGTCGTGGAGCTGCTCGAAGACGAGTTGGCGCGCCCGCCGGCGCGGCGCGGGCGTGAGCGTGAGCAGCCGGAACCGAGAGAGCGCGAGGAGGTACGCGACCCCGGAGACGGCGAACGCGAGCGGCGTGGGGTCGAGCCCGGGCACCGGGATGGCTCCGGTGAGGTAGACGATGCTACTGATCCACGGCACCGCCGTACCCACGATCAGCGCCGCGCTCTGCCCTCGGAACGGACGGGCGTCGTCGCGGACGAGCCGGAGGATCGGGATCGACCCGATCAGCCCGAGCAGGTAGGTGTAGCCGGCGATGACGTAGTACCACGGACCCGGGTCGACGCGGAGGAACGACCCGACCGCGGTGTCGGCGACCTCCCGCTCGGCGACGACGAGTCCGCTCGGATCGCCCGTGGCGACGACGAAAACGGTTATCGCGGGCGCGACGCAGGCCGCCGCCACGACGCTCGGCCGCACGTACCGGTCCCGGCCCGTGTACTCCAGCGCGAACAACAGCCACCCCACCGGAACCAACACCACCCCGACCCACTGGACGTCGTACCAGAGCGCCTTCGCCGCGAGCGTCGACGCCTCCAGCTCGAAAACGAGGAACGTCGTCCACCAGACCTGCCCGGCGAGCAGCAGCGCGAGCCACGCCGCGCCCGCCTCCGGCCGCTCTCGCCACGCGAGGATCGCCGCGGACGTGCCGGTCACGACCGCGGCGAGCAGCGCGACTGAGAGCGGGGTCAGACCGATCACAGTTTATTCCAGACGAAGGAGACATAAACCATTTGTTACGCCGATCAGACATTACCGTCTGACCCAAGATCCGCGCGGGGGGTGGGTCAGCCGACCAGAGACAGCCCCGCGATAGCGACGCCGACGACGAGGTAGCTACAGTCCGGCGCGACGCCGAGGACCGACGCGTCGTCGATCCGGCCGGCGAGCGCGGTGATACACACCGACGCGGCGATGCCGAGACCGAGCGCCCCGACGAGCGGCCACGCGAGCACGCCGGCGACGGCCGCGGCCGTCACGGCGCCCACCGCGAGCAGGTCGACGCAGTACAGCACTTTTCGGGTCCGAGCGACACCGAGCACGACGGGAAGCGTCGCGACGCCGACCGCCGCGTCCGCGTCCACGTCCCGGACGTTCGGGAGCTCGGCGTCGACGAACGATCGCAGGAAGAAGTACGCGAAGACGACGGCGACGACCGGTCCCGGCGCCGCCCCGGCGAACGCGATCGGGAGGAACGTGAGCGCGGCCGCCCATCCGGTCGCGACGACGACGGAGTTGACGACGAGCACGTCCTTCAGGCGCGGAAGGCGGCTGCGTCCGCCGTCGGTGACTCCTGTGCCGACTCGGTCGGCGATCGGGTCGTCGGAAGCGACGCTCGCGAGGGCCACACCGACAGCGCGACCGAGATCCGGCAGCCAATCGGAGGCGTACGCGACCCAGAACGCGCCGGGAAGCAGAGTGAGCGCGAGCGCGAACGGCCCGCCCGCCACCGCGAGCGCGACCGCCACCCCGTAGGCGAGCGCGGCGGCAACCATGAGCAGATCTCCGTAGCGCCGGGCGAGCAGCGCTCGGTCCGGGGTGGACGCGATGTCCGCGTCCGCGTCGGCGACGTGATCGACGGTGTACACCGCGAAGGTGACGAGCGCGACGACCGCCGGAGCGGCCGTCAAGTGGACGCCCAACAGGACGGTCGCGATAAGCGCCTCGACGGCCGCGACGAACGCGGTGAACGGCGACCCCCGCGCGAAGGCGGCGGCGATCCGGCGGCCGTCGGCGCCCGCACGGGTCGGGGTCGGAGACGCGGTCGACGATGTCGCGGCCGCGGATGGTTCAGTGCGGTTCAACGAGTCGGTGCCCTCGGAGAACTCCGACGGCGGATCTCTCGTGTCTTCCATGATTCGAGGCCGACGCCGCCGCCGACCGGCCACGCCCGCCAACACGCACTTCCACGGCCGGGCATATCTATTCATTCCAGAAAAACTAAATAAAATGCCGATCCGGTTCGTTTTATTTCGCGGCGGAAGGGTCGGTTCAGTCGCCCGCGATCCCTTCAGTACGCTTTTGAGGCGAGCGGCCGATGTGTCTCACATGGACGGAACCTTCGACCACGTGATGATCCGCGTCGAGGACTTAGAGGAGAGCCTCGACTGGTACCAGGCACACCTGAACTACGAGGAGAAGGGCCGCTGGGAGGCCGACACGTTCACCAACGTCTACCTCGGTCCCGAGAGCGTTCACGAGGACGGCGCGCTCTTGGAGCTCACGTACAACCACGGCGACCACACTTACGAGATCGGCGACGCGTGGGGTCACATCGCCGTGCGCGTCCCCGAGGACGCGCTCCAGGAGTCGTACGACCAGCTGATGGCGGAGGGCGTCGAGGATTACCGCGACCCCGAATCCTGCGGCAACCGCTACGCGTTCGTGAAGGACCCCGACGGCCACGAGATCGAGATCGTCAAGCGCGACTACGGCGAGAAGTGGAGCATCGATCACACGATGATCCGCGTCGAGGATGCGGACGAGGCGCTCGGCTACTGGACCCGCAAGTTCGAGTACACCGAGAAGCCCGGGCGGTGGGAGGCGGACACCTTCGCGAACTACTTCATGGCCCCCGAGGACGCCCCGGAGGAGGCGATGAAACTGGAGCTCACCTACAACTACGACGGCCGCGAGTACACGATGGGCGACGGCTGGGGCCACCTCTGCGTCCGCGTCGACGACCTCGACGAGGCGTGGGACGCGCTGATGACCCGCGAGGCGCCGGACTACCGCGACCCCGCCTCCTGCGACCACGACTACGCGTTCACGAAGGACCAGGACGGCCACGAGATCGAACTGCTCGTTCGGGAGTAGATCGCGCCGTCTCGAACACGGTGGCTTCGACGCCGTCGGAATCCGTATCGGCAGGCGGGGGGAGTCGGCGACGACCGTGATAGATGTGCCAGTGACGGTTCGTCCGCGCCAGGACGGTATTTAAATAATTACGAGCGACGAGCCAACCGTTATTGACATCCTCCTCCGCGTGAACGCGGAGGAATCCCGAGCGGTGGGAGTTTCAGGTTCACAACCATGACTCCGCCACTTTGCGGGAACCCGTCTAACCCTGTCATCGTGGTCGGTGGCTGACTGGCGGTGCCAAACCGCCGGTACTCCTATCCTCGGCGTTGGTGACTCCCACCTGTTGTTTTTGCCAGCAGGGAGTC
>NZ_JARANT010000169.1 GCF_029889805.1 Halorubrum sp. Boch-26 | reverse complement strand
CACCCCCGCGCCGACAAACCCAACAGCCGTCGTCGCGCCCGCGGCGCCCCCGTCTCGCTCCGCGTCGGCCTCACCGGAGGCCCCGCCCGCCGTCCCCACCGACGCCGACAGCGACAGGACGCCGTCGGCCGCGAGCGACGCGGCCTCGACGAGGGAGAGCTGGAGCGCGCCCTCGACGGCGGCCGCGCGGCCGGTGAGCGGCTGGCCGTAGAAGCCGCGCTCGTAGAGCCCCTCGGGGGCGTCCCAGACGACGACGCGGTCCGAGAGGAGGACCCCGTCGAGGCGCTCGGGCGGCTCGTAGTCGGTCTCGCCCTCGATCCGGCCCTCGGTCGCCGCGAAGTACGTGATGTCGGACTCCTCGTCGACGACCGCGAGGGTGCGGCCGGCGAGGCCGGCGGCGGGGAGCGACTCGCGCTCGCCGACGACCTGCACGGGGTACTCCACGTCGCCAGTGTCGGGCGTGGAGCCGCGCTCGTAGGCGACGAAGTCGACCGCGTCGGCGACGTCCGCGTCCCCGCCGGGCCACGGCTCGCGGGCGGGCGAGAGGTAGAAGCCACGGTCGCGGAGGTCCGAGTAGACGAGGTAGCGCACCGCGAACCGGTCGGCCGCGGCCGCGCTCTCGACGAAGAAGCGCTCGAAGCCGACGGGGTCGGCGTCGTCGGCGAGGGCGACGCCGGAGAGGTCGCCGCGGAAGAGGAGGTGGGCCGCCTCGACGCGCGAGAGCGCGATCTCGTTCCCGTCGAGCGGGCGGCCGTACCCCCGTGAGTCGTAGAAGCGCTGGCGGGCGTCGCCGGCGACGCGGACCGCGTCGCCGCGCAGGTGCCCTGTCGGTTGCATACCCGAAGGCGGGCCCGGGCGGGGTAAGGGGGTTACGGTCGGTACTCGCACGATTACGGTGTCTCTGGTCGGGAAGGAGATCTTTTATAAGTGAATCAGGATGTTGCCGTCGAATATTTATATACGACCGACGACGCTGCGACGAACGCCTTCGGAACCCCAGCCGCTCGCTTATATATGGATTCTGATGGATCGGCGGGTGCTGACGAACCGACGGAGGCAACCTCCAAAGCCCCAGCCGCTCGGCCATACATCGTTGCTGCTACTGACGCGATGACCACCTCCAAAGCCCCAGCCGCGAGGACGGCGCACGCTCGCTGCGCTCCTCTCTCGGTCGCTCACTTCGTTCGCTCCCTCGTTGCGGTGCTTGTGTCGCCCGCGCCGTCCTCGCGGCTGCCCCTTTGAGTCCCACCCCGCACCGCACAGCCACCGCACCTCACGCCTCCCCAGCCTCGTCGCTGGCGCCGATGGCGCCAGCCACTCCCTCGCACGCGCTCCTCGCGCCCGGTGGGCGCTCGGAGGCGCGCGCCACCGCAGTCGATCGCTTATAAATAATCGCCGAACACCCCCGCGGCCGTTTTCGGTACGTATCCGCGAGCAGGAACCGGATCCCGACGGCGCCGGACAAGGGTAAAGGGTCACCGGCAAGTACGAGGCGTATGAACGACACCGCAGGCCTCCGGCTCACGGTGCGTGCCGCCGAGAAGCGGGACGCGGGCCGGGGCATCGCTCGGCTCCCCGAACCCGCCCGAAAGCGGCTCGGCCTCCTCAGCGGCGACACCGTCGAGATCCGCGGCGAGCGCGCCGCCGTCGCGAAGGTGTGGCCCGGCGGCGCCGACGCGACCGACGGCTCGGTCCTCATCGACGCCGACACCCGCGCGAACGCCGGCGTGAAGGTCGGAGACACCGTCACCGTCGCGCCTGTCACCGTCGAGGACGCCGACCGCGTCGTGCTCGCCGCGCCCGCGCGACTCGCCGA
>NZ_JARANT010000168.1 GCF_029889805.1 Halorubrum sp. Boch-26 | reverse complement strand
CGGGCGGCCGCCGATTCCGGCGGGACGCCCGAACCCGCGGAGCCCGCCGCGGAGGAAGGGGGCGAGTCGGCGGACGAGGAGCCGGTCGTCGTCGAAGGCGAAGACGCGGCCCGGGACCGGACGCTCGCGATGCCCGCGACCCGCCGGCTCGCCCGCGAGGAGGGCGTCGACCTCAACGACGTGCCGGCGAGCGAGGAGCGCGACGGCGAGGCGTTCGTCATGCCCGAGGACGTCCGCTCGTACGTCGAATCCGGCGGCGAGGCCGGCGAGCCAGCATCCGGGAGCGAAACAGCGTCCGGGCCGTCGTCGGGCGAGCGGGTGCCGTACGGCGGAATTCGCAGAACGATCGGCGAGCAGATGGCGCGTTCGAAGTACACCGCGCCCCACGTCGCCCACCACGACGAGTTCGACGCCGCCGATCTCGTGGCGGTCCGCGAGGAGCTCCGCGGTCCGGCCGAGGCGGAGGGCGTGAACCTCACGTACCTGCCGTTCGTCGTGAAGGCGGTGACGCACGCGCTCCAGGAGTTCCCGTACCTGAACGCCAGCCTCGACGAGGACGCCGGGGAGATCGTCCTCCACGACGAGTACAACATCGGCATCGCGGTGGCGACGGACGCGGGTCTGATGGTCCCGGTCGTGAAACGCGCGGACGAGAAGAGCCTCGTGGAGCTCGCCGCGGAGATCGACGACCTTGCGACCCGCGCTCGCGACCGCAAGCTCACCCGGTCGGAGATGCGGGACGGGACGTTCACCATCACGAACATCGGCGTCATCGGCGGCGAGTTCTCCGCGCCCATCATCAATCACCCGGAGGCCGCCATCCTCGCGATGGGGCCCATCGCGAAGCGCCCGTGGGTCGTCGACGACGAGGTCGTCGCCCGCGAGACGATGCGGCTCTCGATGTCCCTCGATCACCGACTGGTCGACGGCGCGGAGGCCGCGCAGTTCACGAACCGCGTACAGGAGCTGCTCGGACACCCCGCGCGTCTGCTGCTGTAAGGCGGTCGGCGAACACGTGGACTTTTAGCGGGGGCCTCCGAAGCGAGTAACATGGTAATGGGCGACATAGCGACTGGCACAGACGTCCTCGTCGTCGGCGGCGGGCCCGGCGGCTACGTCGCGGCGATTCGCGCGGCACAGCACGGACTTGACGCGACGCTCGTGGAGCGCGACGCGTACGGCGGGACGTGCCTGAACTACGGCTGCATTCCCTCGAAGGCGTTCATCACGGCGACGAACCTCGCCCACGAGGCGGACAACGCCGAGGCGATGGGCGTCCGCGCGGACGCGGAAGTCGACATGCCGGCGATGGCCGAGTGGAAGGACGACGTCGTCGACCGACTCACGGGCGGCGTCGAGAAGCTCTGCAAGGCCAACGGCGTGAACCTCGTGGAGGGCACCGCGGCGTTCGAGGACGAGCACACCGCGCGCGTCGCCCACGGCGGCAGCGGACAGGGCATGGAGACCATCGAGTTCGAGCACGCCGTGGTCGCGACTGGCTCCCGGCCGATCGAGATCCCCGGTTTCGAGTACGCCGACGACGCCGTCTGGTCCTCGAAGAACGCGCTCGCGACCGACGAGGTGCCGGACGAACTCGTCGTCGTGGGCGCGGGCTACGTCGGCATGGAGCTGTCGACGACGTTCGCGAAAGCCGGGGCGGACGTGACGGTCGTGGAGCTGCTTGACGACGTGCTCCCGGCTTATCCTACGGACCTCACCGGGGTCGTCAGGTCCCGCGCGGCGGCCCTCGGCATCGACTTCCAGTTCGGGGAGGCCGCCGCGGGCTGGGAGGGCGAGGACGGCGATCTCACCGTCACCACCGAAACCGAAGACGGCGTGACGTCGACGTACGACGCCGAGAAGGTACTGGTGGCG
>NZ_JARANT010000167.1 GCF_029889805.1 Halorubrum sp. Boch-26 | reverse complement strand
CCCAAGGTGTCCCGGCGGCAGCGGCAGCTGTGTTTAAGCGACAGGTACGTGGCCGGACGCGGCTCGTCGGCGGGGTCGGCGCCGGCCGACGCCGAGGGGCTGGCGGCGGTCGAGGTCGGTTCCGCGTCGCCGCTCACGGCGACCGCCCCCGCGAGTCCGTGCCGTCGAAACCGACCTCGCCCGCCGCGCCCCCGCCCGGCCCCGTCCCGGTGAGGTCGACGAACACGTCCTCCAGCTCGGGGCGGACGGTCCCGATGTCCTCCACCGTGACGCCCGCCTCGCGGAGCGCGTCCATGAGGTCGTAGAGGGCGTCGCCCGCGGCGGCGACCTCGACGGCGGTCGAGCCGACTCCGTCGCGTTCGCCCTCGTCGAGCGCGACCGGGCCGAGACCGGTCTCGACCGCCCGCACGTCGAACCGCTCCCGGAGGGTCGCGACGGCCGCGTCGTCGATGTCGGCGCTGACGACCCGGACGGCGTCGCGCTCGGTCCCGGAGCGGAGCGCCGCGACGGTGTCGTCGGCGACGATTCGGCCGTCCGCCATCATCACCACGCGGTCGCAGACGTCCTCGATGACGCCCATGTCGTGGCTGCTGAGGACGATGGTGAGCCCCTCGTCCCGCGCGAGCCGGCGGAGTTCCCGCCGCAGCGTCCGGGAGCTCTCGATGTCGAGCCCGAGCGTCGGCTCGTCGAGGAAGACGAGCTCCGCGCCGCCCGCGAGCACGCTCGCCAGCGACACCTTCTGTTTCATCCCCCGGGAGAGGTCCCGGACCGGGGTGTCTGCCTTCTCCGTCAGTTCGAGCCGGTCGAGCAGCCTGTCGTGCCGGGCCTGTACCGAGTCCGGGTCGACGCCGGCGATCGTCGCGAAGTACCGCAGGTTCTCCCGGACGGTGAGCCGCCAGTAGTCGTTGCGCGCGCCCTCCAGCATCGCGTCGACGTCGGCGTACGCCGCCCGACGGCCGTCGCCCACGTCCGTGCCGAACACCCGGACGGAGCCGGCGTCGGGGAGGACGATCCCGAGCGCGCACTTGATCAGGGTCGTCTTGCCGGCCCCGTTCGGGCCGAGGAGGCCGACGATCGAGCCGCGCTCGACGGTCAGGCTGATGTCGTCGACCGCGAGCACCGACTCCGCGCCGCCGCCGAACCGCTTCGAGACGCCCTCGATCGCGAGCGCCGGCGGGGAGGGACCCGCCGAGTCGTCGGGGCGGGAACCGTCGCGCTCGCGGGGGGTATCGCGTTCGCTCGCCGCGCTGCGTGCCATGAGATCGGTACGTGCCGAGCGCGGATATATCCGCGTCCGGCGGCTACCGCGGAACGCGATGGACCTCGACCGATTCGCCGCCGACGCGCCGGCCGACGACGCCCCCGGCGACGCGCGGGTCTGCGTCGTCGCGACGCAACCAGACACGTTCGAGCGCTGCCGCGAGGGGTTCTACCCCGCGCCGCGGTCGTACGACCGCACCCGCACCGACTTCGACTACATGGCCTTTTACCGGACCGCACCGGTGTCGGCGATCACCCACTACGCCCGCGTCGTCGACCGGACCGAACAGACCCGCGGCGAGCCCGGCCCGATGGACGAGGGCGACTGGGCGGCGCTGATCGATCCCTTCTCCGAGGAGCGGGTCGTCGTCGTCTTCGCGTTCGACGAACTCGTCCCGCTCGATGCGCCGGTCGAGAACGACGCGAACGGGGTCCGGGGCGCGTGTACTGCACGGTTGAGGACCTCCGGAACGCCGACGCGCTCGGTGCGCTCCGCGACCGCGCGGAGAGCTGAAGCGGCGACCGGCGGAACGACTCACCGAGCGTCGGCGCCGGCGGTGCGTGCGGCCGCGTCGCCGACCCGTCCGATCCGGTCGACCGCGGCGGGCGGCGCCTCGGCGCGGTCCGGATGCAGACACGCGAACAGCGCCTCCAGCGAGTCGACCAATCGGTGGCTCGGTCGGTTGAGCAGCGCGTTGCCGAGGACCGCG
>NZ_JARANT010000166.1 GCF_029889805.1 Halorubrum sp. Boch-26 | reverse complement strand
ACGTATCGAACGCTCATCTGTGACATTTTTCGTAAATATGCTCATCGCCTCAGCTTTGCGAGAGCGTGGGTTGATCGTTTCCTATCTTTTCAAAAATTATGACTATCACTATCGGCGGCCGCGGGCTCCCTCGCGCGGCGCTCCTCGCGGGCCGCTGGCCCGCTCGAAGGCGCGCGCCACCGCACACCGATTTATAAATAGTCGCCGCCGTCGGTGGCGCGGTCCAGTCGCTACTCGTCCGGGTACTTCGGCTCGCGGCGCTCGGCGCGCTCCGTCGCGCGCTCGATGACCTCGCGGACCGTGTCGGGACCGTCGCTCGCGCGGTAGACGTCGCCGTGGCCGGGGTACATCGCCTCCACGGTGTCCGGGAGGACGTTGAGGACGGTGTGGAGGCTCTCGATCAGCTCCTCGCGCGACTGGCCGGCCATATCGGTGCGGCCGAAGGATCCGTCGTCGAAGGCGCCGTCGTTGTACACGACCACGTCGCCCGAGTAGATCCGCTCCTCGCCCACGAGCGAGACGTGATCGTCGGCGTGGCCCGGCGTCTCGACGACCTCGCAGGGCTCGTCGCCGACGAGAATCTCGTCGCCGTCGACGATCGCCACGTCGCGTCGCGGGTGCGAGGCGTTCGCGTAGAGGGTCGCGTCGAAGCGGTCCAGCACCGCGTCGAGCTCGCCGACGTGATCGTGGTGTTGGTGCGTCAACACGACTCGGTCCAGCCCGTCGACGCCGGCGTCGTCGAGCGCGTCGGCGATCACGTCGTCGACACCGGGCATCGTACCGGCGTCGACCAGCGTCGGCGCCTCGCCCGGCACGAGGTACGCGTTACAGGTGAACTCCTCCGCGTCGGCGGTGACGGTGATCGGCTCCATACGGACACCACGGTCGCCGCCGGATAAAAACGTGTACTCGGCGGCGACGGGAGACGGACCCCCCGTCGCGCCCGAATCCGGTCCCGGCCGGGGATTTATCACTAGTGGACTGTTAGTGTCACACACATATGGGCTTCGGAAGCTACGACGAATCCGAACAGGAGAACCAAGACCTGGACGCGGATTTCGACGACGAGGACGGAGTCCGAGCGGCCGAGGAGGTACACGAGGGGTCCGTCGACTACGAGCCCGGCGCCTCTAACGACGAGCTCCTCGACCGGCTCCAGGATATCAAGTCCGAGGAGAACTGAACGGGTGACGGCGCCGAGCCGAACGCTCGGGATCGCTTTCTCCGACGGCGACCGAATCAGCCGCCTAGCCGGGGCCGTGGTCAGGGCAGACGGGACCCTCGACGGCCTCGCCTTCGAGCGCTGTACCGTCGGCGGGGCCGACGCCACCGACGCCGCGATCGCCCTCTTCGACGCGCTCGGCCGCGAAGACGTGCGTCACGTCGCCTGCGCCGGCGTCGCCCCGGCGTGGTTCAACCTCCTCGACCTCCGCCGGCTACACGAGGCCCTCGACCGGCCCGTCTACGCCGTGAGCTACGAGCCGAGCCCCGGGCTCGAACCCGCGCTCCGCGAGGCGTTCGACGGCGACGCCCTCGAGCGCCGGCTCGACGTCTACCGCGCGCTTCCGTCCCGCGTGCGGGTCGACCGAGAGGACCCGGACCGTACCGGGGACGCTCGCCCCCTCTTCGTCCGCGCGGTCGGGATCGACGAGAGCCGCGCGGCCGACGCCGTCGACGAGTTGGTCCGAGAGGGGTTCCGTCGGCCCGAGCCCCTCCGGCTCGCCGCAGTTGCGGCGAGCGCACATCGCGAGGCGGTCGGAGGGGAATAGCGACCCGAGCGCGTCGGATATATGTCCCCCGCGGCCGACGGTCTCCGCATGAGCGACGACTCCGCGCCGGGCGGCGACGCCTCGGACGGCTCCGCGGCCCGAGCGACGTTCCGCGACCGCGAGCGGCTCGTCCGAACGCCGACCCACGGCGTCGCCCTCGACTGCCTCGCGGCCGGGATCGCGGCCGCGCGCCCCGACCGGCTGATTCCGAACGCCGTCGCTGTACGCGACGGGACCCTTCGGATCTGTCACTTTTTCACAACTCCGCGCCCCCGAGA
>NZ_JARANT010000165.1 GCF_029889805.1 Halorubrum sp. Boch-26 | reverse complement strand
ACCAACTTGTCTCCGCCCGGCGCGGAGTGGCGGCCATGTCGCGGCTGTTGCCCTCCCTCCCCGACGCGCCCCCCGACGACCGAGAGCCGCGGGTCGTGGGCGTCGACGACGAGGACGCGGACGACCTCATCGCCGCGCTCGGCTCCGAGACCGCCCGCGAGATCCTCTCGCACCTCCACGACGAACCGGCGACGAAGTCGGAGCTCGCGGCCGCGGTCGACACGTCGCTCCAGAACGTGCAGTATCACCTCGCGAAGCTCGACGGCGCCGACCTCGTCGACGTCGTCGACACCACCTACTCCGAGAAGGGCCGCGAGATGGACGTGTACGCGGCCGCCGACGAACCCCTCGTCCTGTTCGCCGGGGGGAGCGAGGAGTCGGCCGGGATCAAGAGCGCGCTGATGCGACTGCTCGGCGGCTACGCGCTCATCGGGCTGGCCGCCGTCGTCGCCCAGCGCGTCCTCGCGGTGGCTGGGCCGACGGCTCGCGTGACGACCACGACCGGGGACGCGGGGGTCACCACCGAGGACGCCGCGGGAGACGGGGGAACGAGCGGGGCCGCCGACGGGGGCGACGCCGCGATAGACGGCACGGTCGAGTACGTCGTCGACCCCCTCGCCGAGTACGCCGTCTCGGCGCTCGAACCCGGCGTCGTCTTCTTCCTCGGCGCGGCGCTCGTGTTCACGCTCGCGTGGGCGTACTGGTACCGGACCGCCGGTAGGTGAGGGACTGCCGAAAATGCGAGTCGTTCGGGCGGGCCGAGCGGCGTCGCCCGTGGGACAGCTATTCATGCCGCCGCCGCCACGATCCGATATGGAACACGAAGCCGAGGTCGTCGGGGTCGGAGCGGGCTCCGCACCGGGCGGCGACGTCCCGGCCGTCATCCTCTCCGTCCGGGGCGAGTACGTCCCGATATTCGTCAGCGCCGATCAGGCGCAGTCGATCGGGATGGCGCTGGAGGGCGAACCGTTCGACCGGCCGCTGACGCACGACCTACTCGTCGATATCCTCACCGAGTTCGGCGGGGCGATCGACCGCGTCCGGGTCGACGACCTCCGCGACGGGACCTTCTACGCGAAGGTCGACGCGGAGCGATACGACGACGGCGAGCCCGAGCGGTTCGTCTTCGACGCGCGCCCCTCCGACGCGCTCGCGCTCGCCGTCCGGATCGACTGCCCCATCATCGTCTCCGACGAGGTGATCGACGAGGCGGGACGCGCCCCGGACTCCGTCCACTTCGACGACGGCCCCCCGGAGGGCTCCTGACCGCGAGTCGCGCTCGCGACGCAGGGGGCCGGGCGCCGAGAGTTGGATGACGCGGGTCGAGCGCCGAGAGCCGGAGGTTCAAGTCGCCCGCCCGTCCACCGGCGGTATGGACGAGACGGCCACCGTCGCGGAGTCGTACACCGAGATGACCGAGATGCTGCTGCCGAACGACACGAACAACCTCGGGCGAGCGCTCGGGGGCGCGGTCCTCCACTGGATGGACATCTGCGGCGCCATCGCCGGGATGCGCTTCGCGAACCGACAGGTGGTCACCGCGTCGATGGACCACGTCGACTTCATCGCGCCCATCGAGACCGGCGAGGTCGCCGTGATCGAGGGGTACGTGTTCAACGTCGGGCGAACGAGCCTCGACGTGAAGGTCGACGTGCGCGCGGAGAACCCGCGGACGGACGAGGAGCGTCGGACGACGACGTCTTACTTCACCTTCGTCGCGCTCGACGACGAGGGGGCGCCGGCGAGCGTTCCCGAGTTGACCCATCCGACGCCGGAGGAGGAGGCGCTGCGCGAGGAGGCTATCGAAGGGCGGCGTGAACAGCTCACCGACATCGTCGAGCGGTACGACCTGTAGGTCCGCGATCGGGAGACCCCTACTCGCCGGCGACGACGTCGACCCGCGCGCCGTTTCCGTCGCCGTCGTCTGCATCGCGCGCGCCGGGACCCGCCGCTTCGACCGCCGCCTCGTGCGCGTCCCTGACCCGCGCGGCGAACGCGTCGAGCGAGTCGCCCTCGGCGGCGGCGAGGTGGCTCTCACAGTCGCAGTCGGACGCGCCGAACCCGTCTGCCGGTCCCGTCGAGAGCCGCTCGGCGACCGCGCACTCGACGTCGGCGCCGACGCTCCGGACGACGCGGTCGATCCGGACGGTCGGGTGGCCCAGCAGGTGGTCGGCGTGCCGATGGCGCACG
>NZ_JARANT010000164.1 GCF_029889805.1 Halorubrum sp. Boch-26 | reverse complement strand
CGGCGAACCCGACGAGCAGCGCGCTCCCGGTGACGAACGGGGCGGCGGCGCTCGCGGCGACGACACCCGCGAACGCGAACGCGCCGGCGCCGAGCGCGACCGGGTCGCGCTCGGCCCGGACCGCGAGGAGTGTCACTCCCGCGAGGAAGGCGACGGATCCGGCCACACGGGAGGCGGAACCGACGATGCCGGCCGTCGCGACGAGCGAGAGCCCGACGGCGAGCGCGAACGCCAGCGCGAGGGCTCCGCGCCGGAGCTCGAAGTAGGTCGCCGGCACCCCCAGCGCGCGGGCGAACGCCAGCGCCGCGCCGCCCGGAATCGCGACGGCCGCGGCGACCGTCGCCGAGCCCGAGATCGTCGCGAGCACGCCGAACACACCGGCGAACAGGAGCCCGACGCGAATCGCGGACCGCCTCGTCGAGAGCGCGACCGCCGCGAGCGCGACCCCTGCCGCGAGCGCCGCGACCGTCCCGACGACCGGGACCAGCCGGGGCGGAAGCGCGGCCGGCTCGAACGGCGCGTTGTACAGCACGCGGACCGCGGTCGCGACCCCGGTGGCGGCGGCGACGAGCAGGCCGATCGCCCCGACGCGGCCGCCGAAGCGACCGAGGGCCCCCGGAGAGGCCGCCCGGGCGCTCACGCTTCCCGTCGGCGAGCTCACGGCCTCTCACCTCCGTTCGGACCGCCCGAGGTCGCGTGCTCGCGCTCACCGCCGACGCCGGCGTCGAGCCGGACCGCCAGCTCGTCGATATCCGCGGCGACGAACGCGTCGAGGAACCGGCTGAGGCGGCCGTAAACGCTCGTCCCGGGCTCATCGTCGAGGGCGCTCCTTAGCCCCGACGCGAGGACGGAGAGGTGCCGGTCGTGGAAGTCGAGCCGCGCGCGGTCGAGGTTCGCCGGTTCGGCGGCGTCAGTCGAGTCGCCGCCGGCGGTTGCGTCGCCCGCGGCGGCCAGCCGACAGAGGTACCCCGCGAATTCGAGTTCCAGCCGGGCGTGGTCGTGGTGGCGGCGCTCCTCGCCGCCGATCTCGCACCCGAAGTGCTCGTACGCCCGAGCGAGGTCGAGGTTCACGTCGTTCCACGACACCTCCGAGCGGTACGTCGACTCGTACAGCGACACCGGCGGCCCCTGATTCTCGACCGTCCCGTCGGTCCCGTCGATCACTTCGGAGTAGCCGACCACGAACAGGTCGTTGTACCGGGCCGCGAGCGTCTCGCGGTCGTCCTCGACGGTCAGGTCCGGCGGGTCGACGTCGAGACCGCTCCGCTCGACGAGCGTCGCGACGGCGTCGTCGAGCGAGCCGTCCGCGAACCGCTCGTAAAGCCCTTGGCTCGGCTCGGTGAACGCCGCCGCCACGAGCGCGTAGACGTTCCCGCGGGCGGCGGTCTCCTCGTCGACCGCGCCGCTCGGAAGCCCCGTGTCGAGTCGCGAGCCGTCGCGTTCGGGCGTCGACCCCGACACGGTCACTCACCCCTCGTCCGGCGGATACCCTCGACGGTCACGAGCGTGGTGAACACGACGGCGATGCCGGCTATCGCCCACAGCACCGTCTCGTACGGCGCCCCGCCGTCGTCCGGGTCGAGTGAGAGATAGTACCACTCGCTGACCGCCTTCTGGCCGGAGCGCTCCTCGTTCGCCCCCTGCCAGACCGCGAACGCGGCGTTCACGTCCTCGTTCGGGGCGATGTCGGTCACGTTCGCGCGGTCGGACGCGAGCGGCCGGCTGAACACGACGGTCCAGCGGTCGTCGGCGTGTGCCGCGTTCGTCTCCACCGCCGACTCCGGAATCTGCGTCGTGCTCCCGGCGCCGCCGGCGAGCAGCGACTCTGTCCCGTCGGCCCCGTTCCAGTACCAGACGTTCACCCGGTTGTCGGTCGATCCCATCGCGATGGGCGGCCGTTCCTCGGACGAAACGGGGAGCTGGACCGCGGTGGAATCGGCGAACGCCCGCAGCGAGTCGGTCGACGTGTTCGCGGACGCGTCGCTCCACGACAGCCGGAGGTAGAGCCGCTCGTCGGTCCGTGCGGCCGCGACGCTGGCGGAGTCGACCGCGGCGTCGGATCCGCCCGGTACCGCCGCGCCGGAGCTGCTCATCGGCACGTCCACGGTCTCGACCGACTGCCACGCGTCGCCGGTCGGATCCGCGAGGTCGCCGGCACTCGACTGCTGCTCGACCGGGATCTCGTAGGCCGCGCGGGCGTCGACGATCATCGGGAAAGCCGCGGTCGCGACCACGACGGCGCGGGGGAGGGCCGCCGCGGGGGCGCG
>NZ_JARANT010000163.1 GCF_029889805.1 Halorubrum sp. Boch-26 | reverse complement strand
GACCGAGCCGGTGTACGGCACGCCCGGCGGCGCGGTCACGCTGGCGGAGCACGGCGTGACGTTCGCCGGCCCGCTCCCGGCGTCGAAGGCGCGGATCGCGCTCGCGCTCGGACTCGCGGCCGGCCTCGCCGGCGGGGGAACGGGCGGCGACGCCGCCGACCTCGCCGACCTGTTCCGGATGCCGGACGGTGGGTGAGATAACACAGGGAGCCGTTTGTGCCTACGGGAAGCCCTTACGTGTGCCCCGCGTAGCCGCCGGCATGACTCGACGCCGGCGGCGGGCGGTCCTGTACGGTCTCGGCGCCGGGAGCGTCGTCGCGCTCGCCGGCTGCGCGAGCGAAGGCGATCCGGGAAGCGACGACGGCAGTGACGGCACGGATGGTGGAGACGGCGGCGACGGCGCCGACGGGAGTGATGGAACCGACGGCGCGGACGACGGCGACGGAACCGACGCCGCGCCCGAGACCGAGGTCCATCAGGTCGGCGGCGCGCTCTCCGGGCCGGCGTGGGACCGCGGGGAGCGCCGCGGCTTCTGCGCGCTGTTGGCGGAGGAGAGCGACGCCGCGTGGCTGCTCCGTGACGCCCCCGCGGAGGCGACGGCGTTCGTCGAGGCGACCGACTTCGACGAGTCGGCGCTCGCGTACGTCGAGTCCGTCGGCCCGACGACCTGCCACCGCGGGATCGCGTTCGCCGACGTCGCCGTCGAGGACGGGACGCTCGTCGCGAGCGCGACCGTCGAGCAGCCGGACGACGACGTCGCCTGCGGGGAGGCGATCACCTTCTCCGGGGCGTTCCTCCGAGCGACGACCGATGACCGCCCGGACGCGGTCCGGGTGTCGGTCACGGACGGCTGGGGCGAGACGAGCGAGGTGACCGGCGACGACGGCGTGCTCGACCCGGAGCGACTCGACGGATACGTCCGGCCCGACGGCGATCCCGAGACGGTGCCCACCGAGTTCGACTGCGAGGCGGACGACTTCGAGCGCCACCCCGCCGTCTACGAGGGCGGCGTGTCGTGGGGCTCCGGCGGCGGAGCCGGCGGGGACGGCCGCGGCCTCGAGCTCCGCGTCGTGGACCCGGACGGCGACGGCGGGACCGAGGCCGCCGAGTTCGAGCGCGGCGACGAGGTCCGGATCGAACTGACGAACGCCTCGGGACACGATGCCTACGTGGGTAATCAGGGGAAGTACAACCTCGAACTGCGGACGGAGACCGGGTGGACCGAGGTCCGCGGCGCCGGGGAGGGAACGAACTTCGAGTACACCGACGAGGCGCTCGGCGTCCGGCCGGGAGAGACGCTCTCCTGGGAGTTCGAGCTGACCGAGTCCGGGCTGGTCGAGGGGGGCCCCCGCGCCGACGTCCTCCGCGTCTGTCCCGGTCTGGTGCCGGGGCGCTACCGGTTCGTCTTCTGGGGCGCCGCCGATATCGCCGTTGCGTTCGACTACGTGAGGTAGTCGCGGCCCGTCACCCGACGCCTACGCCCGAACTTCGATGAGCAGGTCCGACTCGGGCGACTCGCCCATCATCTCGCGGACGCGGCCCCACGAGAGGCTCGCTCGGGCGGTCACCGTCTCGGCCGCGATGGCGCCGCAGGCGTTTCCGACGAGCAACGGAACTTGGTAGTCGCGCGGGTCGTGCGAGAACCCGCCGTCGACGATGTCGGGCTCGCGGAGCGCCGCGCCGAGGAACCCGGCCGCGAAGGCGTCGCCCGCGCCGGCCGTGTCGACCGGGTCGACGTCGAAT
The DNA here is from genome assembly GCF_029889805.1 of Halorubrum sp. Boch-26. Lineage (GTDB taxonomy): Archaea > Halobacteriota > Halobacteria > Halobacteriales > Haloferacaceae > Halorubrum. Next base: position 585 of record NZ_JARANT010000163.1, on the reverse strand, counting down.
CCGGGGTGCGAGACGTCGCCGTAGGGGGTTCGGATCGTCGCGCCCTCGCTCCCGAGCTTGATCGCGACGATGCGGTCCTCCGGCTCCCACGGGTCGATATCGGTCGAGTCGGCGAGGGCGTCGGCCTCGCGGGCGTTCACGAAGAGCACGTCGGTGGCGTGGAGCGCGGCGTCGAACTCCCGGTCGCCGACGCGCCGGCCGGGGTCGAAGCTGCGGGTCGCGCTCGCCTCGCCCGCGGCGGTCGCCAGCGCGGCCGCCGTCTCCGGCTGCTGGCCCGTGAGGTGGAGGTGGTCGGCCGCCGCGAGGGTGTCTCGGTCGAGCCCGCCCGCGGTGAACGACTCGTTGGCGCCGTCGTTCGCCAACATCAGCAGTTCGCCGCCGCCGTCGACGATCACGTACTTCACCGAGGTGGGCTCGTCGGCGTCGACGAGCACCTGTCCGGGGTCGACGCCGGCGCTCGCCAGCTCGCGGAGCGCGAGCGCGCCCGACTCGTCGCCGCCGACGCTCCCGTAGACGACCGACTGGCCGCCGAGGTCGACGAGCCCGACCGCGCCGTTCGCCGCGCTCCCGCCCCCGGACTGGACG
>NZ_JARANT010000162.1 GCF_029889805.1 Halorubrum sp. Boch-26 | reverse complement strand
TGACGAGGCTGGGGAGGCGTGAGGTGCGGGGCGGTGCTGTCGGGGGGGACTCAAAGGGGCAGTCGCGAGGACGAAGACGGGCGACGCGAGCACCGCAGGGAGCGAGTGAAACGAGCGACCGAGGAGCGCAGCGAGCCCATCGAGTCGTCGCGGCTGGGGCTTTGGAGGTGTTCATCGGGGAGTCATCGAGGACGCACGGCCGAGCGACTGGTTCGGCGGTATTCACCGTGCCAACGACGACACCACTTCGATCGAAAAGAACCGAACGACCGACCCAATTGTCCAGATCCTACATCGACTCGGGCGCCTCGACCCCGAGCACGTCGAGCGCGTTCGCCATCGTGTGCTTGGCGGCCGCGACGACCGCGACGCGGGCGGCCCGCAGCTCGTCGTCCTCGGCGGTCACGACCGGACACTCTCGGTAGAAGGCGTTGTACGCGTCGGCGAACTCCCGGGTGAACGTCGCGATCGTGTGCGGCTCCAAGTCGTCGGCCGCCGTCTCGATGACGGCGGGGAAGCGGGCGACCTCGCGGAGGAGCTCGCGCGCCGCGTCGGTTTCCAACGCGCTCGCGTCGACGTCGAGGGCGTCGGGGTCGACCGCGCTCTCGGACCCGTCGGGTCCCCCCGTCACGCCCGGCACGTCGACCCCGGCGGCCGCGGCCTCGTCGAGGATGCCGGCGCAGCGCGCGTGGACGTACTGGACGAACGGGGCCGACTGCGCCTCGAAGTCGAGCGCGTCCTCCCACTCGAAGGTGATGGCCTTCGCGGGCTGTTTGGAGACGATGTCGTACCGGACCGCGCCGATACCCACCTGGTGGGCGATGCGCTCGACGTCCGCCTCGGTGAGGTCGTCGTCACGGATGCGGTCGTCCATCCGGCTCTCGACCGCCTCGCGGGCGCGGTCGATCGCCTCGTCGAGCAGGTCGTCGAGCATCACGCCGGTCCCGCGGCGAGTGGACATCTTCCCGTCGGGCAGGTTCACGTACGAGTAGATGACGTGGCCGAGCCGGTCGGTGTCGTTGCCGAGCAGCTCTAAGGTCGCGTCGAGCTGGTCGGCCTGCAGCTTGTGGTCCTCGCCGAGCACGGTGACGGCGCGGTCGTAGTTCGCGAACTTCCACTCGTGGTGCGCCAGGTCGCGGGTGGTGTAGAGGCTGGTGTCGTCGGAGCGCAGGAAGACGAGGTTCTTGTCGATCCCCCACTCGTCGAGCTCCAGCTGCCAGGCGTCCTCCTCGTAGACGGCCTGCTCGGTCTCCTTGAGCCGCGCGGCGATGTCGTCGGTGGAACCGTCGCGCATGAACCGTGTCTCCTTGACGAACTCGTCGAACTCGGCGGGGAGCCGCGCGAGGCACTCCTTCATCCCGCCGAGAACGGTGTCGACGACCTCGCCGACGCGCTCGTACGTCTCCTCGTCGCCGGCTTCGAGCCCCTGCAGGATCGCGGCGATCTCCGCCTCCGCGGCCTCGGCCTCGTCGGGTTCGGCCGCCTCCAGGTACGCGTTCCCCTTGCGGTAGTACCGGACGAGGTCGTACTCGGCGCGGTCGCGGGCGGGCTCTTCCTCCAACTCCGACTCGTCGAACCGCTCGTGGGCCCACGTGAACACCGCCATCTGGCGACCGGCGTCGTTGACGTAGTAGTGGCGGTCGACGTCGTAGCCGGCGTACGACAAGAGGTTCGCGACCGCGTCGCCGACGATCGGGTTTCGCGCGCGGCCGACGTGGACCGGGCCGGTCGGGTTCGCGCTCGTGTGCTCGACGACGACCGACGTGTCGCGGTCGGGGAGCGCGCCGTAGCCCGCGTCGGCGGCGGCCGCGTCGAGCGTGTCGACGAGGTAGCGCTCGCCGGCGTGGAAGTTGACATACGGTCCGGCGGTGTCGACCGCGGCGAGGTAGTCGTAGCCGGCGGCGTCGACCGCGTCCGCGACATCCGCGGCCACGCTCGGCGGAGCGGCGCCGACCTCGCCCGCGAGTCGGAACGCGACGCTGGAGGCGAGCGTCGCGTCCATGTCATCGGGCGGGCGTTCGATGCCGAGGTCGTCGGTCGGGAGGTCCAACGCGTCGAGCGCGTCGCCGAGCGCGTCGGCCACCTCCGACCGGAACTGCCTGAACATACCGTCCGTTCGTCGGTCGGCGTAAAAGGCCCTTCCGAAGCGGGGCGCGGGAGGAGGACGGACGCGAAGCCGCGGATTTGCGGTGGCGCGCGCCTCCGAGCGCCCAGCGGGTGCGAGGAGCGCGTGCGAGGGAGTCGTCGCCCGAAGCGAAGCGGAGGGCGACCGACGAGGCTGGGGAGGTGAGAGGTGCGGTTGCTGTGCGGGGTGGGATTCAAAGGGGCGACC
>NZ_JARANT010000161.1 GCF_029889805.1 Halorubrum sp. Boch-26 | reverse complement strand
TCGGGGATACGTGAGAGGTACGGGCCGTCGGCGGCGAAGAACGCCCGCAGGCTGTCGGCGTCCTCGGCGACCAGTTCCGCGACGCGGTCGGAGGCGTCCGCGATCGCGTCCGCGTCGAGCCCCGTCTCGCGGAGCGCCCGCTGGGTCCGTCGGTCGAAGTGCATACCGGCTCTTCGGGCGCCGCGGTTTCAATTCCACCGGCTCGCCGCGGTCGTCGTCGGCGCTAGGCCGAGACGGGCGCCTCCGTCAGCTGACCAGTCCGGCCACGGCTTAAGTCACCCCGGTCCGAAGCGGAGCGTATGCCATCTCGGTCGGACCCGGTCGAGTCGCGCGCCGACGACGGTCGCGACCTCTACGACGTCGCCACGTGGGAGGAGCGCACCTCCCTCGACGGGCTCTCCGTCGCGCTGTACTGGCTCATCACCCGATCGGCGAAGGCGCTGGTCGTGCTCGCCGCCTTCCTCGGGCTCCTCGCCATCCTCGGATCGTTCGGCCTCGGGCTCGTCTTCGACCCCGCGGTCGCGATGCTCGTGGGCCTCTCGGCGATCCCGGCGTTCGGCCTCGCCGCGTACGTGTACGTCTCCGACGTCACGACCGCCGAGCCGCTCTCCCTGCTCGTGGCGACGTTCCTGCTGTCGATCCTCACGGCGACGTTCGCCGCGGTGCTCAACAGCTACGCGCAGCCGCTGTTCTCCCCGCTCGGCTTCCCCGGGATCATCCTCTTTTTCTTCGTTATCGTCGGCCCCGTCGAGGAGACGGTGAAGCTGCTCGCCGTCCGGCTGTACGCGTACACGGACGATCGGTTCGACGCCGTCGTCGACGGGGCGGTGTACGGGGCGATCGCCGGCCTCGGCTTCGTCGTCATCGAGAACCTCGTGTACATCGCCCGGACCGTCGAAATGTCCGAGCTGACGCTCGGGCTCGCCGTCCTCGGTGCGGGCGACGGGATCGCGGCGTTGCGCGCGCTCGCCGGACCGGGCCACGTCGTCTACTCGGCGTTCGCGGGCTACTACCTCGGTCTCGCGAAGTTCAACCCCGAGAACCGCGGGCCCATCATCGTGAAGGGGCTCGTCATCGCGGCCGCGATCCACGGGCTGTACAACACCCTCGTCGGCCCGGTCACGACGGTGATCCCCGCGCTCACGGGACTGCCACGGCTCCCGACGCTGTTCCTCTTCGTCCTCCTCTTCCAGGGCGCGTTCGGCTACGTCCTCCTGCGCAAGATCTGGCGCTACCGGGACGCGTACCTCGAGACGCGGGACGCGGTCGATCCCGGCGTCGAGCCGGAGCTCACGGAGTTCGAGGATTAACGGCGGTGCGGGTTTAAAAACCGCTCACTCCGGCGGCGACTCCACCCGCGACCGGTCGCCCGTGCCGCCGGTGAGCGCGCTCGCGAGCGCGCCCTTCACGACGACCTCGTCGCCCAAGTCGGTGAGCCTGACCTCCGGGACGTTGATGAACACCATGTCGGAGAGCTTCTCGCGGACGGGATCGATCACCCGCTCGGGGTTGTTGAGCGCGACCGCGCCGCCGACGCTCACCACGAGCGGAGCGTACGCGTGGATCACGTTGGCGACGCCCATGGCGTTCCAGTGGGCCACTTGGTCGATCACGTGGTCGGCGAAGGTGTCCTCGCCGGCCGCCTCGAACACGTCGACCGCGGAGAAGTCCGGGTCCTCGACGGGTAACGAGGTCTCGATCGGGTCCTCCGCGTGGAGCTCGCGGGCGTACTTCGGGATGTTGTTGCCGGAGCAGTACCCCTCCCAGTGGCCGTCGTGGCCGCACCCGCAGGTCATGAAGCCGTGCGGGTCGACGGTCATGTGGCCCACCTCACCGGCGTTGCCGTCCCACCCCGAGAGCACGTTGCCGTCGACGGCGACCCCCGCGCCGATCCCCGAGGAGATCGTGAGATACACCATGTCGTCCGGGTTGCGCTCGGAGTGGAACCGCTCGCCGATGACGCCCGCGATGGTGTCGTTGTGGAGGTGGACCTCGTCGGTGTCGAGCAGCTGGGAGACGGGCCCGACGAGCGGGATCCGCTCGACGGTGTCAGGGAGGTTCGCCGGCCCCTGGACGACCCCGGCGGCGAGGTCGAGCGGGCCGATCGAGCCGATCCCGGCCGCGACGACCTCCGTCGGGTCGATCTCGGTGTCGGCGCACGCGCCGCGGACGACGCCGAGCACGGCCTCGGTCACGGCGATCCCGTTCGGACCGCGGGGGGTCCCCCGCGTGTCGGAGCCGAGTACCGTCGCCGCGCCGTCGCCGACGACCGCCCGGACGTTCGTCGCCCCGAGGTCGACGCCCACGTAGTACATTGGATTTGTTTTTGATCTGGGATTGAATTGGAGGGACGGGGCCCAAAA
>NZ_JARANT010000160.1 GCF_029889805.1 Halorubrum sp. Boch-26 | reverse complement strand
CCTCCGCGGCGGGCCGCCCCGCCCCTCCGGCGGCCGTTGGACGCGACGAGCGTGACGACCGACGAGGCGATCGAGCGGCGGTTCCCGGACGAGTGGGGAGCCGAGGTGCACGTGACGGTCGGCGGCGAGACCCGGGAGGAGTCGGTGCGCGTCCCGCTCGGCGAGCCGGAAACGCCGATGTCGGACGCGGAGACGCGGGGAAAGGTCACGGGACTGCTCGCCGGCACCGAGGTCGACGCCGAGCGGCTCACCGACGCGGTCGCGTCGCTCGTCGACGACGCGGGCGACGACCGATCGATCGCGTCGCTCGTGGACGCGGCGACCGTGGAGTAGAAACGGCCGTCGTTCGGGTCGGACGGCGCTCGCGGCGCGCGTCTTCCCCGCCGCGCGGCACTACGCCTCGTCGTTCGGCTTCCCGACGATCACCGGGCGATCGGCGTTGAGCAGGACGGTCTGGCTGACGCTGCCGAACAGCGCCTTCCCGACCGGCGAGCGCTTTCGCATCCCGATGACGATCGCGTCGACGTCGGCGTCGGCCGCGACCGCGAGGATGGCCTCGGCCGCGTCGCCGACGTGGAGCTCGCGGTCGTGTGCGATCCCGAGATCGTCGAGGCGCGCCTCGACCGCCTTCATCGACTCGGGAATTCCGCGGAGCTCCTCGATCGACTCGTTGACCTTCTCGATAACGCTCGATCCCGCCTCGTCGGCCGGCGCGTCGACCTCTTCGTACACGTGTAACGCCGTCGCACGGATCTCGTCGGACTCGATAGGTAATGATTCCAACAGGTCGACCTGCGACCGCGCGCGGTCGGCCTCGACGTCGATCGGCAACAGGACGTGGTACATACTGCACGGTTGATCGTCGTGGTTCTTAAAACGACACGTCGGGAGGATGCTCCCGTCACGGGATTTCGGGCGGTCGATCGATCCCGGTGTTGCGGAGTCGATCGCTCAGTCTCGTCGCGTCGCAAAGCGGGAGACCGCGGCCGCCGAGAGCCCGCCGAGCGCCGCGATCCCCGCGAGAACGAGGAACAGCTCTCGCGGTCCGGCGCGGGTGAGGACCCACCCCGAGAGCGCCGCCCCGAGCGATCCGACGCCGAATATCCCGAGGTAGGTGTAGCCGAACGAGATCCCCCGCGCCTCGGTCGGGGAGTAGGCCGCGACCGTCGCCTGCGAGAGTGGTTGAACCGTGAACAGCGCGACGCCGAGCGAGAGCGAGACCGCGAGGAACGTCGCGGTGCCGCCGCTGGCGGGAACGAACAGCAGCGCGAGCCCCGCCAGCACGGCCATGAAGATCATCAGTCCCCGCTCCGGTGGCATCCGGTCGGCGATCCGCCCGCCGAGGTACTGGCCGAGCACCCCGACCATGAGGACGGCGACGTACAGGTACCGGGCCACGTCGAACTCCTCGGCGTACGGGCTCTCCGGGTCGATCAGCTGCACGTCGATCAGCCCGCCGAGAACGTCGCCGAGCAGGTCCGGCAGGAACGTGAGGAACGTCCGATAGTAGAGCCCGCTGAAGGTGACGAACGCGAAGACGATCAGGAACCCGCCCGCGAGCAGGACGCGCGTGTCGTCGGCGATCGTCGACAGCGAGATCTCGCCTTTGCTGCCGCCAGTCTCGGCGGCGTCCGTCGGCGCTCCGTTCTCGTCCTCCACCCCCTCGCCGTCGGCGGCGGTGTCCGGGAGCGCGGCGTCGACGTCGACGGTGGCTCCGTAGGCGGCGACGACGATCGCCGGGACCGTGAGCGCGACCGCGACGACCCGCCAGTCGAACGCCAAGAGGAGCAGGACGGTGGCAAGCGGGCCGAGCGCGATACCGAGGTTCCCGCCGATCCCGTGGTAGCCGAGCGCGGTCCCGCGCTGCTCCACCGACTTCGAGAGCAGCGACAGCCCCGCGGGGTGGTAGGCGCTCGCGGTGACGCCCCAGACGCCGATCGCGAGCGCGAGCGCGAGGAGGTTTGGCGCGACGCTCACGAGGATAAAAGAGCCCGCCATCCCGACGAGACACGCGAGGATGACGGGCTTGGAGCCGAACCGGTCGACGACGATACCGCCGGGGAGCGCGCCGACGCCGAACAGCCCGTAGCCGACCGTCGAGACGAGCCCGAGCGTGGCCGCGGTCGTCGAGAACTCCGCGATCCACACCGTCAACAGGATCGGTATCGAGAGCTCGTAGGTGTGGACGAGCCCGTGCGAGCCGGCGGTAAAGGCGACGATCCGTCGCTCGGCGGCGTCCATTACGCCGGCGTTCGCGGTGCCCCGGGATAGGTTCGGGGGTAGGCTGCCGGGGTTGCCGCGAGGGGGCGTCAGAGGGGAGTACCGCGAGGCGCGGGCCCCGTGCCGCCGTGCTGGGGCGTCTCTCCGTCTTCCCCGGTTTGCGCCA
>NZ_JARANT010000016.1 GCF_029889805.1 Halorubrum sp. Boch-26 | reverse complement strand
TCTCCCAGCTCCGGCCAAACCCCCACAAGAAACAACACACCGGCGTCACCGTCGGCGAGCTCGCCGACGAGCTCGGCGCCGAGCTGCTCACCGACGCCCCGACGGACGGATTCGTCGAGCGCTTCCTCGTCGGCGCGATGGGCGGCGACGAGGCGCTCCGGTACTTCCGGCGCGCCCGCGACGCGGCCGTCATCACCGGCGGCGACCGCGCGGACGTCCAGACCGCGGCGCTTGAGGCCTCCGGCGTCGCGTGTCTCGTGTTGACCGGCGGCCACCGCCCCTCCGGCGCGGTGCTCGGCAAGGCCGCCGACGCGGGCAAGCCCGTCCTCGCCGTGAACACCGACACCGTCACGGCGATCGACCGCGCCGAGGGGATCGTCCGCAGCGGGCGGACCCGAGACGCGCGCACGGTCGACCGGATGGCGGAGCTGCTCGACGCCCACGTCGACGTCGGCGCGCTGGTCTGAGGCGAACACGGATCGGCGATCGCGGCGGCGCTCCGGCCCGGCATCGCCGTCGTCTCCGTTACCTCCGTTCCGTCGGCCGGGGCGGGCGAACGTCTGACATACTGTTTTCAGGGAGGACCACGTAGGCCGCGTATGACCAGTCTCTCGGAGGCGTACGGCGGACGGGGGCGCTCCGAGGTCGACCCGCGTCGCCTGTACCTCGGCGTGGGCTCGTTCGTGGCCGGAACGCTGCTGCTCGTCGCCGGAATCCTCGCCGCCGCGGAGGTCGTCCTCCCGAGCGGCTACGGCTCCGGTGCGGCGCGCCGGCTCGGCGGGATTCTCGGCGGCGTGGGCGTCCCGCTGCTGTTGCTCGGCGTGATGACCGTGCTCCCGGCGGATCGCAACACCCGCGCGGCCGCGGTCGTCGGGGCGGCCGTGATGTGTCTCGGCGTCGCGCTGTTCGCGCACGCGTACCCAACCCAGTGGGTCGGCGGGCCGCGGCCGGAGCTCACGGATCTCACGCTGCCGACCGCAGGGCTGTACTTCGTCGGCGCCGCGACGGCGCTGTGGAGCGTGTTCGTCGGCGTCGCCAACTTCAAGACGCGCAACGACCCCGGCGGCACCGTCACGATGCAGGTGACCCACAAAGGCGAGACGAAGATCATCGAGGTCGGCCGCGACCAGCTCGACGGGACGGGCGGCGTCGGCCTCCTCGGCGGCACCCCCGACGGCGAGGTAGCGACGCAGACGAACCGGCCGGAACGCGCCGGAGGGACCGACGGGCCGGTCGGGAACGGATCGCCGAGCCGAAACGGGTCACTGTCCGGAACCGAGTCGTCGTCCGGGAACAAGTCGCCGACCGGAAACGGGTCGCCGTCCGGTGTGGGATCGGCGACCGGTTCGGGGTCCGCTGTCGGAACGGGGGGATCGAGCGCCGTCTCGGGCGCTCGAACGGGCGGCACCGCCGGCGTGAGCGACGGCGGCGAGGCCGGCACGGACATCCGGTCGCCCCTTGACGACGCGGGACCGACGGGCGGGCCGTCCGGACCGAACGAGGCCCCGAGACCGGGATCGAGGGGGCAGACCGGCGGCGGGGCGGCCGACATCTCTCCCGGCGCCGACGCCGCCGCGCGTGACGGCCCCGGGGACACCTACTGCGGGAACTGCACGCACTTCGATTACGTGCGGACCGATCAGGGGATGCAGCCGTACTGCGGCCATCACGACGATCTGATGGACGATATGGACGCCTGCGAGGAGTGGACGCCGCGGTAGCCCTTCCGGATACGCTTTTATTTACCCGCTCGCCGGCTACCCGCTCTTCCGCTCCCCGACGCTCGTCGCGGAGGGGAGCTGCGACTCCGCGACGGCGAACGCGAGCGTGCTCAACACGCCGGTGAGCGTCCCGGCCGCGAGCGCCATCGCGAGGTCCGGGAGCGCGAGCGACGTGACGCCCTGCGCGTCCGGGAGGAAGAACCCGGAGACGGCGTACAGCACGACCGCGATGGACAACACGTAGAAGGGGGCGTTGAGGTACCGCCACCGGAACCGGCCGCCGAGGTACTCGTCGGTGATCTGGCCGAGGCTGGAGGTGACCCCGGCGACCGCGAGCCACTGGACGAAGCCGTGGACGAACGCCGCGAGAGTCACGCCGGTCGTGATCGAACCGCCGCGAACCGCGCTGACGGCCTCGACCGTCTCGGCCCCCTGTACGCCGCCGACGACGATCAGCGCGAGCGCGACGACGTAGGTGACGATCGTCACCCGCCCCGTGTAGAGGACGTTTCGCACCGTCGAGGCCGCCCCGTCGACGGTGTCCTCCAGCCCGAGGCCGCGGAACAGCGAGTAGAGGCCGACGAGCCCTGAGAGGATCCCGAGGACCGCCGCGCCGGCGACGTCGAAGAGGTTCGCGACGACGACTAAGGGGTAGATGAGGAGCAGGACGCCGAGCGGGACTAAGATCGTGCCGCGGGTCTCCGGGTCCGCCAGCACCTGCTTGATCGTGTAGTAGAGCGATTCGAGGTCCTGCGCCTGCCGGACGACGACGCGGCGCATCCCGTCGATCGGCATCCGCGAGCGGATCACCGGGAGGACGGACTCGTCCTGCGCGCCGTCGGTGATCACGACCGCGGAGACCTCCTCCCCGGTCGACAGCTCGGCGAGGACGCGGTCGACCTCCCTGCCCACCGCGCGGTTCGCCTTCACGTCGGAGCCGTCGACGCCGGTGACGGCGGCGACCTCGACCGCCTCGCCGCCGGCCGCCAGCTCGTCGTGGACGTTCACTCCCTGAAAGAGGACGTTCACGTCCGAGTCCTCGGGGTCGGCCGTCGCGAGCGCGACGGCGGCCTCGGTGACGTCGTCGGCGCCGATCACCGGGGTGGGGATCCCGGTCTTGCGGCCGAGGTCGTCGTCGAGGTCGACACAGAGGACGAGCAGCATTACTCGGGGGTAGGCGAGGGGCCGGCATATGTTTTCGGCTCGGAGCGGCGGGGCGTCGGCGGACTCCCCTTTTTCAGTCGCCTCCCGACGCCGGCTCGTGTTCGATCCCGTTCAACATTCGGCGGACGGTCTCGCCACCGGCGAACGACGACGGGTACGCGGCCAGCGCGGGACGACGTAGTCGCTGCCGGCCTCGACCGCCTCGGCGACGTGGAACTCGAGCGCAACGGTCACGCCGGTGTCCTCGATCTCCCCCTCCGCCGTGTACACCGCGACCCCGGCGTCGGTTCCGAGGACGTCGGTCGAGTACTCCGAGCCGCGTTCCAAGTCGCTGACGCCCTCGTAGCGGTCCACGATCAGCTGCGCGCGCTCCCGATCGTCGAGGTCGCCGACGGGGTTGAACGCCTGCCCGAGCACCTCGACGCGCGGGGTCGCCAGCACGGCGAACACCGCCGCCTGATACCGCTCGCCGAGGAGCTCGACGGCCTCGTCGTACTCGGCGATCCGGCTCGTCACCCCCACTTCGCGGGTCGAGCCGGCCACGTCGAACTCGCGGCTCTGCGTGTTCTCGGTCACCTCGTTGAGCTCGTACCCGCTCTCAGAGAGCGTCGCGTCCGCGACCGTCGCGGTGCCCGCGGTGAACTCGGCCGGGTCGCCCGTGGCGACATCGAGCGCGGTGCAGCCGGCGAGACCGGCGAGCCCGACCGAACCCCCCATCGCGAGCGCGCGGCGACGGGTGAGCGCCTCTTCGTCGGCGGGATCGGTCGTCTCGTCGGCGATCGGCTCTCGGTTCATACCCACCGGTCACGCGGGCGGCGACAGATACTGTGTGTTCGTTCCGGGGAGCGGAAACGACGGGGAGGCTCCGCGGAACGCTACGTGCGAGAACGCCACCGTGAGAACGCCTCTCCCGGAAGCGCGTGGTTCGGACGCTTTTTCAGGCCGCGGCCGGTATGGACGGGTAGATGATCTCCAAGGGCTGCGAACAGTGCGCCAAGGGCGGAAAGATGGTGCTGTTCGTCTACGGCTACTGCGACCAGCGGGACTGCTTCTACTGCCCCCTCGGAGAGAACCGGAAGAACGTCACTGACGTGTACGCCAACGAGCGGTTAGTCGAGTCCGACGAGGACGTGATCGCGGAGGCCAAGCGCATGAGCGCGCTCGGCACCTCGATCACCGGCGGCGAGCCGCAGGAGGCGATGGCGAAGACGACCCGCTACCTCGAACTGCTCAAAGACGAGTTCGGCGAGGACCACCACACCCACCTGTACACGGGCATCACCGGCGGCCGCGAGAACATGCGCCGCCTCTCGGAGGCGGGCCTCGACGAGATCCGCTTCCACCCGCCGTTGGAGCTGTGGGGCGATATGCACGGCACCGAGTGGGAGGAGATCCTGTACATCGCCCGCGAAGAGGGGCTCACGCCCGCCTTCGAGATCCCCGGCATCCGCGCCGAGCCGGAGTTCCTGGACTTTTTGGACGAGGGCGCCGCGGAGTTCTGTAACATCAACGAGTTCGAGATGTCCGACGGCAACTACCGCCGGATGCAGGAGGAGGGGTTCGAGCTACAGGAGGGCCACATGTCCGCCGTCGAGGGGTCGAAGGACGACGCGATCGTCTCCGAGATGGCGAGCCACGAGAAGGTGTACTTCTGTACGTCGGTGTTCAAAGACGCCGCCCAACACCGGAACCGGCTCAAGCGGATGGCGAAGAACATCCGCCGCGAGTTCGACGAGGTGACCGACGACGGCACCCTCGTCTACGGAAAGGCGTTCGCCGACCCCGAGCGGTTCGAGTCGCTCGGCGTCCCCGAAGACTTCTACACCGTCAAGTCGGACCACGTCGAGATCGCGTGGTGGCTCTTAGAGGAGATGATCGAGGACGGCGACCTCGACCGCGGCGAGATCGTCGAGCAGTACCCGACCGCGGACGGTACCGTCGTCGAGCGGACGCCGGTCGCCTGAGCGGCGACTCGGTCCTCGCCTCCGCGTCGCATCGGCACGATATCGATCTTCCTTCTTCCGTGGGACGCGACCACATACCACACTTATGAGGGACCGGTGCGTACCCCCGCGCATGGCCTCCGAAGAACCCGTATTCGCCGACGTGAGCATCGGACAACCGGTGTACGACGAGGACGGCGAGAAGCTCGGGACGGTCCGAGGAGTCGACGACGACGGCTTCTACGTCACGTCGCCGTCGGAGTCACGGCAACTGGGGCTCACCGACGCCCGCGACGTGTTCGGCACCGCCTACGTGATGTGGCGCTGTTGGGAGTGTGGCGAGATGGGCGAGATCGGGACGGAGCTTCCCGATAGCTGCCCGAACTGCGACGCGCCGCGCGAGGACCTGTACTACTGGGCGGAGGACTGATACGGAGTGTTAACGACGACGGGAGCGAGCGACGCGGGCAGAGAGTCTGGGGTTTCTACCCAAACGTGAGCTGTCGCTGATCGGGATTTGTTATCGAATCACGTCGCGGTGAATCCCTCCGTAGCAGCCGCTCGCGGGGCGAGAGCGAAGCTCTCGCTCACAGCAGGCGCTACGCACCGGCGACGCCACCGCATCGGGGTTTATAATCTATCGTCGTCGTCGCCGTCGCGGCTGTCCGGCTCGTCGTCCACCTCCTCGCGGAGGCGTTCGACTTCCGCCTCCAGGTCCGCGATGCGGTCGGCGTCCGCCTCCTCGCCGTCAGAGCGCAGTTTGAGGAACACCACGCCTGCCGCGATGAGAACGATTGGAACGCCGAAGAGGAGGACGAGGATGATCAGGATGATCACGAGCTCGGGACCGGCGGGAACGCCGCCGAACGCGGGGACGGTGGGAACCATGAGGCCACCCACTCGGTGACGCGACTAAAGCGATCGGGGCGGGGACCCGCCGTCGCCTCCGCGACCTCACCCGACGTCGGCGAAGTCGCCGAGGTTCGCCTGCAGGCCGGCCGCCATCGTCGACTTCCGCCGCAGGCGACCGAGCGACACCGGGAGGTGCTCGGCGACGCCGCGGACCGCCTCGCCGAACGTCTCGGCGGTCCCGCGTTCCCCCGCGAAGGCGTTCCGGACGGCCTCGCGCACCTGCCAGACGCCGACGGGGCCCCAGTAGTCGTCGGAGACGTGGCGCAGGACGAGCGCCTTCGCCTGTCGCCCGCGGTCGTCGAGGTGTTCGAGAACTCCCAGCCGGGCCGCGTAGTAGGCGCCGGCCGTCTCCTCGACGTAGCCGGTCCGGCCCTCGCGACCCTCGCTGGCGGCCGCGAGGTAGACGCCCGCCTCGGGGTCGGGGTTCCAGATCGAGCCCGGCGACTTCATCTCGACGAGCTCGTACTCCCAGCGGCCGGGCACGAGGATCACCCAGAAGGCGTTGCCGAGGTACTCGTTGCGGTGGACCTCGATCCGGTCGACCGTCGAATTCTCGCGGATCGAGCCCCGGAGGAACTGCCCGACCGTGTCGTCGACGGCCGTGATCGACCAGCGCGTCGGGACGAGCCGTCGGTTCTCGCCGCGCCCGAGCGCGCCCGCAGAGAGGATCGTGTTGATCTCGTACACGTCGAACCCGCGACGGTAGAGGTACGTCATCGCGCCCTCCGCGCGCCAGTCGTCGTCTTCGAGCGTCTTTTCGACGGGCCGCGGGACGTGCGGGTTCTCACCGAGCTCGGCGGTGCGAGCCGCGGCGCGCGGGCCGGTCGGCGTCTTGATATCCTGCGTGCCGACGTCGAAGTCGAGATCCGGCGTCCCGTCGAGCCCGATCTCAACGTCGACCGGGCGGTCGGCGATCGCGACCTCGCGCTGGACCCCGAGCCAGCCGTTCCACGCGTCGTGGACGCTCTCCGCCGGGCCGCTGTCCCCGCCGATGGATTTGACGCCGCCGGTCGCGCCGACCTCCCTGACGTCGACGCCGCGCGCCGAATTGAGGAGGCTCGTCCGGCGGTCGAACACGTCCGAGATAGAGACGCCCTCGTCGTACCACGTCGCGGAGGTCTCGAACGCGTCAGCGCGCTCCTCGCGGCCGACCGGAGAGAGCAGCCCGGTCGACACGTTCGGGTAATTCGAGCGGCCGACGAAGATGGAGGGGGAGACGCTACCGACCACGGCGTCGTCGGAGACGTGCTCCTCGAAGCGGCGCTCGAAGGAGTCGAGGTGATCGAGGACTCCGTAGTCCTTCTCGCTCGCGAGGCGCCGCCGCTCGGCGCGCTCGTTCGCTTCGAACTCGATGAACTCGTCGAGCCGCATTCGACGATCGTTGGTAACGCGGCGGCTTGAACGTTGCTGGCGAGAGCCCGAACTGAAACGGAGCGGCCGAGCTGGCGACGGCTAGTTATGGATCCCCATCGCTTCGATCTGCTCCTGGTACCGGTTGCGGATGGTGACCTCGGTCACCTGCGCGACGTCGGCGACCTCGCGCTGGGTCTTCTTCTCGTTACAGAGCAGAGACGCGGCGTAGATCGCGGCGGCCGCGTACCCGGTCGGGGACTTCCCTGAGAGCAGGCCCTGCTCGGCGGTCGTCTCGATAATCTCGTTGGCCTTCGACTGGACCTCCTCGCTCAGTTCGAGCTCGGAGGAGAAGCGGGGGACGTACTTCTTCGGGTCGACCGGGCGCATCTCCAGACCGAGCTCCTGAGAGATGTAGCGGTACGTGCGGCCGATCTCCTTGCGGTCGACCCGCGATACGTCGGAGATCTCTTCGAGCGACCGCGGGATCCCCTCCTTGCGACAGGCGGCGTAGAGCGCGGCGGTGGAGACGCCCTCGATCGACCGCCCGCGGATCAGGTCCTCGTTCAGGGCCCGTCGGTAGATGACCGAGGCGACCTCCCGGACGGACCGGGGGACGCCGAGCGCGCTCGCCATGCGGTCGATCTCCGAGAGCGCGAACTGGAGGTTCCGCTCGCCGGCGTCTTTCGTCCGGATGCGCTCCTGCCACTTGCGCAGCCGGTGCATCTGCGACCGCTTCTTCGAGGAGATGGAGCGTCCGTACGCGTCCTTGTCCTTCCAGTCGATCGTCGTCGTCAGCCCCTTATCGTGCATCGTCTTGGTCGTCGGGGCGCCGACGCGCGACTTCGACTGCCGCTCCGAGTGATTGAACGCGCGCCACTCCGGACCGGGATCGATCTGCTCCTCCTCGACGATGAGCCCGCTCTCTTCGTGTATCAGCTCGCCGTCAGCGGTGCGCGTGAGCTCCTCCGGCTCGAAGTCCTCGGGGTCCAATTCGTCGGCTTCGCCCCCCTCGGCGTCGGTTTCGGTCTCGTCGGCATCCTCGTCCCGCACACGCTGACGGTCGTGATCCCGTTGCCGGGTTGGCTGTGTCATCGCATTTATATACTACCCAAATGGACTAACTTAAAGGTTCGTGAGGAGGCGGAAATCGCTCGACCGGAGGGCGGCGCCGGTCGCGCGAAGCGACGCGCGTCCGCCGAGACCGACGACGGAGCCACCTCGACCGGATCGGCGCGTCGACCGCGACGGACAAGGCTTTGACGCGCCGTCGCCGACTGGGGACGAATGCCGACGATCGACTGCGACCCGGCGACCGCGCGGGCCCGTCTGGAGGACGCCAGCGTCCGGATCGAGCCGGGAAACACCGCCCACGAGCGGTGGCGAGCCGAGCGAGAAGGCGCCGTCGCCGTCGCGTACGACGGTAAGGTCGTGGTACAGGGAGGCGACCCGACCCGCCTGACGAACCTCATCCGGGAGGGCGGCGGCCGCGCGCACGTCTACTTCGACGGCGCGTCCCGCGGGAACCCCGGTCCGGGCGCGGTCGGCTGGTGTCTCGTCACGTCCGACGGCGTCGTCGCCGAGGGTGGCGAGCGGATCGGACGGGTCACCAACAACCAGGCCGAGTACGCCGCGCTGATCCGGGCCCTGGAGGCGGCCGACGAGTACGGCTTCGAGGCGGTCGACGTCCGCGGCGACTCGGAGCTGATCGTCAAGCAGGTGCGCGGCGAGTGGGACGCCAACGACCCCGAACTGCGCGAGAAACGGGTGCGCGCCCGGGAGCTGTTGGAACGGTTCGACCGGTGGTCGATCGGCCACGTTCCGCGGGAGATAAACGCGCGCGCCGACGATCTGGCGAACGAGGCACTCGATGACGCGAACTAACGACGAACCCCCGGAGTGGGCGAAAGAACAGGCGCGCGAGATGATGGCGGCTGGGGAGGCGGAGAGCGGCGACGCGGCTAAGCGAGACGCAGACGACGATCGGGTTCCGGACGTACCGGTCGAGGTCGTCGACGAGGCGGAGCGCCTCACGCGGCTCGCTCGGCGGGCCGAAGAGGACGCGGCAGCCGCGTTCTACCGCGAGCGCCGCGACGAGCTCGTCGCGGGCCACGACTACGTCCCGCGGCTCCGCGAGGACGACGACACCCTCGTGTTGTACCCCGACGAGTGGATGACCGACGGAACGGTCCAGCTCGACCGGATCGAGACCACCGACCGGGCCGTCGAGGTGTCGCTGTCCGGGCCGGGCGACGCCGACCGGTACGAGGAGGTCGCCGACTACAACGAGGCGGTCGCCGACGCGGTCACGGACGCGCACGGCGAGCCGCACGCCGACACCGCCCGCAGCTTCGCGGCGTTCATGAGCAACCACTACGTCCGCGCGGTCGACGACGCGTCCCCCGAGGTGCGCGCGGAGTTCCGCGAGGAGTACCTGCCGCGGAACGGGTGGCCGACCGACGAGCAGCTCGCCGTCGTCGAGGAGTCGCTGGCGGTGATCGAGGCGGTCGCCGCCGAAGTCGACGGTCCGGAACCGTCGTAGGGGATCGGTTGTCTTGGCGTCGACGACGACAGAGCCGAGGCTCAGCGGGTCGGAAGCGCGCGGTTTTCACCGCGCGTGTGTGTGCCAGAATGGTGTCGGTTTCGCGTCGGTGCTCTCGATAGCCCTCCGCGTTACTCGTCGAGGAGCGCGCGGATCTCGTCGGCGCGCGTCTCGTCGGTAACGAACCGGTCGAGGACCCACTCCAGCTGGCCGAGGACCGCGTCGTGACCGGCCCCGGTCAGTTCGTACTGGTTCGTTCGCTTGTCGAGCTCGCTCTTCTCGACGAACCCGTCAGCGACCAGATCGTCGAGGTTCGGGTAGAGTCGTCCGTGATTTACCTCGGAGCCGTAGTACGATTCGAGCTCGCGCTTGACCGCGAGCCCGTACATGGGCTCCTCCGAGAGGATCGAGAGGATGTTCTGTTGGAACGCCGTCAGGTCAGACGCCGGCCGCGGTGCCTCCGCATCAGTGACTGTTTGTGCCTCTGACATAGATATTTGAAAGGTAGCCGAACTTATAACGTTTCTCAACGTCCATCATGATTTGAATACCTAACCGAGAGAATACACCCGGAATGCGCCGATATTCCGGTTCAGAGAGTTCTTATCCGTCGATCCGGTGCTGCCCCGGATCCGAGTGATCGCCGGCCAATGCGCCGTATCCGTGAGGATCTGTCGGGGAAAACCGGGACGGCACGATCAAATATGAGACACAATCAACCGAATGAAATTTCCGGTATCTGACGATGACGGGAGGCTGAGCGCGGAGCGAACGTAAAGAAGGGGCGCGGACGACGCGAAGGGGGATGGCCGGAGCGACGGCGAGCGAGGGCGACGGGCGGATCGAGTTGCGACGGCCAGAACCCGAAAGGACTTTGCTACCCATGGACCGAATGACGGTCACATGGTCAACCTCTGGGAGGACCTCGAGACGGGCCCGGACGCCCCCGACGAGATCTACGCGGTCGTGGAGTGTCTCAAGGGCGAGCGGAACAAGTACGAGTACGACAAGGACATTCCCGGCGTCGTCCTCGACCGCGTGCTCCACTCGAACGTCCACTACCCGTACGACTACGGCTTCATCCCGCAGTCGTACTACGACGACGAGGACCCGTTCGACGTGATGGTGCTCGTCGAAGACCAGACGTTCCCCGGCTGCGTCGTCGAGGCCCGCCCCGTCGCGCTCATGAAGATGGACGACGACGGCGAGCAGGACGACAAGGTGATCGCGGTGCCCACCGAGGACCCCCGCTTCGACCACATCGAGGACCTCGCCGACATCCCGCAGCAGATCCGTGACGAGATTGACGAGTTCTTCTCGACGTACAAGAACCTCGAGGCCGGTAAGGAGGTCGAGACCCTCGGGTGGGAGGACAAGGCGACCGCGAAAGAGGCGATCGAACACGCGCAGGACCTGTACGCGGACGAGTTCGGAGAATAACTAGAGGACATACGCTCCCGCGCTCGGGATGCGTTATGCCCATGGGTAATTTTTAGTTGGGTCGTCGCCTACGTGTACGTAGAATCATGAGCGCAAGCACCCCGCCCGTCGGCATCGACCATCCGACGGTCGTCCCCGCCAACTTCGAGCCCAAGCGCCGCGACGACGACCCGGCCGACTCCGCGGACCGCGACGACGGAGCAGACGCGTCGTCACCGTAATCGAGGACACCGAGGCGTCGCCGTCGAGTCAGGCGTTCTCGACGACCGCGGACAGCCGGGAAGCGTCGGCGACGAACGACTCGAACCGGTCGTCCACCCACTCGACCACCGTCGAGTCCGTGGATTCGAGGACGCACCGGGGGTTGTTTCGGCGGTCGTACGCCGTCACGCAGGCGATGTCACCGCACGTGATCAGTCCGTACTCGATCGGCTCGGGCGAGACGTAGACGGTCGCGTCGTCGTCGTCGAGCGCTCGGTCGGTCGCCGGGGCGAAGTCGGATATCGACGCCTCGACCACGTCGCGGTCGATGACCAGTTCGACCTCTGCGCCGGCGTCGAGCGCGGCCGCGGCCGCCCGGTTGAACTGCTGGATGACGACCGGCGAGACCGCGCGTATCTCAGCGCCGTGACCTTCCCGGAGGACCTCCGTGAGCCGGTCGACCGCGGCGAGCGGGTTCTGGTCCGTCGCGACCGTCAGCTCGCCGGCGTCGATCGCCTCCGCGGGGAATCCGGCGTCCACGCGCTCGAGGTCGGCGGCGAACCCCCCGTGCCGGTCGGCCAGTTCCACCTCGTCCAACAGGGTCTCGTAAGCGTCGTGGACGCGTTTTCCCGTCGGCGTCACGTGGTACGCCGCATCGCGCTTGACGACCCAGTCGCGCTCGCGGAACCCTCCGAGGATCCGCTGGACCGTCGTCCGGGTCGCGTCGATCGTGTCCGTCAGGTCCGCCGGACGGCGCGGCTCCCGCCGGAGCGTCCGGAGGATCGCGACCCGGACCGGCGATCCGGCGAGATACTGTGCGCCGCCGTGTCCGTCGTCGGACGTCATCGTATGAGAACTGCGTACGAGTACCGCACGCTTAATCGTACCGCGTCACGGGCGGTGCTGGAACGAGACGACGGTACCGATGGTGTCCTCGCCGTCGATCGTCTCCGTGCTCACGGTGACGCCGACGACCGCGTCCGCGCCGATCGCCTCCTCTATCACCGCGCGGAGCGCGTCGGGGTCGGCGCCCTCCCGAAGGACCGGAACGCGGACCTGCTGTCGGTTGACCGCGACGTCGCCGAGGTCGTAGTCGGTGTGTTCGAACGCGCCTCGTATCGCGGCGGCGATGTCTGTCATGGGAGTACGTGGGGCGCGTGAGGTGAAAAAAACGGCGGGGCGGTCGGGGCGTCCGAGGCGCTCGCGACGCGGCTCCCCCGTCACGAGTACGCGTCGTACTCCTCGCCGAACAGCGCGAAGTACGCGACGCCGACGAGCCCGATCGCGCTCGCGAGCCCGAACGCGACGACGGGATCGCCCGCGATCGAGACGTCGGTCCCCGGCACGGCGAACCCGCCGTATATCAGTCCGCCGAGCGCCGCGCTCGGGATGACGACCGCGTTGCGGAGGAGGTAGTACGACCCCGAGACGCGGCCGCCCGTGTCGCGTTCGGCGGGCCCGACGATCAGCGCCTTGTGCGCGGGGAGCCCGGCGAACCGGAGCCCCGAGAACGCGAACAGCGCGACGACGAGCGGCGCGGTCAGGGATGTGTCCGGCGGGACGCTGATGAGGAGCACCGGGAAGACGGCGTACACGAGGAAGCCGAGCGCGACGATCGGCTTGAGGCCCACTCGCTCGGCGGCCCGCGCCGCGGGCGGCATGGAGACGAGCGCGACCAGCATCTCGATCGCCAGCAGCACGCCGAAGAAGGCCGCGGGCGACAGCGAGACGGGGCCGACCGAGAGCCCGACTTCGAGGAACCGCGTGATCACGATGACGAAGAAGACGTACACCATCCCGTTCGCGAACCGCACGAGGGTGTCACCGACGAGCAGCGGACGGAGCTCCGGCGGGAGGCTCCGGAGATCCCGGACCGCCTCGCTCACGCCCTCGAACTCCTTCCCGAGCGTGTCCTCGCCGGCGTCGTAGAGGACGTGCTGGAGCGCGGTGGCGACGACGCCGAAGAGGAGGGCCACGGCGAGCACGTACTGGAAGCTCGTGGTGAAGTCGGCGGCGTACTGGATGATCCCCGCCGCGATCAGCGGCCCGATCAGGAACGCGGTCCGGCGGAACACCTCCGTGCTCGCGAACCCCCGCGCCAGTCGCTCCGGCGGCACCGACTGCTTGACGATCGCGAACGTCGCGCCGAGCCCGAACGACTTCCACGCCTGCGCGAGGAAGAGTCCGACGAAGATCCAGATCCACGGCTCGAAGACGACGCCCCCGATCGTCACGGTTCCGAGGGTCGGCGCGACGAGCCACACGCCGAGCCCCAAACTCGACAGCAGTCCGAACAGCGTGAGCGCGACCCGCGACCCGATCCGGTCCGAGAGCCGTCCGCCCGGGTACGGGTACACCGCGCCGATGACGTTACCGACGGTTCCGAACAGCCCGATGACGAACGCGCTCGCCCCCAGCGCCGACAGATACTCCGGGACGTACCGGTTCGTCATCTGGAAGCCGAGGCTGAACGCGAACATCGCGAGCGACAGGACGAGCACGTCCCGCCGGAGCGAGAAGAACTGGCGGAACGGGTCAAGGACATCGACATCGTCCGCTTTACTCATACTGAGAACTGCGCCGAAACCTCCTTTAACACACCGGTGCGGAGGGTTCAGTGGGCGCGCCGCGGGGCCGACGAGCGATTAATTATTAGATATTAACGTTCAAATATCTGTAACTAGTAGCCGCAGAACAACGTGTGATTTAATTACATGCGATATTCTGTGTAATATGCACGAAAGTGTTGCAGACTACGTGGCAGAGCACCCGAAGATGGCCGGCGTCCTGTTCACCGCGCTCCTCCTGTTGACGCAGGCGGCGCCCGCGGCGGCGAACGTTGCAGTCGGGAATCCCGGTCCCTAATCAAGCGTCAGACTTCCGCTCCAGACAAGTTCCTCATTGTGAAAAATCGGTATGAGTTCTAAGCTGAGTAGGTTCTCTAGTTTGTTCTTAGGAACATCTGTGCTATCAGCACGAGATGGGACATAATAATCGAGTGTTTCTGTATCAAGATTGAGCGTTGCAAGCGATCCAACACCGTGGTTCCTGTTCGGATAGAATTCTGTAGAAAGGTCACAATAGCCAGACGTACTGTCAGTTATATTGAATACGACAGCCACGCCGCTGCGATTTTGGCAAATAGTCGTCGCCCCGTCCCCGACGACGATGTACTGGTGGCCGGTGATCAGTTCGCGCTTCGCGACGTGGAGGGCTGTCCGGAGGTTGAAGCCGCTGTTCATCAGCCGCGCGATGATGTGGCCGAGTTGGGTCGCCGGCGAGTTCGCCACGTCGGAGAGGGTGACGATGCCGCCGCGGGAGCCGCGGTGGACCAGCGCCTCGCCCTGCCGGTACGACTGGCAGGCGTTGAGCAGGAAGGCGCTGACGCCGACGTCGAGGTCCTCGTCGGTCAGGTCGAGGTACTCGTCGGTGCACTGCATCCCGCGGTGGTCGACGTGGCCGACGTAGTGGAGGAAGTCGACGTCGGACTCGAGGACGTCGCGCATCTCCGCGCGGGTGAGGTCGTGGCGCACCTCGATGTCGAACTGGACCATGTCGCGGAGGCCGTACAGGTCCGCGACCTCGCCCTCCTCGCGCATCTGCTCGTCGTTACAGACGACGAGTACGGAGATCCGCGACTGCTCGACCGTGCCGGCCTTCAGTCGTCGGTGGTACGCGTCGAGGGTCGCCTTGTTGGCGTCGAGCGGGACGCCGTCGCCGACCCACGCGTGCTCGACGGTGTCGACCGACTCGGGCTGCACGAAGTCGGCGTCGGCGGGCACCGCGCTGTGATCGGTGGAGGCGTCGGCGCCGCGGGAGACGCCGGCGTCGGTGGTGCCTCCGGAACCGGACCCGCCGGCGTCCGTCGCACCGCGGACAAACTCGTCCGGACCGAGCGACGCCGGGCGGGGGGTCGCGTCGACCCCCGGACCGCGGAAGAACCCGACGCCGCCCCCCTCGCTCGCGGTCACGGGGGTGACGGTCTCGGGGGACCGGACGATCGACAGCTCCCCGGCGACGAACGGGAGCATCTCGACGTTCTCGGGGTCGGGCCGCACGTCGGTCGTCAGCGTCCACTGCGGGAGTTCGGGCTCGACGCGATCGAAGGGGACCGCGAGGTACTCGCCCAGCCGCTCCGCGAGCGGCAGGTCGTACAGCCGGCCCCAGTCGAGGTCGAGGGCGGTCGTCTCGCGCTCGTGGAGGTCGACCGGGTAGAACCCCTCGGTGCGGGCGAGACAGTCGAAGTGGAACGACTGCCGGAGCACCTGGGCGGTCCGACGCTCGAAGTCGGGCTCAAGCGGATAGCTCCAGCCGTCACCCTCGATCCGGGGGGCGTCCCCGGGCACGACATCGGCCGAGAAGTAGTACGCGAGCGAGACGACGGGGTAGAGGTACTCGTACGCCGGCGGGACGACGATTCGGATCCCGGAGTCGAGCGGCTCGATCCGGTCCGGGACGCGGAGCTCGTCGCCCGGCTCGATCAGCGGCGGATGCCCGCGAAGGGTGGGAAACGACCGCTCCGGGCTCGTCGTCTGGAGCGCGGAGCCGAGCAGCGAGACGGCGTCCATCAGCGACTCGGGGTCGGTGGGGGTCTCGATGGTGCCCGCGGGCACCTGGTGGAGCGACCGGAAGCCGAGCGTGACCGCGGCGGGCGCGTCGAGGTCGATCCGCGTGGTCCGGTCCGTCGTCGACACGGAGAACCCGGAGTCGAACGCGAGATACAGCTTGGTCGGGGCGGGATCGATGCCGACGTGGTACGTGTCGGCGGGCATGTCGTAGGAGTCACCTCGGGTGAGCAGCGTCCCGTCACCGGAACGGGTCTCGACCACCGCGACGCGCGGGATCTCGACCGACGCGGTCTCGACGGTGACGCTGGCGTCGACGGGGAAGTAGTGGGCGTCACCGGGGGTCGTAACCGGTTCGACGGCACGGTCGGTGTACACCTCGAACTGGGTGTTCTCGATGTGGTCCGTGACCGTGAGTCCGGCGTCGTCCAACAGCGGGTCGATGTCGATGCTCATGTGAGGTGACCGCACCCGACCGACGGTCGGGCGAGCCGGGTTGCCGGATTCGGTTCGGCCGGGCGAGACGCGGACCGGTCCGGAGCGTCCGGCGAACGCGGCGTTCGGTATCGGCTTCTCGACCGAGACGGCGATAAAGCTTGTGTCGGGGGATCGCCGCGGACCGAACGGATAAAGGGGCGCCCGGCCCACGTTCGCGTAATGATCACGCTTGGAACGGCCCGCGCCCCGCCGGGCGAGACGGACACGGGCCGTCTCGAAGTGGGGGAGACGCGGGACGGGAGCCCCGTGCGGCTTCCGGTCGCCGTCATCAACGGCGCGACGGACGGACAGACGCTGTACGTGCAGGCCGTCAGCGACGGCGACGAGCTCAACGGGTTGGGCGTCGTCAACCGCGTCGTCCCGCGGATCGACCCGACGGAGCTGTCCGGCGCGGTCCTCGTCGTCGGCGTCGTCAACTACTTCGCCTTTCAGGTCGCCGAGCATCGGAACCCGATCGACGATCGGAAGATGAACCGGGGATACCCCGGCGACGAGGAGGGGACGACCAGCGAGCGGATCGCGCACGCGACGTTCCAGGCGGCGAAGCGCGCCGACATCATCCTCGACCTCCATCAGGGGTCGACCAGCCGGATGATAAACGAGACGCGGGTGCGGTGCGGGATCCGCCACCGCCTCCACGGCGACTGCCTGGAGCTCGCGAAGGTGTTCGGCTGCGGACACGTCCTCGACATCAAGGGTCCGGACGGCCAGCTCGCGCGGACCGGGCCGGAGCACGGGATCCCGACGATCGACCCGGAACTCGGCGGCGCCGTCGGCTGGGACGAGGAGTCGATCCGGTACGGCGTCGGGGGCGTGTTCAACGTGCTCCGGCACTACGGCTTCCTCGACGGCAGCGTCGACCTCGAGCGACAGCATCGGGCGCGCGGGTTCGATCAGTACGGGTCGCCCGCGGGCGGACTCGTCAGGTTCGAACGGGACCTCGGCGAGCGCGTCTCGTCCGGGGACCTCCTCTTCGAGGTGACCGACACCTTCGGCGGGCTGAAGGGACGCGTGACAGCCGACGACGACGGGATATTCTGGCGCACCCGCCGGCTCCCGCAGGTCGCCGCCGGCGAGTACGTCTGCTCGGTCGGCACCAACGTCGACGAGTACTGATGCCGGTCGACGGCGACGACTCGGTGGGAGCGAACGCGGAGGGGACGGGCGCGACTCCGAGGCGGCTCGCCTGCGCCGAGTGCGGCGCGACCGTCGCCGACCGATGGCGCTGCGAGTGCGGCGCCCCGCTGAACTTCGCCGACCCGCCGATCCCGGACCGACCGGCTTCGTACCAACCGATTCCGGACCGACCGGCTTCGGACCCGGCGGAGGGGGGACGGCCGGGCGCCCGCGGCGGGCTCTGGGCGTTCTCCGAGTTCCTCGCGGTCGGAGACGACCCCGCCGACCGCGTGACGCTGGGCGAGGGGACGACGCCGCTCGTCGGCGCGGACGACTGGAACGCCGAGTTCAAGCTGGAGTACGTCTTCCCCACCGGCTCGTTCAAGGACCGGGGCGCGACGACGACGCTCACGCGCGCTCGGGAACTCGGCGTCGACCGCGTCGTCGAGGACTCGTCGGGCAACGCCGGGGCGGCGATCGCTACGTACGCGGCCCGGGCCGGGATCGACGCCGCGGTGTACGTCCCGGCCGACGTCAAGGAGTCGAAGCTCCGCGCGATCCGCCGCGCCGGAGCCGAACCGGTCCGGATCGAGGGGACCCGGGGGGACGTGACGGACGCCTGCATCGCTGCGCTCGGCGAGAGCCGCGAGAGCCGCGAGGACGACGCGGGCAGAGGGGGCGCAAAAGGCGGCGGCTCCGGAGGCGCCGCGTGGTACGCCAGCCACGCCTGGAACCCCGCCTTCTTCGAGGGGACGGCCACGGTCGCCTACGAGATCGCCCGCCAGCGCGGCTGGGAGGCCCCGGACGCGGTCGTCACCCCGCTCGGCCACGGCACCCTGTTCCTCGGCGCGTATCGGGGGTTCCGGCGGCTCGAACGCGCCGGGCGGATCGACGCGGTCCCGCGGCTGTTCGGCGCGCAGGCCGCCGGGATCGCCCCGATCGTCCGGGAGCTACACGGCGCCGAGGCGGCCGACCCCGACGGGCGCGTCAACGCCGCGGCCGACGGGATCCAGATCGCGGAGCCGGTTCGGAAGGCGGAGATCCTCGACGCTATCGCCGAGAGCGACGGCGACGCGCTCGCGGTGACGGAGGCGGCGGCGGAGCGCGAGCTCGACCGACTCCATCGGGCGGGCTTTTACACCGAGCCGACCTGCGCCGTCGCGCCGGCCGCGCTCCGGGAGCTCCGCGAGCGCGGGACGCTCGCGCCCGACGAGGACGTGGTCGTCCCGCTGACCGGCAGCGGACTGAAGGGCTGACGGCGCCGGTCCGGTCGCCGACGGTCCGGCGGCGCCACCGCCACGTCTTTTCAGTCGCGTCCCGTGGTGACGCGCATGGAGGTCCTCGTCTACGGCGCCGGCGCGCTCGGGAGCCTGATCGGCGGGCTGTTGGCACGGGCGCACGACGTCACCCTCGTCGGGCGCGACCCGCACATGCGGCTGGTTCGAGAGAACGGGCTCCGGATCGACGGGGAGATCGACGCGCACGTTCACCCGCGGGCGCTCACCGACGGGACGCACCGCAGCGCCGACCTCGCCGTTGTCACGACGAAGGCGTACGACACGGACGCGGCGGCGCGGGCGCTCGCGACCGGCGAGTACGACGCGGTCTGCTCGCTCCAGAACGGGCTCACGGAGGAGCGGCTCGTCGCCGCGCTCGACCCGACCGTGCTCGGGGGCACCGCGAGCTACGGCGCTCGGTTCGCCGAGCCCGGTCGGGTGACGTGTACGGGGATCGGCGAGGTCGTCGTCGGCTCGCTCGCCGGCGGCCGGAACCCCCTCGCAGAGCGCGTCGGCACCGCGTTCGACGAGGCCGGGATCGTAACGACGGTCGCCCGAGACATGCCCCGACGCCGGTACGAGAAGCTCGCTGTCAACGCCGCGATAAACGGTCCCTCGGCGCTCGCGCGCCTCTCGAACGGCGCGACGCTCGACGGGCCGGGCGGGGAGGTCGCGCGCGAGGCGGCTCGCGAGGCGGCCCGCGTCGCGCGCGTCGACGGCGTGGACCTCGGCGAGGACGAGGCGGTCGCCGCCGTCGAGCGCGTCGCCGTCGACACCGCCGCCAACCGTTCCTCGATGCGCGAGGACGTCGCCGCCGGGCGGCGGACCGAGGTCGACGCGATCTACGGCGCCGTCGTCGACCGCGCCGACCGCTTCGGGGCGTCGGCGCCGACGTGTCGGACGGTCGCGTCGCTGATCCGGGCGTGGGAGCTCGGAGAAGGGATCCGCGAGTCCGCGTGATCGCGGATGGAATCGACTACCGGCTCAACACCACTCCTCGAGGACGGTCGCGTCGGTCTCGTCGACCGAGACCCACGCGTTCTCCCGGGAGACGTCCGCGATCACCAGCTCCGGTCGCGACGCCGACGAGTCGATCGACGCCATCACGTCCGGCGAGTCGTCGGCGTCGAGCGTCGGAGCCGCCGGCAGCGCCGTCCGACGGTGATCGGGGTCCGGGTCGTCCCAAGGGGTGGAACTCCGTGACATGATTGGTAATTGTTCACAGTAGGTATAAGCGTTCCGAACCGGAATCGTCCGCAGTCGGTGAATATCCGCTTCGAGCCAGTGGATCAACGGCGGAATCCAGAGATAACCGTCGATCGAACGGAAAATAATCGCTTGGAGCGTCGATTCAACGGGCGAATCGGATCACTGTCACGCACGCCCCTTTGGCGAGTCGGACCCGCAGGCGGGCCCCGATCGTCCCTGCGTCGTCGCCGACCACCTTCGCAGTATACAAGAGGTGCCACGCTGAAAGACGGTGCATGAACGTATCAGACGCCATGACACCGCGGTCGGAGCTCGTCGTCGTCGAGATCCCGGGGAGCCGGAACGACGTGCTGGAGTACATCCAAGAGCACGGCTTCTCCTCTGTCCCCGTCGTGAAGGACGTCGACGGCGACGAGGTGTACCGCGGGCTCGTCACCCGCGACGACCTCATCGAGCAGCCGGACGAAGACCAGCTCGCCCTGCTGATGCGGGAGGTTCCGACCGTCGGCACGGACGGCGACATCGTCGACGCCGCGGCCACGATGGTCGCGGAGAGCTCGCGCCGTCTCCCCGTCGTTGACGGCGATCAGCTCGTCGGTATCCTCACCGTCACCGACGTGGTGCGGGCGATCGCCCGGGGCGAAATCGACGGGGACACCGAGGTCGGCGGACTCGCGACCAGCGCGGTCAACGCGACCCACACGGAGACCCCCCTGCCGGTCGCAGAGCGGGAGATCGGGCTCGCGAACGTCCCCTACGCCGTCGTGCTCGACGACGACGCCGCGATCGTGGGCATGCTCACCGAGGTCGACGTGCTGGCGGTCGCCCGCGTCGTCGAGGGCGAGGCGAGCACGGGCGACTCCATCGCCGAACAGGACTCCGAGTGGTCCTGGGAGGGGATCAAGGCGACCGGGGCGCGCTACCTCCCGACCCGGAACGTCGAGCTCCCGGCGGAGGCGGCCCGTCACTTCATGACCGAGGACCTGATCACGGTCAGCGCCACCCGGACGGCCAAGGAGGTCGCCCAAGAGCTCATCAGCAACGACATCGAACAGGTTCCCCTGGTCAGCGGTACCGACCTCAACGGCATCGTGCGGGATATCGACCTGTTGGAGGGCCTCTAGATGGCCGCGGACGACCTCGTCGAGCTGGCGAAGCGGCGCGGCTTCTTTTTCGGCTCGAACGGCGCGTACGGTGGCACCGCCGGGTTCTACACGTTCGGCCCGCAGGGCGCGGCCCTGAAGCGGAACCTGGAAGACGCGTGGCGCGACCGGTTCACCATCCGCGAGGGGAACCGCGAGATCGAGGCGCCGACGGTGATGCCCGAGGCCGTCTTCGAGGCGTCCGGCCACCTGGAGGGGTTCGACGACATGCTCGTCGAGTGCGGCGAGTGCGGCGAGTCCCACCGCGCCGACCACCTCGTCGAGGCCGTCACGGACATCGAGGACGCCGAGGCGCTGCCCGGCGGCGAGGTCGAGGACCTCATCGCCGACAACGAGATCACCTGTCCCTCGTGTGGCACCCCGCTCGCCGGCGAACCCGTCGAGGACTTCAACCTCATGTTCGCGACCGACATCGGGCCGGGCGACGGCCAGCCGGGCTACCTCCGCCCGGAGACGGCGCAGGGGATCTTCGTCGAGTTTCCGCGGCTGAAGGAGTACGCCCGCGGGAACCTCCCGTTCGGGATCACCCAGATCGGCCCCGCCTACCGCAACGAGATCTCGCCGCGCGGCGGGCTCCTCCGGCTCCGCGAGTTCACGCAGGCCGAGTTGGAGCAGTTCATCGACCCCGAGGCGGACGAACCCCCGCTCGACCGCGTCCGCGACGTGGACGTGCGGCTGTACCCGGCGACCGAACAGGAGGCCGCGGACGGCGAGTACGTCGAGACGACCGTGGGCGAGGCGGTCGACGAGGGGGTCATCGGCTCCCCGTGGGTCGGCTACTACCTCGGCGTCGCCAAGGAGTGGTACGAGCGCGTCGGCGTCGACACCGACCGGTTCCGATTCCGTCAGCACCTCTCGGGCGAGCGCGCCCACTACGCGGCCGACTGCTGGGACGCGGAGAGCGAGGTCGACGGCGACTGGATCGAGATCGCCGGCTTCTCGTACCGCTCCGACTACGACCTCTCGAAGCACGGCGAGCACGGCGACGACGCCTTCACCGTGTTCAAGCGCTACGACGAGCCGAAGACGGTCGAGCGCGCGACGGTCGACCCCGACATGTCGGTCCTCGGCCCCGAGTTCGGCGGCGACGCCGGCGCGATCGCCGAGGCCCTCGAAACGCTCGCCGCGCGCGACCCCGACGCCTTCGACGGCGAGACGGTCGAGGTGACCCTCGGCGAGGGCGACGACGCCGAGACCCACGCGGTCGACGTCGACGTGGCGAACTTCGCGGTCGAGGAGACAACCGAGAGCGGCGAACACATCACGCCGCACGTCGTCGAGCCCTCGTTCGGCGTGGGCCGCACCGTCCAGACGCTCCTCGCGCACGCCTACCGCGAGGACGAGGTCGACGGCGAGGCGCGGACGTACCTCTCCGTCGAGCCCGAGGTCGCGCCGCAGGACGCCGCGGTGTTCCCCTTAGTGACGAACGACGACCGGCTCGTCGAGCTCGCGGACCGGGTCGCCGCCGACCTGCGCGCGGCCGGCCTCGCGGTGGCGTACGACGACTCCGGCTCGATCGGGCGGCGCTACCGCCGCCAGGACGAGGTCGGCACGCCGTTCTGTGTCACGGTCGACCGCGACGGGATCGAGGGCGACGGCCCAGACACGGTCACCGTCCGCGAGCGTGACTCGGCGGCGCAGGTCCGCGTTCCCGCCGACGAGCTGGCCGGCGAGCTGGCCGCGCTCCGCGCGGGCGAGTCGTTCGACGCGCTGCCGGATCGGTACGAGACCGTCGAGACGGACGTCGAGACCAACTGAACCCGTGCCCCTTCCGGCGGCGGAGTGGCGGGCCGAGGTGGAGTTCGAGCGGCGGCTGGTCCACGCCGGAGGGACGCTCTACCCGGCCCCGTACCTGCTCGGCTGGTTATCGTGGACGGAGACGCGCTACTTCCTCGTGGTCGCGCTCGCCGTCGTCCTCGCGCTGGAGTTCCTCCGGCTCGTCGTCGGACTCAATCACCCGCTCTACCGAAAGCTCACGCGGGAGTACGAGACGGACGCGCTCGCCGGCTACGCGCTGTATCAGGTGAGCATGACCGGCGCGGTCCTCCTCTTGGATCCGACGCTCGCGATCCCCGCGATGTGGATGCTGTCGGTCGGCGACCCCGTCAGCGGCGCACTGGGGGACAACGACGCCACGGAGGCGAAGCGGCCCGCCGCGTGGGTCGCGATGTTCCTCGTCTGCGTCGGGCTCGCCGTCCCCTTCACGGTCCCCGCGTTCGGCCCCGACGCGGGCGTCGTCGTCGCGATGGCGGGCGCCGCCCCCGCCGCGGTCGCCGACGGTCTCCCGCCGATCGTCCGCGGCGTCGCCGTCGACGACAACCTCACCATCCCGCCCGCCGCCGCCGTCGGGATGCTCCTCGCGCTCGCGGTGGTGGGGTAGTCGCGGGGCGAGGAGCCGCCCGGTGACGAGCGGAGAGTGCGGTGAGTATTGATAAATCAGCAGTTGCGGCGGCGCGCGCCTCCGAGTGGCCGCCATCGGCGGCCAGGAGGAGCGCGTGCGAGGGAGGCGGCGGACCGGCGCGGCTCCGCCCGCGCCGGTTCGCCCGCCGAGGCTGGGGAGGCGTGAGGCGCGGGGCTGTGCGGGTGGGACTCAAAGGGGCAGCCGCGAGGCGGTCGCAGGCGAAGCAAGCACTGGAGGGAGCGAACGGAGTGAGCGACTGAAGCGCGCAGCGAGCGTGCGACCGCCTCGCGGCTGGGGCTTTGAAAGCGTCAGCCGCCGATCTCTTATCAGTCACGTACAGCCGAGCGGCTGGGGCGTTGGAGGCAGTCATCAAGTCGATGACAGTTACAGCTTATAAATAACACACCCTGCGCTCGGCGGGAAGATGGCACTCGCGGCTAACGAACCCGGGCGAGCCGACGAACCTCTCGGATAACAGACCGATCAGGCCGCGCGGCGTTCCTTCGCCTTGGGGCGGAGGTTCTTGTAGCCGCACTTGCGGCAGCGCTTCGCGTCGGGGGCGTTGCGGGCGTTACAGCGCATGCAGATCTGCCGGTCGAGGTTGCGGCGTTCCGCGGCGTCGAAACTGGCCATACGGGTACTGTCGCGGCGACGCTGTAAAAGGTTGCGAGACGCGGCGGCGGGTCGGAAGCGCTTCATGCCGACCGAATCGGAGCGACGGCCCGAGCGTCAGGCGCCGGCCTCGGAGAGCGCGGCCTCGATGTCCTCGCGCTGGGTGACGCCGACGAACCGGTCCACGACGCCGTCGTCGTTCTCGATGATGAGCGTCGGGAGCGATCGCACCTGGTACTGGTTGGCGACGTCCTGCTCCTCGTCGACGTTCACCTTCTGGAGCTCGAAGGCGTCACCGAGGTCCTCCTGGATCTCCTCCAGGATCGGGTCCTGCGTCTTACACGGGCCGCACCAGTCAGCGTGAAAATCCAGCAGTCGAACAGTCATTATCCGGCCGGTTCTACCGTCGGACCGCGCATAAGGGTTTCCCACTCGTGTACGCGACCGGCGAATCGAGGTCGCCATCCCAGGGGCGCTGACCGCGGCTGCGACCGCGAACGAAACGTTTAGAACGACGCGCGGACCACTTCCGGGTATGAGCAGTGGTTCCAACTCCGGCGGGCTGATGTCCAGTGCGGGACTGGTCCGCTACTTCGACAACGAGGACCGGAACGCGATCTCGATGAGCCCCAAGACCGTCCTCGCGTTCTGCGTCCTCTTCGGCGTCTTCGTGCAGGTCCTCTCGCTGACCGTCGCGTAACGGTCCGATCCCCCGTTCGAACGCTCCCCGCCCACTGACCGCCCCGTAGCGCGCCCTTTTTGCCCGTCCCCGACCGAGTCGATCACATGAAAGCAGGCGTCATCGCCGTGCAGGGCGACGTGGCCGAGCACGCCGCCGCCGTCAGGAACGCCGCGGCCGCCCACGACGAGCCCGCGGAGGTCGTCGAGGTCCGCGACGCCGGGATCGTGCCCGACTGCGACGTGCTCCTCATGCCGGGCGGGGAGTCGACGACCATCTCGCGGCTGATCCACCGAGAGGGGATCGACGCGGAGATCCGCGAGCACGTGGCGAGCGGAAAGCCCGTGCTCGCCACCTGCGCCGGACTCATCGTCTGCTCGCGGGACGCGAAAGACGACCGGGTCGACCCGCTCGGCTTCGTCGACGTCTCCGTCGACCGCAACGCGTTCGGCCGGCAGAAGGACTCCTTCGAGGCGAAGATTCCGGTAACTGGGCTCGACGATCCGTTCCACGCCGTGTTCATCCGCGCGCCGGCCATCGACGAGGTGGGCGCGGACGTCGCGGTGCTCTCGACCGTCGACGGCCGCCCGGTGGCCGTTCGCGACGGCCCCGTCGTCGCCACCGCGTTCCATCCGGAGCTCACCGACGACCCGCGGATCCACGACCTCGCCTTCTTCCCCGAGCGCGAGGTGGTCGCGTGAGCGACCCCGGGGCCGACGCGCGAGAGGACCCCGACGCCCCGCCCGAGGCCGTCCTCGACGAGCTGTTCGCCACCATCGCGTCCCGGAAGGCGGAGCTCCCCGAGGGCTCGTACACCGCCTCGCTTTTCACCCACGAGAAGGGCGAGAACGCCGTCTTAGAGAAGATCGGCGAGGAGTCGACCGAGGCCATCCTCGCGGCGAAAGACGACGACCTCGACGAGCTCACCGCCGAGAGCGCCGACCTCGTCTACCACCTGCTGGTGCTGCTCGCGATGAAGGACCTCGATCTCGACGACCTCCGCGGCGAGCTCCGCGAGCGGTTCTGACCGCCCACCGCTCGCCGCCTACCGCTCCCGTTCCAGCTCGCGGTCGATGTCGTCGAGCTCCTCGGTCTCAAGCTCCTCGCCGATGCGGCGCTCGAACTCCGCCTCGCTGATCTGCCCCTCGACGTACTGCCGGCGGAGCCGATCCTGTCGGCTATCCGAGGCGTCGGCGGCCGACGAGGCGGACGACGAGGCGGACGACGACCGCGACTTCCCGAGCGAGTCGGTCGCGGAGTAGCTCGCGTCGTCGCCGCCGAACAGCCACGCCCCCGTTTTATAAAGGACGTAGACGACGCCGGCGAGCACGGCGAGCGAGACGACCCCGGAGACGACCGCCCACACGAGGCTCAGGATCGCCGAGACCACGGAGACGACGACGCTGACGCCGATCAGGATCGCCATCGCGATCGCACCGTAGTAGAGGGCCTTCTTCGCGTTCATGCCGGAGAGTCACGCGTCCGAGCGCAAATACCTTCGGCCGCACTCGGTCGACGGCAGCGAATCTCGCCGTCAGAAGACTTATTCGCCGGTGTGTTCGTTGCATTGGGAAATGGTTCCGGAATCGCGAACACGACCGAGCCGCGTCTCCGTGCGGCCCGACGGAAGGCAAGCGTGACCGAGGAGTCCGACAGTCGAACCGTCGACCGGCGGACCGTGCTCGGCGCGCTCGCGGGCGCCGGGAGCGCCGCGGTCGCGGGCTGTTCCGGCTCGGGACCGGAGGACGCCGCGACGATCGACCTGGAACCGGACCGCCTCGACGAGCTCGTGGCCCGGTTCGCGCCGACGCTGTACTTCGACTCCGCGGAGCCGTGGTTCCCGACCGACCCGCGACCGTACACGGTCGAGGAGGGCGGCGAGACCGTCGTCGACGGCTTCGCGGCGTTCGACGGCTACCACGAGCGGTTCGACGCGGCGGGCGAGCCGCCGAATCCAACGGTTTTCTACAACGGAATCCGGTACGAGGACTCCTCGCTCGCGGTCGTCCAGTTCTGGCTCTACTCCGCGTTCGACCAGTTCACTGCGAACTTCCACTGGCACGACTGGGAGGTGCTCCACGTCTTCGTCGACCTCGACACGGGCGACCCCCAGCTGTACGTCGCCAGCTCGCACTCCCGGAGCGTTCCGAACAACGAGTTCCTCGACCCGGACCCCGACGCAGTCCCGCGGATCCTCCCCGAGCTCGGCTCGCACTCCAGCACCCTCTCGGTCAACGAGATCCCCGACCGCTTCCAGCGCGTCGGCGAGGAGGGGCTGCTCGCGGACATCACGAACGCGACGATCGACACCGTCGAGGACCTCCTCGGGATCCCGATCGCGTACGGCCTCCCCCGCGACGAGGGGATGCGGCTCCCGTTCGTCGTCCCGGAGTACGAGGGCGAACCGATCTACGAGCACCCGGACCTCCCGTCGGTCACCGAGGACTCCTTGGTCGACGGCGCGCTCACGGTCCGGTCGCTCGACGCCCTGCGATCGCCCCCGACCGATCTCCCGCTCCGGGAGACGGGGACCGCCTTCCGACACGCCGACCGCGAGGACGCGGTCGGGGACGAGACCGTCGACGAGGTCGTCGGCTACGAGCTCGTCGAGAGCGCCGAGTTAGAGGACATCGCCGCGTTCACCGGCCCGCAGCTCAGCTTCGAGTTCGCCGTCCCCGAGGTCGTCGAGGACGCCGTCGCGAGCCACATCACGACGACGGGAGTCCCGTGGGAGCAGCCCCGCTACGAGAACCCCGCGCTCGACGTCACCGCCGGGAACCACCGCGCTGAGCTCGCCGAGCGGTACGAGGCGATCGCCGACGACGAGTCGTACGGGGCCGAGGCCGCCGGGGCGCTCGACGCGCTCGTCGCCCGCGTCACGGAGGCGACCGAGACCGACGAGGCCCCCGACGGCGAGGGGCTGACGACGACCGACGCGAGCGTCGAGTCGTTCGTCCTGATCGAAAGCGAGCCCGAGGCGGTCCCGACGTTCGGCGGCGGGGTCGCCGTCGCGAACGGGATCCCCGAGGGCGACCACCGCCTGACGGTCAACGGCGCCGGGCGGGCGCCGCACAGCGAGGAGCTGACCGTCTCGGCCGACGAGCCCGTGACGGCTGCGGGCGTCGAGGGCGAGATCCCCCTCGTCGCCCGAGAGGACGCACGGAAGGTGGAGCTGTCGGACGCGGAGAGCGATGTCGACCTGACCCGGACGGCGGTCGAGGACGACTTCGCCGGCCGGATCTACGACTCCGCGGTCGACGGGAGCGACGCGGTGTACGTCCACGCCGGCGGCGCGTACACGACCGAGGTCCGCGACGCCGACGACGAGGTCGGCGCGTACCGCGTCAACCCGGACCCGCCGGGGGCGGGCGATGACGACGACGATGATGGTTCGGACGGCGTCAAGGAAGCCGACCCGATCCGGATCGAACGTCCCGAGACCGGGGCGGCCTCGCTCGCCGGCTACGTCGCCGACGTGGCCGAGGAGACGCGCGTCGCGGTCGCGGCCGCGGAGGGCGACGACGGCGGACCGTCGAACGCGGTGAACGGGCTCGAACGCGCCCTCGCCGCCGCGGTCGAGGCCGCGGAGCGCGCCGAGGAGCGCGCCCGCGAGGGCGACGGCGAGGGGACCGACCGCCAGCTCGGGAACGTGCTGGACCGGATAGGCCGGATCGAGGAACGGCTCGCGGCGGCTCGGGAGGAGCTCCCGCCCGGGCTCGCGAACGCGACCGGAAAGCGGATCGAGCAGGCGACGAAACGCGTCGAGCAGGCGCAGGAATCGGAGAAGCCGTAAACGGTCCTCCGGGCGGCCAGCGCGCGGCGTCGGCTACCCACGAGGCGGTGTGCCACGCCGCACCACTGGATGGAAAGCTATACGACGCCGACCCGACCACGAGTATATAAGCAGATGTCTCAGGAGGGTTACGACCACACTGCGGTCGAGAAGCGGTGGCAGGAGGCGTGGGACGACGCCTCCGTGTATCACACGCCGGACGAGGCCGACGACCCGACGTACGTGCTGGGGATGTACCCGTACCCGTCCGGGAAGCTTCATATGGGCCACGTCCGCAACTACACCATCACGGACGCGTACGCCCGGTACCGCCGGATGCGCGGCGACGACGTGCTCCACCCGATGGGGTGGGACGCGTTCGGGCTCCCCGCCGAGAACGCCGCCAAGGAGCGCGACACCAACCCCCGCGACTGGACGTTCGACTGCATCGACACGATGAAGGGACAGATGCGGTCGATGGGGTTCGGCTACGACTGGGAGCGGGAGATCACCACCTGCACGCCGGAGTACTACAAGTGGAATCAGTGGCTGTTCAGCCGCTTCGCCGACGCCGGACTCGTGGAGCGGCGCGACGCCGAGGTGAACTGGTGCCCCTCCTGCGAGACGGTCCTCGCCGACGAGCAGGTCGAGGGCGACGCCGAGCTGTGTTGGCGCTGCGACACGCCGGTCGAGGCCCGCGAACTCGACCAGTGGTTCCTGGAGATAACCGAGTACGCCGACGAGCTGCTGGAGGCCATCGACGACCTGCAGGGGTGGCCCAACTCGGTGCGCCAGATGCAGCGCAACTGGATCGGCCGGCAGTACGGGACGACGCTGGACTTCGAGGTCAGCGAGGCGCGAAGCGCCTCGAACGGACGCGGCGAGGGGACCGAGCCGCGGGAGTACGGCCCCGTCGAGGCGTTCACCACCCGCGTCGACACCGTCCACGGCGCGACGTTCTTCGCGCTCGCGCCGGACCACCCGATCAGCGAGGAGCTGGCCGCCGAGGACGACGCCGTCCACGAGTTCGTCCACCACGAGGCCGACCCCGAGGGCGACGAGCCCAACGGCGTCGCGACCGGCCTGACCGCCACGAACCCGGCCACGGGCGAGGAGATCCCGGTCTTCGTCGCCGACTTCGTCCTCTCGGACGTGGGGACTGGCGCCCTGATGGCGGTGCCCGGCCACGACGAGCGCGACCACGCCTTCGCGACGAAGATGGGCGTCGACATCGAGCCCGTCGTCGCGCCGGAACCCGACGACTGGGACGGCGAGACGGTCCCCGACGCGCCCGACGTGAGCGACGCGGCGTTCACGGACGACGGCGTCGTGATCAACTCCGGCGAGTACAGCGGCCTCGACAGCGAGACGGCCCGCGAGCGGCTCACCGCGGACATCGAGAGCGCCGCGGAGAGCACCCAGTACCAGCTGCGTGACTGGGGGATCTCCCGGCAGCGCTACTGGGGCACCCCGATCCCGGTCGTCCACTGCGACGACTGCGGCCCGGTGACGGTCCCGGACGAGGACCTGCCCGTCGAACTGCCGGAGTTCATCAACACCACCGGGAACCCGCTCGACGCCGCCGAGGAGTGGAAGGCGACGACCTGCCCGGAGTGCGGCGAGCCCGCGACCCGCGAGACAGACACGATGGACACGTTCGTCGACTCCTCGTGGTACTTCCTGCGGTACGTCTCGCCCGACCTCGACGACGCTCCCTTCGACTTGGACCGCGCGAACGACTGGATGCCGGTCGACCAGTACGTCGGCGGCATCGAGCACGCCGTGATGCACCTGCTGTACTCCCGCTTCTTCACCAAGGTGTTGGCCGACGAGGAGGGGTTAGAGCACCGCGAGCCGTTCACGAACCTGCTGGCACAGGGGATGGTCCAGCTGGAGGGCGAGAAGATGTCCAAATCGAAGGGGAACGTCGTCTCCCCGCAGCGCATCGTCGACGAGTACGGCGCCGACACCGCCCGGCTGTTCATGATGCAGGCCGCCCAGCCCGAGCGCGACTTCGACTGGTCCGAGGAGGGCGTCCGGTCGACCCACCGGTTCCTCTCGCGCCTGAGCGACCTGATCGAGGAGTACGCGGCAGGGGAGACGGAGGCCGCGACCCCCGACGTCGACCGCGACACGATCGACGACTACGTCGCCAAGGAGGTCGACGCCGCCGTCGCCATCGCGGGCGCGGAGTACGACGACCTCACGTTCAACGTCGCGCTCCGCGAGGCGCAGGACCTCGTGGGGACGCTCCGGAGCTACCGGGAGCACGCCGACCCGGACCCCGAGGCCTACGAGCGCGGCCTGGACGTCGCCGTGCGCCTGCTCGCGCCGGTCGTCCCGCACCTCGCCGAGGAGCTGTGGGCGACGCTGGACCGCGACGGGTTCGTCGTCGAGGCCGACTGGCCGACCGCGACGGTCGACCGCGAGACCGTCGAGAAGCGGCGCCGACTGGTGACCAACACCCGCGAGGACGTGCGCGACATCGTCGAGGTCGCCGGCATCGAGGACCCCGAGCGGATCGACGTCGTCGTCGCGCCCGACTGGAAGTACGACGCGCTGGAGATCGCGCTCGACAGCGACGCCGACAACCTGATCTCGGAGCTGATGGCGGAGAGCCACATCCGGGAGCGGGGCGACGACGCGGCCTCCTACGGTCAAGACCTGCAGGCGAACCGCGAGGCGCTCCGAGACACCCTCTCGGGCGACGACGAGTACGAGGCGCTGCGTGCGGCCTCGTGGCTGATCGAGCGCGAGTTCGACGCCCCGGTCCGCGTCGAGCGCGCCGCGGACGCCGACGAGAGCGTGGTCCGGAAGGCCGAGCCCGGCCGGCCCGCGATCGACATCGTCGAGTAGCGACCCGGCGTCCACTTTTAAACCGGGATCAGCGGCCCGGAAGCGATTAGTCGGCGGCGACACCCGATCGGGTATGGACGACCCCTACGCTCCGGCCCGCGACGCCCTCGCCGGCGACGGGCTGGCCGGCGACGCGGGCGACGGCGACACGCCCGACTTCGACGATTCCGACCCGGCCGTCCTCGCCGCCCGCCTCGACGACGCCGATCCGCTCTCCGCGTTCGCCGACCGGTATCGCGTGCCCGACGACGTCTTGTATATGGACGGGAACTCCCTCGGACCCGCGAGCGACGCCGCCCTCGCGAGCGTCGACCGCGTCGTCGAGGAGTGGCGCGACCTGCTCATCGGCGGGTGGACCGACGCCGACCCGCCGTGGTTCTCGGTCGGCGAGCGGCTCGGCGACGCGCTCGCCCCGCTCGTCGGCGCCGATCCCGCGGAGGTCGTCGTCGGCAACTCGATCACCGTGAACCTCCACACGCTGATCGGCACCTTCCTCGACGAGCTGCTGGCGGGCAACGGTCCGGAGCGCGAGGGGTTCGAGGCGGCTGACGGGACGTGGGCGCCGAACGGGAACCCCGACACCGACCCCGCCGTCCTCGTCAACGAGCTCGACTTCCCCTCCGACCACTACGCGATCCGCGCCCAACTGCGCCAGCGCGGGATCGACCCCGACGAGAAGCTCCGGGTCGTCGAGAGCCGCGACGGGCGGACGATCGACCCCCGGGACATCGAGGCCGCGCTGGCGACCCACGACGACGTGGGGATCGTGTGGATGCCGACCGCGCTGTACCGCTCCGGCCAGCTGTTCGACGTCGCGCGGACCGCCGAGGCCGCCCACGAGGCGGGCGCGTACGCCGGCGTCGACGCGGCCCACTCCGCGGGCGCGGTCCCGCACGCGTTCGGCGACGCCGGCGTCGACTTCGCGGTGTGGTGCACGTACAAGTATCTCAACGCCGGCCCGGGCGCTATCGGCGCGCTGTTCGTCGCCGAGCGCCACCACGGGCTCACGCCCGCGCTGGCGGGGTGGTGGGGTCACGAGAAGGCGACGCAGTTCGAGATGAAGATGACGTACACCCCCGCCGGCTCCGCCGGCGCGTGGCAGATCGGGACGCCGCCGCTGCTTGCGGCCGCGCCCCTCGAGGGCTCGGTGGAGCTTCTCCGAGAGGCCGGGATCGACCGCCTGCGCGCCAAGTCGCTCGCGCTCACGGACTTCCTGATCGCGCTCGTCGACGATCGGCTTCCGGAGGTCGCGGTCGGAACTCCGCGCGAGCACGCGGGCCGCGGCGGCCACGTGGCCCTCGAACACCCCGAGGCGGAGCGACTGAGTAAGGCGCTCACCGACCGCGGCGTGGTCGTCGACTTCCGGCCGCCGAACGTGGTACGCGTGTGTCCGGCCGCGCCGTACACCTCGTTCGCCGACGTGCTGGCGGTCGTCGACGAGATCGAGACTGTCCTCGAATCGGGGGCACACGAGGAGTACGCGACGAGCGAGGGCGGCGTGACGTAGCGACCGCAGCGATCGAGGCGACGAGCGCGAATCCGGCGGTCGCGCGTCGATTTCGTCGCCCTCCCGACCCGTTAGGGTCCGGGTTCGGGCGCCGATATCCGCACTCTTATCAGTTTATTAATCCTATGTGCATCAAGAGAACCGATGGACGAAAAATCACGTTCGAACAACGACGCTAGCTCGTTCGGCGTGGCCGGGGAGGGCGTCGACACCGTTTACGAGGCGATTTTTCGCGAGATAGACGACGCCGTGTTTCTCGTCGAGGTCGGGCGGACCGACGACGGCTACGAGTTCACGTTCCAGCAGAACAACACCGCACACCAGGAACAGACGGGGTTCGTCGAGGACACGATGCGCGGTCAGACGCCGCGGGACCTCCTCGGCGACGAGCAGGGCGCCGCCGTCGCCGCGAACTACCGCCGCTGCGTCGAACGGGGCGACACGATCGAGTACGAGGAGCGGCTCACGTTCCCGGGCGGGACGAGCCACTGGCAGACGAAGCTGACGCCGATCACCGAGGACGGGACCATAACGCGGATCGTCGGCATCGCTCGGGACGTCACCGCACAAAAGGAACAGGAGCGGGAGCACCAGCGCACGCACCGCCGGTTCCAGACCGTGTTGGAGACGATGTCGGCGGCGGTGTTTCTGAAAGACGCCGACGGGCGGTATCTCCTGATGAACCAGGCGTGTCGCGATCTGTTCGACGTCGATGCGGACCCCGTCGGGATGACGGACGAGGACCTCTTTCCGCGGGAGACCGCGGAACAGGCTCGGGTGGACGATACCCGGGTCCTCGAACACGGAGAGCAGCTCCAAGTCGAGGAGACGATCCCGACGCCCGCGGGCGAGAGCGTCCGCCTGACCCGGAAGTCCCCCGTGTACGACGACGGGGAGATCGTGGCCGTCTGCGGCGTCTCGACGGATATCACCGAACGGAAGGAGCGGGAGCGAGCGCTCCAGCGGCTCAAAGACCGCCTCGAACTCGCGGTCGAAGGCGCCCAACTCGGCGTCTGGGACTGGGACATGGCCACCGACGAGGTCGAATTCAACGAGCAGTGGGCACAGATGCTCGGACATTCCGCCGACGAGATCGGATCCCACGTCGACGAGTGGGAGCGCCGCGTCCACCCCGAGGACCTCGGGCTGGTCGAAGACGCCCTGTCAGACCACATGGCGGGCGAGACGGAGTACTACGACACGGAACATCGGATGCGGACCGCGTCGGGGGAGTGGAAGTGGGTCCGCGACGTCGGGAAGGTGGTCGAGCGCGACGACGGCGGGGAGCCGGTTCGGGCGGTCGGCATTCATCTCGACATCGACGATCAAAAGCGGCGAGAGAAGGAGCTGGAACGCACGCGGGCGCTCATCGAGCGAACCCAAGAGAGCGCGTCGATCGGCTGGTGGGAGGTCGATCTGGTCGCCGAGTCGCTCACGTGGAGCGACGAGGTGTATCGCATCCACGGGGTGCCCGTAGAGGAGTCGATCGAGCTGGAGGAGGCCATCGGGTTCTACCATCCGGACGACCGGGAGACCATTCAGACGGCGTTCGACCGACTGGTCGAGGAGGGAGAGTCGTACGACCTCGAACTGCGGATCGTCACGGCGTCCGGGCGGACCCGGTGGGTCAGGGGGATCGGCGATCCGAAGTTCGACGACGCCGGAGACGTCGT
Source organism: Halorubrum sp. Boch-26 (assembly GCF_029889805.1). Lineage (GTDB taxonomy): Archaea > Halobacteriota > Halobacteria > Halobacteriales > Haloferacaceae > Halorubrum. Next base: position 4,718 of record NZ_JARANT010000016.1, on the reverse strand, counting down.
CGGCGCGTTAGGGCTGTTCCAGAACATCACGGAGCGGAAGGAGTACGAGACCGCCCTCGAGGCGACCCGCGAGGAGCTTCGGAAGATCATCGACCTCGTGCCGGACTTGGTGTTCGTGAAGAACCGCGAGGGCGAGTACCTCTTGGCCAACGAGGCGACCGCGGAGGCGTACGGGAAGACGCCCGAGGAGGTCGAGGGGCGGTCGGAGGGCGATATCATCCCCGAGGTCGACGACTCGGCCGAGTTCCGACAGGACGACTTGGAGGTGATCGAGTCGGGCGAGCCGAAGGCGATCGGGGAGGAGACGCTGACGACGGCGGACGGCGAGACACGCATCCTGCAGACGACGAAGATCCCCTACAAGATGCCGGAAACGGGGGAAGACGCCGTCCTAGGATACGCCCGCGACGTGACCGACCTCAAGGAGTACGAGCGGACGGTCGAAGAGCAGCGTGACAGTCTCAAGCTCCTGAACCAAGTCGTTCGACACGACATCCGGAACCAGCTGATGGTCGTCGAGTCGTACACCGAACTGCTCGAAGACTCGCTCTCCGACGACCAGAGCCGGACGTACGCGCGGACGGTCATCGAGGCGGCGAAACAGGCCGCGGAGATCACGGAGACGGCTAGGGACGTGACCGAAGTGCTGCTACAGGTCGGCAGCGACCGGTCCGGGGTGAGCCTCCGCGACGAGCTCTCCGATCAGATCGAGCAGATCCGCTCGGATCAGGATCGCGCGACGGTCTCACTCGACGGGGGTATCCCCGACGTGACGGTGTTGGCCGACGACCTGTTGGAGGCGGTGTTCCGGAACCTGCTGACGAACGCGGTCGTCCACAACAACGAGGACGTGGCCGAAATCGTGGTTTCGACGCGGGTTTCGGACGACACGGTGCGCGTGTCGATCGCCGACAACGGTCCCGGTATCGAGGATAAACATAAAGCACAGATCTTCCAAGAAGGCGAGAAGGGCCTCGAGAGCGGCGGGACGGGAGTCGGACTGTACCTCGTCAAGACGCTCGTCGACAGGTACGGCGGCGAGGTCTGGGTCGAGGACAACGAGCCGACGGGCAGCGTGTTCGTCGTCGAACTCGCTATCGCCGACTGATCGGGGCTCTCGCGGAAACCGTCTGCGTCGAGCGCTCCGCCCTCGCGCCCGCTTGTGCGCTCGGAGCGGCGAACCGTCCCTCGCTGACTCGGACCCGGATCTCGCACGGCGACGGGCTTAATCGCCCGAGCGACCAAACGTAATCGATGGCTGAACCGTCGGGTATGGACGCGTTCGCGCACCTTGGGAGCGAGGTCCGGGCGGCGCTCTCCGAGCAGGGCTTCTCGACGCCGACGGAGCCGCAACGGGAGGCGATCCCGCCGCTGGCGGCCGGGCGGAACGCCCTCGTCCTCGCCCCGACGGGCACCGGGAAGACGGAGACCGCGATGCTCCCCGTCTTCGACGCGATCGTCGACGCCCGGAACTCGCCCGGCGACCAGCCCCGCGAGGGCATCTCGGCCCTCTACATCACGCCGCTCCGGGCGCTCAACCGCGATATGATGGACCGGCTGGAGTGGTGGGGCGACCGGCTCGGCGTCGAGGTCGCGGTGCGCCACGGCGACACCACGCAGTACGAGCGGAGCAAGCAGGCCGACGACCCGCCGGACGTGCTCATCACGACGCCGGAGAGCCTCCAAGCGATCCTGACGGGCTCGAAGATGCGGGTCGGCCTCGAAGACGTCGCACACGTCGTGATCGACGAGGTCCACGAGCTCGCCTCCGCGAAGCGCGGCGCCCAGCTCACGGTCGGGCTCGAACGCCTTCGACGCGTGGCAGGGCCCTTCCAGCGGGTCGGGCTCTCCGCGACCGTGGGAACCCCCGAGGAGGTCGGGAAGTTCCTCGTCGGCAGCGGGAAGCGAGACCTCGACCGCCCCGGCGACCGCGAGTTCGAGATCGTCGAAGTGGCCGCCGGGACGCGGACGGACGTGCGGGTGCTCGACCCGCCGATCACGGACCGCGACGCGGCCCTCGCCGGCGAGCTGGCGGTCGACGAGACGACCGCGAGCCACGTCCGGACGATCCGGGAGATCGTCGCGAACCACGAGTCGACCCTGATCTTCGTCAACACGCGACAGACCGCGGAGGCGCTCGGCTCGCGGTTCAAGACGCTCGCGGAGCGGGAGGAGAAGGACGGGGCGCGCGGCGACCCGGACGGCGGAGACGCCGCCGACCCCACCGAGATCGAGGTCCACCACGGCTCGCTCTCGAAGGACGTCCGGATCGACGTGGAGGACCGGTTCAAATCGGGGGGTCTGGACGGCCTCGTCTGCACCTCCTCGATGGAGCTCGGGATCGACGTGGGGCGCGTCGACCACGTAGTCCAGTACGGGAGCCCCCGAGAGGTCGCCCGCCTGCTCCAGCGCGTGGGGCGCGCGGGCCACCGCCGGGACCTCGTCTCCGAGGGGACCGTCGTGACGCAGGGCGGCGACGACACGCTCGAAGCGCTCGCGATCGCCCGACGCGCCGGCGACGAGCTCGTGGAGCCGGCGGCGATCCACCACGGGAGCCTCGATACGGTCGCGAACCAGATCGTCGGAGTCGTGATGGACGAAGGCGAGGTCCACGCCCGGGAGGCGTACGACGTGGTCACGAGCGCCTACCCGTTCCGGGACCTCTCCGAGCCCGCGTTCCAGGAGATCGTGCGCGAGCTCGACGGCAACCGCCTGCTGTGGCTCGACGAGGAGTCGGACACCTTAGAGAAGTCGGGCGGCACGTGGCAGTACTTCTACGCGAACCTCTCGATGATCCCCGACGAGTCCACCTACGAGGTGTACGACATGTCCTCGCGGCGGCAGATTGGCACCTTAGACGAGCGGTTCGTCGTCAACTTCGCCGGCCCGGGCGAGACGTTCATCCAGCGCGGCGAGATGTGGCGCATCACCGAGGTCGACGAGGAGGAGGAGCGCGTGAACGTCACGCCGATCGCCGACCCCGCGGGGGAGGTGCCCTCGTGGATCGGCCGGGAGATCCCGGTCCCGAAACCCGTCGCCGAGGAGGTCGGACGGATCCGGGACGAGGTCGCCGAGGCGCTCTCGGCGGGGTCGACGCCCGAGGCCGTCGCGGGCGACCTCGCGGAGCGGTACCCCGCCGACGAGGAGACGATCGCCGCCGCCCTGCAGCCGGTCGTCGACCACGTCGAGGCCGGCCACCCGGTCCCCACCGACCGCCGGATCGTGATCGAGGGGAGCGCCCGCACCGTCGCGGTCAACGCCGCCTTCGGCCACGAGGTCAACGAGACGCTCGCCCGCCTGCTCGCGGCGCTCGTCGGTCAGCGCGCCGGCTCGTCGGTCGGGATGGACGTCGACCCCTACCGGGTCGAGTTCGAGGTCCCGCACGGCGTCGACCCCGGGACCTTCCGCGAGGTGTTGGAGACGACCGACCCCGACCGGTTGGCGGCGTACCTCGAACTCGCCCTGAAGAAGTCGGACGCGCTCAAGTTCACGCTCGCGCAGGTCGCCGCGAAGTTCGGCGCCGTCAAGCGCTACCGCGAGGGGAGGGGGCGGTTCGGCGGCGACCGCCTGCTCGCGGCGCTGGAGGGGACGCCCGTCTACGACGAGGCGCTCCGCGAGGTGTTCCACGCCGACCTCGCGGTCGCGGAGACGGCGGAGATCCTGGAGGCGATTCAAGACGGATCGTTGGCCCTGGAGATCGCCCGCGAGCGCACGCCCCTCGGCACGGCCGGGCGCTCCGCGGGGACCGAGTTCCTCGTCCCGGAGAACGCCGACGCCGACGTGATCGAAACGGTCCGCGAGCGCATCCGAAACGACCGCGTCATTTTGTTTTGCCTCCACTGCGCCGACTGGCGGCGCACGACGAAGGTCCGGCGCGTCCCCGACCGGCCGGAGTGCCCCGACTGCGGCTCGACCCGCGTCGCCGCGCTGAACCCGTGGGACGACGAGACGGTGACGGCGGTCCGCGCGACCGAGAAGGACGAGGAGCAGGAGCGGCGGACGAAACGGGCGCATCGGGCGGCGAGCCTCGTCCAGACGCACGGGAAGCGCGCCGTGATCGCGCTGGCGGCGCGGGGGGTCGGGCCGCACAACGCCGCGCGGATCATCAACAAGCTGCGCGAGGACGAAGACGAGTTCTACCGGGACGTGCTCAGACAGGAGCGCGAGTACGCGCGGACGCAGTCGTTCTGGGACTAGATCGGGACTCGGATCGAGACGACGGTTCGGTCGGTTGGTTATAAATCGTCACCGTCGGAGTCACGGCGAACGTCTCCAAAGCCCCAGCCCCTCGCTTATAAATAGCTGACAGCGATCCGGCGGTGACCACCTCCAAAGCCCCAGCCGCTCGGCAATACGTCGTCGATGGGGGGTCGACGGTGAACACCTCCAAAGCCCCAGCCGCGAGGACTCGCGCGGCTTGCTGCGCTCCTCGTCACTCGCGTTGCTCGTTCCTGCGGTGCTTGCGTCGCCGTGCTTCGCCCTCGCGGCTGCCCCTTTGAGTCCCACCCGACCGCACGGCACTGCAGCCTCACGCCTCCCCAGCCTCGTCGCCGGCGCCGTGCGCCGGCTGCCAGAGGCGCTCTGCGCCTCGCTGCCGCGGCCGCCGTTAGTGACCGTCGAAAACTTTGTAATATTTGAGCGAGAGTATGAAGTATGCCTGGACCGTCGAAGGAGCTCGTCAAACATCTCACCGAAGAGGAGATCGACGAGACGATTGA
>NZ_JARANT010000159.1 GCF_029889805.1 Halorubrum sp. Boch-26 | reverse complement strand
ATTCGGAACAGCGTTGAACGTGTCTTTCGTGAGGTAAAACGCAGAACAGTCTGTTTCTCAATCTGTTTCAGTAACGCCGACGCAGAAACAGCAAACGAGTGGCTGAGATCGTTCGCCTTCGCATGGAATCAGCTTATCTGAACACTACCCGCTGTGCGGGGGGCAGACTCAAAAGAGCAGCAGCGAGGACGACGCACGGCGACAACGCGAGCGACCGAAGCGCACAGCGAGCCGCTCGAGTCCTCGCTGCTGGGGCTTTGACGGTGTTCTCCGCCAGCTCGTCGTGGTTCGGCGATATAGAAGCGGCGGAGAGGTCGACGTGCGTCATCGCACCGACGACCGCTTTTATAAAACCCGAATCCGAGTCCTACTCGAATCGGTACGTCGCGCCGTCCGGCCCGTCCTCGATCTCGACGCCCACGTCGCGAAGCGCGTCGCGCAAGTCGTCGGCGCGCCCGTAGTTGCCGGCCTCGCGCTCGGCCTCGCGCACGTCCAGCACGAGGTCGACTAGCTCGCCGGCCAAGTCCACGTCGCCGTCGGTCGCCGACCCGAACTGGAGTCCCAGCACGTCGCCGGCGAGGGTTTCGAACGCCGCGACCGCGTCGTGGAGGGCGCGGTAGTCGTACGCCGCGTCCGACTCGTCGTCGACCGCGTCCACGTGCCGGTTCACCGCGTCGGTGAGGTCCAACAGCGCGGCGGTCGCCTCGCGAAGGTTGAGGTCGTCGTTCATCGCGGCCGCGAAGTCGCCGCGCGCGGTCGCGACCGCCTCGCGGAGGTCGCCGTCCTCGGCCTTCGCGCGGGACTCGGTCGAGTCGAGCGCTTCGACGGCGCGGTCGTACGTGCGGGAGAGGCGCTCCCAGCGCTCCTCGGCCTCCGCGATCGTCTCCTCGGTGAGCGCCTGCTCGGAGCGGTAGGCGGCCCCGGCGTAGAACGTCCGGATGGCGTTGACGCCGAGCTCGTCGAGGGCGTCCGGCACCGTCCAGAAGTTGCCGATCGAGGAGGACATCTTCTCGCCCTCCATCGCCAGCAGCCCGACGTGGAGCCAGTGGCGGGCGAACGTCTCGCCGGTGGCGGCCTCCGACTGCGCGATCTCGTTCTCGTGGTGGGGGAAGACGAGGTCTCGGCCCCCCATGTGGATATCGAGCGTGTCACCGAGGTGCGTCGTCGACATCGCCGAGCACTCGACGTGCCACCCCGGGCGCCCCTCGCTCCACGGCGACTCCCACGTCTCGCCCGTGGGGACCGCGTCGCCGTGGTCGTGTTTCGCGTGCTCGCGGGCCGCGGTCTCGCTCACGCCGTCCGCCTTCCACAGCGCGAAGTCCGACGGGTTGCGCTTCTCCGACCGCTCGTCCGGTTCGCCCTGCGCCTCCAACTCGTCGATGTCTTGGTTCGAGAGCTTGCCGTAGTCGTCGAAGCTGGTTACGTCGAAGTAGACGGAGCCGCCCGACTCGTAGGCGTACCCCTTCTCGATCAGGGTCTCGACGAGGTCGCGGATCTCCGGGACGTGCTCGGTGACGCGGGGATACACCTCGGCGCGCAGGAGGTTCAGCCCGCGCATCGCGTCGAACGTGGTCGCGGTGAACGTCTCTGCCACGTCGCGCTCGGCGGTCCACTCGTCGCGCTCGCCGACGCGGGCCGTGATCTTCTCGTTGACGTCGGTGACGTTCTCGACGTGGCGCACGTCGTAGCCGAGGTAGTCGAGCCATCGGTGGAGGACGTCGGCGTGGAACCAGAGCCGCGCGTGCCCGAGGTGGGGGTCGTCCGACACCGTCAGGCCACAGACGTACAGCGTGACGTCGCCGTCGGCCGTGAACTCGACGCGCTCGTCTTCTAAGGTGTCGGTAACGACGAGACTCATTACCGGGTCGTTGCTACGGTGAGAGTTTTAAACCGTCGGATCGGGCGAGGGTACGGAAGCGAGGGTTCCAACTAGTTCTGTATTTTCATGTGAATGGTTAACGTCGATGGCAGATCGGCGACGAACATCGACAAAGCCCCAGCCGCTCGGCTATACGTATTTAAATACGCGACGGAGAACACCACCAAAGCCCCAGCCGCGAGGGCGACGTACGCTCGCTGCGCGCTTCACTCGATCGCTCACTCCGTTCGCTCCCGCGTTCCAGTGCTTGCGTCGCCTACGTCGCCCTCGCGGCTGCCCCTTTGAGTCCCGCCCCGCACAGCACCGCAACCGCACCTCACGCCTCCCCAGCCTCGTCGGTGGTCCTCCGCGTCACTCCGGACCACCGACTCCCTCGCGCGTGCACCTCGCACCCTTCGGGCGCTCGGCGGCACGCGCCACCGCCGTTATAAAACGCAAGGAGAATACCCGCGGCTTTAGGCGCGGGATGAATCCGACAACGCCGACACGTTCAACCGTCGATGGCACAGCCTGAGTTTCCCAATCCTCACTTTTAA
>NZ_JARANT010000158.1 GCF_029889805.1 Halorubrum sp. Boch-26 | reverse complement strand
CGGGGGCAGCGTCGCCAGCGTCGGCAGCGTCGCCAGCGTCGTCGACGGCCCTCTCGGGATCCATCGGAAGCATCGCCGGGTTCGAGAGCCCGACGGTCGCGTACGCGACGACGGGCCCGCGGCGCGCGCCCCGCGCGTGCTCCATCGCGACGCCGGTGAACAGGGTCGGCGGGTCCCCCTCGCCGTCGCGCCTCGCGTCGTCCTCGCTTATAAAACCCGCCCGGGCCAGCCGCTCGTCGCGGTACGCGCCGAGGTCGGTGCGCTCGAACCCCTCCGGGACGGTCACGTTGTAGGCCGCGGCGCCCCGCGAGCGCCCGCCGTCCCACCCGGTCGAGAGCCAGCGCGTCCCCGGGCGCCGCAGGCGGAGGACGCCGTCGAGCACGGTCGCCTCAAACATCGTCGACCTCCGGACCGGTCGTCGCCTCGTCGGCCGCCTCCGTGTCGGTCGTCCCCTCATCGCCGACGCCCAGCGCCGCCAGCAGTCGGTCGGTCTCGGCCGGCCGGCGCACCGCGACCCGGACGTGGGAGTCGAGCCCGCGGAAGGTCGTCGCGTCCCGGACCGCGACGCCGCGCTCGCGGGCCTCCCCGACGACCGCCTCGACCGACCGACCCGCGTTCTCGACGCCGAGCAGCAGGAACGGCGCGTCGGAGGGTGAGACCTCGTAGCGCTCGGCGAGCGCCTCCCGCATCCGCGCCCGCTCGGACCGGACTCGGTCTCGGGTCTCGCTTATAAACCCGTCCCGTCGCATGCAGTACGCGCCGGTCGCGAGCGCCGGGGCGCTCAGGTTCCACGGGCGTCGGGCGTTCGAGAGCGCCGCGCCGAACGCGCCCGTCGCGACCGCGAACCCCGTCCGGATCCCGGGCAGGCCGAACAGCTTCGTCAGCGACCGGGCGACGACGACCCCCTCCGTCCCCGCGAGCGACGGACGGTCGGTGAAGCCGAGGAACGCCTCGTCGACGAGTAGTCGCGTGCCGGCCTCGCGGCACCGCGCCGCGAACCGCTCCAGCGCCGTTCGGTCGTACGCCGTCCCGGTCGGGTTGTTCGGGGTACAGACGACGGCGAGCGCGTGGCCGCTCGGGTCGGCGTCGAGGATCCCGCTCGCCGGGACAAAGGCGGGCTCGCCTCCCTGTAACCGCACCTCGCGGGCGTACTCGCCGAAGCTCGGCGCCGGGACGAGGGCGGTGTCGCCCGCGTCGACCGCGAGCGCGACCGCCGCGCGGATCGCGGCGAGCCCGCCGGGCGTCGGGACCACGGCCGCCGGGTCGCAACCGACGTAGTCGGCCGCGGCCTCGCGGAACGCCGTCGGCGGCTCCGCGGGATACGTCCGCGCGTCGGCGAACGCCTCGCGGTAGACGGCCTCGACGCCTTCGGGCACCTCGGGGTTCGTGTTCGCCGAGAAGTCCAGCAGGTCGGGGTCGTCGCTGCTCCCGTGTGGAGCGCGGTCGAGGTCGGCGGCGGCGTCGAAGTTCATGGCTGTGTTCTCATTCGTCGGTGTCTCTCTCCCCGTCGGCGAGGAGCCGCTCGGCGACCCGCACGTCCGACGGGTAGTTGACGTTGACGGCGAGCCGAGCGTCCCCGGTGAGGTGGACGGCGGCGCCGGCGTCGTCGCGCTCGTGGTCGGCGTCGTCGCGCTCGTGGTCGGCGTCGTCGCTTTCGCCGTCTCCGTCGCTCCCGACGACGTTGATCCCGGCGGGGACGACCTCGCGGCCGTCGATTTCGGTCGCCGCGTCGGCGCTGACGCCGAGATCGCGTTTCCGCGACGCGGGCACGCAGACGGTGAGCGACGCCGGCGCGTCGCCGGCGGCTCGCGCCGCGTCGATCACGGCGTTCACGGCCGCGGCGTCCACGAGCGGGAGGTCGGCGGCGATGGTCAGGAGGGGCTCTGCGCCCGGCCCGACCGCCTCCATCGCGTACTGCAGGTCGGCGACGTAGCCGTCGCCCGGCGCGTCGATCACGGGGAGGCCCGGGCGCTCGTCGCCGAGGTGCGCGCGCGTCGCCGACGCGTGCGGCGAGACGACGGCGTACGTCGCCTCGACGCGACTCCCGGCGAGCGCGTCGAGGACGCGGTCGACCATCGGTCGCCCCGCCACCGGGGTCAGCGGCTTTTCCGTGTCCCCGCCGAGGCGAGTGCCGCGGCCGCCGCACATCACGAGAGCGTCCACGCGATCACCCCCGCGTGCAGCGCGGCGACCCGCGCGAGCTCGTTCGTCGCGCCGAGCACGTCGCCGGAGACGCCGCCGAGCCGCCGCCGGGCCCACCGCCGGAGGGCCCACGCCGTCGCCAGCGCGGCGAGGAGCGCGGCGATCCCCGGGAGGAGCCGCGGCCACGCGAGGAGCGCGGCGGGCGCCGCGAGCGCGAGGACCGGGAGCGCCGCCCCGGGACCGATCCCGTCCGCGAGCGCGGACCCGAGCCCCTCGTGGGCCGCGTCGCCGGCGCAGACGAGCGTCGCGGTCGCGGCCTTCGCGCCGACCTCGGCGGCGACGACGATCCCGACTGCGACGCCGATCCGGTCGCGGACGCCGGGCGTCCCCGTCGCGCTCGCGGCCGCGACCAACCCGAGCGCGGC
>NZ_JARANT010000157.1 GCF_029889805.1 Halorubrum sp. Boch-26 | reverse complement strand
CGGTGAACACCGCGTAACAGACGGCCACGAGCAGTCCGGAGTGAAGCAGCGCCTCGTAGCGCCCCCGAGAGGCGGTGCCCGCGAACCAGCCGGACGCGAGCATCGTCGCCTGCGTGACGACGTACAGCCGGAAGCGCTCGAGGTCGGGGTGGACCGTCTCCGGCTCGGTAACGAGGTCGGTGGCGGCGGCGAGGTCGGCGAGCCGCGCGGCGTCGATCACCTGCGTGTTGACGACGGCGACGACGCCGGCGACCAGCGCGGCCGCCGCCCACCCGACCGCGACGTACGGGTGCATCGACGAGCGGAGCGCGCGCTGCTCGCTGTACAGCTGTCCCACCTCGATCCGGAGCGTCTCGAAGACGGCGTCGGCGTCGCTGCCGGCGTTGAGAGCGCCCGTGACCAGCCCGAGCGTCCCCTCCGCGAGCGGGGTCCCCACGCGGTCGACGAACCGCTCGATCGCGGCCGCCCGAACGTCGGTGGCTCCGTCGTCTTCTCCCGCCGCCCGCGACCCGCCCGTCGCCGTCGTCGACCCCAGCGCGAACGCGAGGTCGGCCACGTCGTCGTCGAGCACCCCGAGGTCGACGTCGCGCGCCACGGCGGCGACCGCGTCCGGCAGGGGTCGTCCGTGCGCCACGTGACCGGAGACCGCGTGGACGAAGTCGGCCAGCTCGCGGTCCTTCGCGTCGTCGACCCGGGTGCGCCTGACCGCGACGCTCCCCACGGGAATAGCGAACGCCGCGTACGCGAGCAGGGCGACGTTGACGAGGGTGTACCCCGCGAGCGCGAGGCCGGCCGCGAGCAGGGCGGCCGGCGGCGTACAGACCACCGCGGCGCTCGCCGGGTTGCGTCCGACCGAGGCGGCGATCGCGCGCGGCGAGGCCGGCAGGTCGTAGCTCGCGCGCTGGTTCGGCGGGCGGAGCGTGCCGACGGCGACCGCGCCGGCGAGGCCGATGACGACGAGGAAGACGACGGCGCCGTAGAGCACGACCGCCCGCGTCGGTACCACTCCGACCGGCGTGTCGACCGGCGGTAGCAGCTCGGGGACGACGACGGTGAGCGCGGTCGCCGCGATGACGAGCAGCGCCGGCAACACCAACACGACGACGAACAGCTCCGTGAGAAGCTCCAGAAACCGGCGAGCGCGCTTGCGGGCCCGGTCCTGTCGGTGCGCGAGCATCCGGCTCTCCGTCCGGAGGTACTCCGCGAGCGCCGCGTCGCCGGTCGCCGCGTGTTTGCGGAACTTCAACAGGAACGGCGCGAGCAGCTCCCGCGAGGGGGTGTCGCGGGCGACCCGCCGAAGCCCCTCGTCGAGGCTCCCGGCGAGCCGCGCCGCGGTGAGCGCCTTCCGCAGCGAGGTCGCCGTCCCGCCGTACGCCTCGCTCGCGGCTGTCTTCTCGACCATCTCGCGAGGGCCGTCGCTCCCGGACGCGAGCAGTTCGAGGTACCGGACCGCGGCCGGAAGCGTCCGCTCGATGTCCGTCCGGCGCGTCGCCGTGAGCCACCGCAGGTGGAGCCCGCCGAGCCGCACCGTCGCCCGCTTCGCGAGGAGGCCGGCCAGCCCCGCGGCGACGACGGCGACGGCCTCGGGCGACGGCGACGACGCCCACATGGCGTCCCCGGTCCACCCCTCGGCGGCCGCGAGCAACTCCGGGGCCGCGCCGATCGCGACGAGGAGTGTCGGCCCGGCGACGGCGAGCGCGACGAGCCACGAGAGCCCGTACACCCGCGACAGGTACGTCTCGAACCCCGTGTCGAGCGCCGTCCCGCGGTACCGCTTCCGGTCGGCGTCGTGCCGACGGTCGCTCGCGTGCCGCGCGAACAGCGCGTAGAGGGCCCGATCGACGGCCGCCGACCGACCGGTCCGGAGGAACCCGTCGGCCTCGGCGGCGTCGACGGCTCGCCCGAGCTCCGCGCCGCCGTCGTCGGGTTCGGTCGTCGGCTTCCCGCTCACGGCCGCCCCCGCTCGTCGGATCCATCGCGCCCCTCAGTGCCGTCGCGCTCGTCGCGCTCGCCCGCCGTCCGGTCCATCGTCCGCGCCGCGCGCTCGACGGTCGCGGCCTCGTCGGTCCGGAGGTCGGCGAGGAACTCGAACAGCGCGTCGGCGTCGTCGACGCCCTCCCGGACGAGGTACTCGACGTACCGGCGCTTGGCGACGAACTCCGAGCGCACGGCGTCGACCTCGCGGTCGGTGTAGTCCGCGATCCGGGCGACCGCATGGAGGCGCGACCCCTCGCCGGGGGCGGCCGCCGCGTCGCTCTCGGGAGCGCCCGGAAACCGGAACTCGCCGTCGGCGTCGCGCCACGCGAGCGTGTTGTAGTACACCGGCTCCCCGCCCTTGTCGACGACGCCGGCGCCGCCGTGCTTGGGGTCCCCGGTCGGGCTCCGCTTCGCCTCCGGATCGAGCGCCTCGTACTCCTCTGCGGAGAGGGGCTCGACCGCCCGCGAGACGTACCGCTCGCCGCCGACCTGCCGCGGGAAGACGACGAGGTCGATCTCGCGGAGCAGGTACGGCGGGAGCCCCCGCTCGACCACGCGGTTCACGAGCGCCTCGACGTCCTCGGCGTGCGTGGTGCCGATGACACCGTGGCCCGTGT
>NZ_JARANT010000156.1 GCF_029889805.1 Halorubrum sp. Boch-26 | reverse complement strand
CTGGCGAACCCGTGCTCCGTATAAAAGGCGTCCAGTTTCGGGTCGAACGCGGCGGTGACCGCGTCCACGGCGGCGGCGCGTTCGGCCCGCCGCACCGCCGCGGCGACGAGCGCTGAGCCGATCCCTCGACCGCGTCGCGCCCGCCGGACGGCCACGGCGTCGACGCGGAGCCGTCTCGGTTCGGGGCGCGTGGCGACCAGCGCGCCGACGACCGCACCGGTCCGTTCGAATCGGGCGACGAGGGCGTCTCCGGCGTCGATCGCGGCGTCCACGCTCTCGGCGTCCGTCTCCAACATCGCGGCGTCGAGCACGCGGAGGACGTCGAGTCGGTCGTCGGGCGTCGCGGGCTCGACCCCGAACTCGTCGGGGGCCGACACCTCGGCGTCGTCCGCGTCGCGGTCCCCGCTCACGCGTCGCCGTCCGTCGCGCCGCCCCTTATCAGTCGGAGCAGCCGGACCTCGTCGGCGTCGACGACGCGGTCGCCGGGGACCGGGGAGCCCTCGACGAGGACCGACGCCTCCTGCGGGTGGTACCCCGCTTCGCGGACGAGGTCCGCGTAGGTGGCGTCGTCGGGGAGGTCGTACTCGGCGGTCCCCTCGCCGACGACGTCGACGGTGACGGTCATCGGCGCGGCGCCTCGGCGGTGTCTCGCATCCCGTTACCCGTCCAGCCGCTCGCGGAGCAGCCCGTTCACCTGTCCGGGGTCGGCGCTCCCGCCGGTCTCCTGCATCACCTGCCCGACGAGGAAGTTGATCGCGCCCTCGTCGCCCCCGTGATAGTCGCTCACGGCGTCGGGGTTGTCGTCGATGGCGGCCGCGACCGCGGCCTCGACCTCGCCGGAGTCGGCGACGCCGAGCCCCTCGCGGTCGATGACGGTCTCGGGGTCCTCGCCCGCGTCGAGCATCTCGCGGAGGACGACCTCCTCGGCGTTCTTCACCGTGAGCTCATCGTCGGCGACGAGTTCGACCAGGCGGGTGAACTCGTCGAGGCGGTCCTCGACGTCCGTGATCGCCATCTCGCGGTAGTTGAGCTCGCCGAGCAGGTTGTCGGCCACCCACGTGGCGGCGAGGTCGGGGTCGAACGCCTCGGCGACGTCCTCGAAGAAGTCGGCGACCGCCTTCGTCGAGGTGAGCTTCGAGGCCGACTCGCGGTCGAGCCCGTACTCCTCGCGGAAGCGCTCGCGGCGGGCGTCGGGCAGCTCCGGGATCGGGATCTGTTCTTTCCAGTCCGACACCTCCAGCGCCGGGAGGTCGGCCTCCCGGAAGTAGCGGTAGTCCTTCTCGGCCTCCTTCGAACGCATCGAGACGGTGACGCCGCGCCCTTCGTCCCAGTGGCGGGTCTCCTGTTCGATCTCGCGGCCGCGCCGGAGCACGTTCTCCTGTCGGGTGATCTCGTACGCGAGCGCCTGTTCGGCGCCCTTGTGACTCGAGATGTTCTTGACTTCGGCGCGGTTCACGGCTTCGAGGGCGTCGCCGGTGATCGTCCCGTCGTCGGCAACGTCGCTCTCGGGAACCAAGGAGACGTTGGCGTCGACGCGCAGGCTCCCGTCGCGAGTCGGGTCGAAGACGCCGAGATATTCGAGGACCTCCTCCAGCTTCGCGAGGAACGCCCGGGTCTCCGCGGGCGACCGGAAGTCCGGCTCCGTGACGATCTCCATCAGGGGCGTCCCGGCGCGGTTGTAGTTCACCAGGGTGTGCGTCGCCGACTCGATGGAGCCGCCGGCGTGCTGGAGGCTTCCGGGGTCCTCTTCGAGGTGTGCCCGGGTGATCCCGATGGTCCGAGGCTCGCTGTCGACGCGGAGTTCCAGCTCGCCGGACTGGCAGATCGGGGCGTCGTACTGGGTGAGCTGGAAGTTCTTCGGCAGGTCGGGGTAGTAGTAGTTCTTCCGGTGGAACGTCGTCGTCTGGGGGATGTCGGCGTCGATCGCTTTCCCCACCTTCACGGCGGCCTCGACGGCGGCCTCGTTGAGGACCGGCAGCGCGCCCGGCAGCCCGAGACAGGTCGGGCACGTGCGCGTGTTCGGATCCTCGTCGTCTTCGGGCTCCGTCGAACAGCCGCAGAAGATCTTCGTGTCGGTCTCGAGCTGGACGTGGACCTCCAGCCCGATCACGACCGTGTGTTCTTCCGTCGCGGCCTGAGTGCTCATTACCGACCCGTTGCGGGCGGGTCACCTAAATCGTGTCGGGACCGATACGATGTGGATTTGTATCGAACCGGCGTGGATTCGAGAATCCCTATTTATGGCTCTCTACTTTTCGTTGTTACCGTCGGTGGCGCTGCGAACGCTCGCAAAGCGCCCGTCGTTCGTTTATAAATGGTTATCGTTGGATCGACGGCGAACACTTCCAAAGCCCCAGGCGATTGTTTATAAACGGTTGACAGCGGATCGACGGCGAACACTTCCAAAGCCCCAGCCGGGAGGGCGGCGCACACTCGCTGCGCGCCTCGGTCGCTCACTCCGTTCGCTCCCTGCGGTGCTTGCGTCGTCTGCGCCGCCCTCCCGGCTGCCCCTTTGAGTCCCACCCGCACCGCAACCGCACCTCACGCCTCCCCAACCTCGTCGCTCGCTCGGGGCTCCCGCCGGTCGCCCGCTCCCTCGCGACTCCCTCGCGCGGGCGCCTCGCGCCCGGGGGGCGCTCGGGGGCGCGCGCCAACGCGGT
>NZ_JARANT010000155.1 GCF_029889805.1 Halorubrum sp. Boch-26 | reverse complement strand
GGACCACGCGATCACCCCCGCAACCGCCGCCAGCCACCCCGCCGTCCCCGCGACGGCGACGCCGCCGGCGACGCCGACGAGCCGGACCGCCCGCTCCGCGTCGGCGACGGTCGGCGGCGCGGCCGCCGGGTTGAGCGCGTAGTGGCCCGGCTTCGCCAGCCGCACGTCGAGCGCGACCGCCGCGGTCGCCATCGGCCAGCCGGAGTTCGGCGATCCCGGCTCCCGCGCCCACGCTCGCGCCCGAGAGAGCGCCCCGACCGACCCGGCCGCGAGCGCGAGACAGGCCGCGGCCGCGCGGGCCGGGAGGTACATCACGGCGTCGTCGAGCCGGGCGCTCGCCCAGCCGACGGGCTTCGACCGGTAGCCGAGCATCGAGTCGAGCGTGTTCACGGCCTTCACCCACGCCGCGCCGGCGACGCCGAGCGGGAGGGCCGCGCCCGGAGCGACCGCCGGCCCGACCGTCGCGCCGGCCGCGAACCCCGCGAGCGGCGCGACGAACCCGTCGGCGAGGTTCTCGGTCGCGCTCTCGACCGCCGCGCTCCGGAGGGCCGCCGGCGAGAGGGCGGCGGCGTCCCGCCCCACCAGCGCCCGGATCGACTCGCGGGCCGCCTCGGGGTCGCTCTCGGTCTGCGCGACGACGTCGGCGGTGACCTCGCGCAGCATCCGGAGGCTGACGAGCGAGAAGAGGAGCGCGCCGGCGACCGGGACGGCGAGGGCGGGGAGCGTGAGGGAGGCGACCGCCACGACCCCGCCCGCGACCGCCGCGGCGGCGAGCGGGAGCAAGACCGCGGCGGCGACGCCGACGCGCCGCGGGCGCGTCCACTCCCGATCGACCGGCTCGACGAGCGAGCCGAACAGCGCCACCGGGTGGACCCGCCCCGGCGGCTCCGCGACCGCGAGGTCGAGCGCGACCGCGATCGCCAGCGCGGTGAGGGCGGGGACGGCGTCGAACGCGGGGAGAGCAGGGAGTGACATCGCGGTCACAGCCCGTCGATGAACGCGTCGAACGCCCCGCTCTCGGGGTGGACGTGACAGTACGTTCCCAGCGTTCGGTGTTCGGTCAGGCCGTCGCGATCGCCGTCGATCCCGGTCCCGCGCTCCACGTCGAAGGCGAACCGGGCGTCGCTCGCGGCGTCGGCCGTCGAGTAGTGGAACTCGTGGCCCCGCAGCGTCTCGCCCGCCGCGGCCGTCGGCGCGTCCCGTCGCGCACGCAGTTCCACGTGGTCGAGCGCCTGGTACCGGTCGCGCATCCGCACGTCCGCCGGGAGCACCCCCGCCATCGCGTGCGTCTCGCCCTCGACGGTCGTCAGCGACTCGGCGAGCGCCATCAGCCCGCCGCACTCGCCGAGCACCGGGACCCCCTCTGCGGCCGCGTTCGCGATGTCGTCGAGCGCCGGACTCTCGGCGAGTTCCGCGGCGCGCAGCTCCGGGTAGCCGCCGGGGAGGTAGATCCCGTCGCACGGCGGGAGGGGGTCGCCCGCGGTCGGAGCGAACGGCTCGACGGTCGCCCGCTCGCGCAGGCGCTCGACGGTGGCCGGATACGCGAACCGGAACGCCTCATCGCGGGCGACCGCGACGCGGGGGCGGTCGGCGTCGGTCGGTTCGGCCGGGTCGCCAGCGGCGGCCGCGTCGCCCGCCCCCGCCGGCTCCCGCGCGATGTCCAGCAACCGATCGGGTCGGAGCCCCTCCGCGGCCGCGTCGAGCGCGTCGTCGGGGAGCGGGGACTCGTCGCCCATGTGGAGCCCGAGGTGCCGCTCGGGGACTTCTAGGTCGTCGTTCGGCGGGATACGGCCGAGGTAGGTCAGCTCGTCGGGGAGCGCCCCGCGGATCCCGTCCTCGTGGCGGCCGCCGTGCGCGCGCTGGGCGATCACCCCGGCGACGTCGACGTCGCGGCCCGCGCGCTCGGCGTACGCCCGGAAGCCGAGCGCGGTCGCGGCGACGCTCTCCATCCCCGCGCTGGCGTCGACCACGAGCACGACGGGGAGGTCGAGCGCCTCGGCGACCGCGGCCGTGCTCGACCCGTCGCCGTCGTACAGCCCCATCACGCCCTCGACGACGCAGACGTCGCCCGCGCCGCGGGCGTAGTTCCGGCGGAGCCCGTCCTCGCCCTGCAGCCAGAGGTCGAGCGTCCGGGAGGGGCGCCCCGCCACGCGCTCGTGGTGGCTCGGGTCGATGAAGTCGGGGCCGGCCTTCGCCGGCTGGACAGTGCGGCCCGCGCCGTCGAGCGCCCGGATCGCCGCGAGCGTCGCGACGGTCTTGCCGACGCCGGAGCTGACGCCGCCGAGGACGATTCCCTTCATCGGGGGTCACCTCCCGTCGCGCCCGCCGCATCCCCCTCGCGCTCGGCGAGTAGCCGGTCGGTGATCGCGGCGACGCGCTCGCGCAGGTCGGCGTCGGGGACTCCCGCGCGGTCGGCGAGCGCCAGCGCGCCGCCCATCCCGACGCCCTCCTTCGCCTCGCCGCGGGCGTACGCCCGCATCGCCGGGTGGTCGCCCGCGTCGAACGCTGGGTCGGTCGCGGTCAGCGCCAGGTCGAGGTCGTCGGCGAGCGCCGCGACGTCCGCCGTCGGGTCGTCGGCGACGAACGCGGTCGTCGCCAGCGGGAGCCGCCGCTCGACCCCCGCGCGCCGCGCCAGCGCGGCGCCCGACCCCCGCAGGGGGGCG
>NZ_JARANT010000154.1 GCF_029889805.1 Halorubrum sp. Boch-26 | reverse complement strand
GTCGCGGGGGACCGGGGCGGCCGTGGCGGTCGCCGTCGAGTCGTCCGCCGCCGTCGAGGAGTCGGACGCGTCCTCGGCGGCGGGCACCGTCCAGTAGAGGACGCGTTCGGCGTCCGCGTAGAACTCCACCGCGAATCGGTCACCGCCGCCGTCGTAGTGGACTCTGGCGGCGGCGCCCTCGGCGCGCCACCCCTCCTGACGGACGAGCGCGGCGATCGAGTCGTGCATGGTCGCGTTCGGGGCGGCGGACACATGTCGGCTTCGGCCCGTGGTCGGGACGCGGTCGCTGGCGGCGCCGACCGCGACGCCCGCCTCGAAAGGAGTTTATCGCCGCCGGCCGCAGGGCGGGTATGTCCCTTCGCGTCACGTTCCTCGGAACGGGCGGCGCCGTCCCGACCACCGAGCGCGCGCCGAGCGCACTGTTCGTCAACCGCGAGGGCGACCGCCTCCTCTTCGACTGCGGCGAGGGGACGCAGCGCGGGATGATGCGGTTCGGCACCGGGTTCGGGATCGACCACCTGTTCGTCTCGCACCTCCACGGCGACCACGTCCTCGGGATCCCGGGGCTGGTCCAGACGCTCGGATTCAACGAGCGGACGGCCCCCCTGACGATCCACTGTCCGCCGGGGACCGCCGACGACCTCCGCGACCTGGTCCACGCGGTCGGTCACGACCCCGCGTTCCGCGTGCGTATCGAGGAGATTGCGCCCGGAGCGGTCGCGCTCGACGCCGACGGGTACGAGGTCCGCGCCTTCGAGACGGAACACCGGACCGTCTCGCAGGGATACGTCCTCGAGGAGGACGACCGCCTCGGCCGGTTCGACCGTCCGAAGGCGGAGGAGCTGGGCGTCCCCGTCGGCCCGAAGTTCGGCCGGCTCCACGCCGGCGAGCCCGTCGAGACCGAGGACGGGGCGGTCGTCGAGCCCGCGCAGGTCGTCGGCCCGCCGCGGCCCGGCCGGACCCTCGTGTACACCGCGGACACGCGCCCGCGAGACCAGACCGTCGAGGTCGCCGAGGGCGCCGACCT
Source organism: Halorubrum sp. Boch-26 (assembly GCF_029889805.1). Taxonomy (GTDB): domain Archaea; phylum Halobacteriota; class Halobacteria; order Halobacteriales; family Haloferacaceae; genus Halorubrum. The sequence continues at coordinate 1,821 of NZ_JARANT010000154.1, read as the reverse complement.
GCTCGTCCACGACGCGACCTTCGCCGACGACATGGCCGACCGCGCGCGCGACACGGCCCACTCGACCGGCCGCGAGGCCGGGAGGATCGCCGCCCGTGCCGACGCGAAGCGGCTGGCGCTGGTCCACGTCTCCTCGCGGTACGCCGCCGACGCCTCGCCCATTCGACGAGAGGCGACCGGAGCGTTCGACGGGGAGGTGCTCCTCCCGGACGACGGCGACCTCGTCGAGGTGCCGTTTCCCGACGCGAGCGAGTGAGTCGAACCGGAATCGCTCAATCCGGACCGCGACGGCTCCGACCCCGGGAAACCTTGATGCGTCGCGCCGCCGACCTACCGCGTATGTCCGACGACTGCGTCTTCTGTTCGATCGTCGCCGGCGACATCCCGGCGCGGACCGTCCACGAGACCGACGACGTGCTGGCGTTCCTCGACGCCAACCCGCTCGCGCGTGGGCACGCTCTCGTGATCCCGAAAGAACACGCACAGCACGTCGGCGACCTCGACGACGAGCTCGCGGCCGAGCTGTTCGCGGCCGTAACCGAGCTCACTCCGGAGGTCCAGTCGACCGTCGGTGCCGACGGCGCCAACGTCGGGATCAACGACGGCGAGGCGGCCGGCCAAGAGGTCCCCCACGTCCACGTCCACATCATCCCGCGGTTCGAGGGCGACGGCGGCGCGCCCCTCCACGCGGTCGGCGGTGAGCGACCGGACCTCTCCGACGACGAGCTGGACGCCGTCGCCGAGGCGATCGCCGAGTGAGCGGTCGCGGTCGGCGGTCCGCAGCGCGACTGGACGGCGGCCAGCCGACCGACGTGCGACAGAGTTAACAGCGACACTCCGGGTAGCCGAGCGCATGCAGGCGACGACGCTCGCGCTCGTCGGAGCGACCGGCGGCGCGGGGACGACGCGAACCGCAGTCGAACTGGCCGCGGTGGGAGCGCGCGACGGCCGCGACGTGGCCGTGGTCGACGCCGCGTTCACGACGCAGGGGCTCTCCGAGTACGTCTTCGGGCTGGTCAGCACCGATCTCACAGCGCTACTCACCGACGAGACCGGCGCGTCGCTGTCGGCGGCGACGTACCCCATCGGTGCCGGTCGCGAGAGCGACGACGGCGACGACCCCGACGGCGCGGCGAACCTCCCGGGACGCGCGGACCTGGTCCCGGCCCGCGCGCCGTTCGAGCGCGCGGCTCGCGCGAAGACGGCGGAGGCCGCGCGGAAGTTGGAGCGGCGGGTCGACGAGGCGGCGACCGCCTACGACGCCGTGGTCGTCGACGCCGCCCCGGTCGGCTCGAACGAGGCGGTCGCCGCGGTCACGACGGCCGACCGCGTCGAGGCGGTGACGCCCGCGACGGCGCACGGACGCGACGCGCTCCAACGGCTCCGCGGTCGGGTGGCCGACGTCGGCGGGAGCGTCGACGGGACGATAGCGGTGGCGCGCGTCGGGGAGTCCGACTCGGGACGCGACGACGGGGCGGCCGCCGATACCCGGCTCCCCGCCGTCGACCCCGCGGTCGGGAGCGCGCCCGAGGCGGCGACCGGGACCGGCGACTACGTCGCGGCGCTGGCGGAGACGTACGAGCGTGCGTTCGACGCGGCGCTCGGGATCGAGTTCGAGGAGCTGGGGCTGGTCGAGCGGATTCGGTCTTGAGAGGGCGAAAACGGACGAGGCGAAGAGGGGCGGGCGGACCGCCGATCGCGGTTTTCAGCGCAGCCCGTCAGGGGATCCCAGCGCGCCGCCGAGGGCGTCGTCGTCGCCGCGGAGACCGTCGCCGAGCGGCGCGGAGCCCGCGGCGTGCGCGTCGACGGCGTCGGTGACCG
>NZ_JARANT010000153.1 GCF_029889805.1 Halorubrum sp. Boch-26 | reverse complement strand
GGTCCGAACGGCGGCGCCTGATCCGTGGGTGACTCCGGCGCCTCCGACGTCCGGTATACCGTCGCCGGTGCGGGGGACGACGAGTCGAGCGTCGGGTGACGCCGCCGACGCTTCGCCGACGGATCGACCGCGAGCCGAGGGTTTAATTCCGGGAGGGGGCGAGGGACCCCTGTGGACCCCGACCGGATCCCCGCCGAGTTCCCCGCCCCGAGCTTCCGCGGCGCGCAGGAGCGGGCGCTCGCGGACATCCGCGACGCGTTCGCCGCCGGCAACGAGGTCGTCCTCGTGCGCGCGCCGACCGGCAGCGGCAAGTCGCTGCTCGCGCGGGCGGTGATGGGCGCGGCCGCGACGGTCGACGAGACGGCGCCGAGCGAGGCGACGGGCGCCTACTACACGACGCCGCAGGTGTCGCAGATCGACGACGTCGAGGCGGACGACCTGCTCGACGACCTGGCGGTGATCCGCGGGAAGTCGAACTACGACTGCATCCTCCCCGGCGAGCACGACACGCCGGTCAACCGCGCGCCCTGCGTCCGGCAGCAGGGGTTCGACTGCTCCGTGAAACACCGGTGCCCGTACTTCTCCGACCGCGCGATCGCCTCCGGTAACCGGTACGCCGCGATGACGCTCGCCTACTTCATGCGCACCGCGGGCTCCGAGGTGTTCCGCAAGCGCGACGTCGTCGTGATCGACGAGGCGCACGGGCTCGCCGAGTGGGCGGAGATGTACGCGACGATCGAGCTCTCGCCCGACCGCGTCCCGGTCTGGGACGACGTGCGCGTCCCGGACGTGGAGGCCGACGCCGGCCCCGAGGAGGACGCGCTCGACCGCACCGCCCGGTTCGTCGCCTCCCTCCGCGACGTCGCGAAGCGCGCGAGAGACGAGTTGACGGGGCGGCCCGAGCTCGACCGCGAGGAGGTCGCGCGCCGCGACCGCCTCGGAGAGCTGGTGAGCGAGCTCGGCTGGTTCTTAGAGGACTACCGCGACCTCGACTCGCCGACGACGTGGGTCGTCGACCAGTCCGGCGGGGAGGGGTCGCCGCTCGCGATCAAACCCTTGGATCCGGCCCGCTACCTCCGGCACACGGTGTGGGACCGCGGGAACCGGTTCGCGCTGCTCTCCGCCACCATCCTCTCGAAGGAGGCGTTCTGCCGCGGGATCGGCCTCGATCCCGCGACCGTCGCCCTCGTCGACGTCCCTCACACGTTCCCGCTGGAACACCGCCCGCTGTACGACGTGACGCGGGGGTCGATGACCTACGAGCACCGCGACGAGACGATACCGGAGATCGCCCGCCTGACCGTCCGGCTCATGGCCGAACACCCGGACGAGAAGGGACTTATCCACGCGCACTCGTACGACATCGCCGGGCGGCTCACCGAGCTGCTGGGCGAGTTCGGCGTCGCCGCGCGCGTCCGGCGGCACGGTCGAGAGAACCGCGACGCGGAGCTCTCCGCGTGGAAGGCGAGCGACGACCCGGAGGTGTTCGTCTCCGTGAAGATGGAGGAGGCGCTGGACCTGAAGGGCGACCTCTGCCGGTGGCAGGTGGTGTGTAAGGCGCCGTACCGCAACACGAACGACTCCCGCGTCGCCCGCCGGCTCGCGGACGACCAGTGGGCGTGGTACCACCGGACGGCGCTGCGGACCGTGATTCAGGCGTGCGGCCGCGTCGTCCGCGCGCCCGACGACTACGGCGCGACGTACCTCGCGGACGACTCCCTGCTGGACCTCTTCGACCGCGCGAAGGCGGACACGCCGCCGTGGTTTCGAGACCAGATCGACGCGATGACGACGCCCGACCTCCCGGAGTTCGACCCCGCTGCCGCGCTCGCCGGGGTCGACGCCGACCCCTCCGGTCCCGCCCGGGCGGCGCGGAACCGGGGCGACGGCACGGGCGGTACCGGCGGTACGGGGGGCGCGTCCGAACGCGGCGGCTCCGGCGCGAACGGATCTGGGGGCGCCGCGACCGGTGGCGCCGACCGGGCCGATACCGTCGGATCGAGCGGCCGAAACGGACGCGGCGACGACGCCGACGAGACGCGGACCCGCTCGGAGGCCGACGCTCAGCGTCGGGAGGACCACCCGCTCTCCGACGTCTGGGGCGACGGCTGAAGCAGCGTGTTACGCCGCGGGGCGCCGCGTCACGTCGAACGGCGCCTACAGCAGCGAGACGCCCCAGGCGGCCATCGAACTCACCATGAGGAGCGCGAAGAATAGCGCGAAGATCTGTTGTCTGTCCATACCCCCACTGCGCCGCAGAGCGGGATAATTCCTGCGGGCCGTCCTCGGTAGTGGTTATACGCCGCCGACCTGATCAACTGTCAATATATATCGTATAAGGTGTATCAGGGGCCTGAATCAATTAGTAACCTTCATAAACCTTCACGGGCCTATCCTAGATATGGCAAAAAAGGGCCTCACGAGTGCGCTGACGCTGTACGGTGCGCGAACGCTGACACTCTCTCAGGCGGCCACACGGGCGGGCCTCAGCGAGGCCGAGTTCGTCGATCAGTTGGAGCGTCGCGGCATCGACGTGACCGAGTCCGACCGCGCCGCCGCGCTCGGCGCCGAGTCGACCGCCCGAGCCGACTGATCTCGACGCCCGAAGCTTCGGATTTCGATCGGTCGCCGTTGTACGTATTTCGTTCTCTAGGTATACTCCCGCTCGATACGGCCGGTCGCTAACCGGCGCTGTGCGATCGATAGCGGGAGCGAGCGTCGTCGATCTGTTCGAGCGTTGTTTAGAAGTGAACGAGAGGTGTTGCTATCGGCTGTTCATGTGGGTGCAAGGGACCCGCTGGGAAGACCTCCAAAGCCCCAGCCGCGAGGACGCCGCACGCTCGCTGTGCTCCTCAGTCGCTCGCTTCACTCGCTCCCTGCGGTGCTTGGCGTCGCCTGCGGCGTCCTCGCGGCTGCCCCTTTGAGTCCTACCCACCCGCAACCGCCCCGCACCTCACGCCTCCCCAGCCTCGAGCCGGGCGGCGGGCGGGGGCGGA
>NZ_JARANT010000152.1 GCF_029889805.1 Halorubrum sp. Boch-26 | reverse complement strand
CCTCCGCGCTCCGCCTTTGTCGTGTGGTCTTTGAGAGGGGTATAAGATTCTGAGGTCGGTGACGCTGCCGGTCCCGGAGACGTTCGCGCTCGTCGCGGTGAGCGGACCGGTCTCGCGGAGGAGCGCCCTGGCGACCGGTTGGTCCGGGACGCGGAGCCCGACCCGGTCGCCGCCGGCGGTGAGCGCGTCGGGGATCGCGTCGCCTCGCTCGACGACGACGGTCACGGGGCCGGGGAGGAACGCACGGGCGAACGCGACCGCGAACTCCGTGGGTCGGGCGTATCGAAGCGCGCCGTCGACGCTCGCGGTGCCCAGAGAGAGCGGGTTCGACCGGTCGCGGCCCTTCAGGTCGAACACGCGCTCGACGGCGACGGGATCGAGAGCGTCCCCCCCGAGGCCGTACACCGTCTCCGTGGGGTAGACGACGAGCTCGCCGTCGGCGACCGCCGCGGCCGCCCGGCGGACGTCCTCCCGGCGGCTCGCGGCGTCGCGCCCGGAGGTCGGTCCGGTATGCGGTTCTCGGTCTCCGGTGTCGTCCGTCACGATCGCCCGTTCGGTTGCGGTTTAAAAAAGGGTGACGCGTGTGGTCGATTCCGGTGCGGTCGCGGTGAGCGGTGACGCGAACCGCCGTCACGTGGGTCGTCCGTGGATCAGTCCGCGAGCCCGCACGGGCCCTCAGTCGACGAGCCGGTCGATCGCGTCGTCGATCGCCTCGGCGTCGGGGAACTCGGGGTGCTCGCTCGCGACCCACGCGTACTCGACGGTGCGGTCGCCGTCGAGGAGGAACACGGCCGGGCGCGCCTCGGTGACTCCGGTCATGCCGTCGATGTCGTGGGCGACGCCGTACTCCTCGATCACACCCGCACCGGGGTCCGAGAAGATCCGGACGCCCTCGCCGCGCCCGGCCAGCAGGCGCTTGTGGGCGTACGGCGACGAGATGGAAAGGCCGAGAACGTCGAGGTCGTCGGCCCAGCCGTGGTCGTCGATCGTGTTGTACAGGTACGTCCCCTGGAAGGCGCCGTCCATCGGGTGGAAGACGAGGAGCGTCGGCCCGTTCACGAGGCCGTCGAGCGCGCGGTCCTCCCAGTACTCCTCGTTCACGAGCGGGCGGGTGAAGTCGGGCGCCGTGTCGCCCTCGGCGACGTGGTCAGTCTCGGGGAGGGAGACGACGTCGAAGTCGGGCATCTCAGGCACCTCCCTCGCCAGCTGCGCGGCCCCCGTCGGTCGCCGCGTCGTCATCTGCGCGGCCCCCGTCGGTCGCCGCGTCGTCATCTGCGCGGCCCCCGTCGGTCGCCGCGTCTCCGTACGTCCCTTCCAGGTACTCCACGATGTTCGCGCTCTCGGACATCGTCACGCCGGTCTCGTGGTCGATGATCGCCGGGACGCTCCGGGCGCCCGAGACGCGCTTGACGACGTTCCGTTCCGAGTGCATCGGCTCGACGTACCGCGACCGGTACTCCAGCCCGAACCGGTTCAGGGTCCGAACGACGCGCTCGCAGTACGGGCACGCCTGTAGCCTGTACAGGGTGATCTGTGGCTCCGTCATAGACGGTGATTCGGCCGCGGGACGTGTAATCGTGTCGGCCGCGGCACGCTCCGTGACGCCTCCTCAGATTTCGCCGTCGGCCGTCGGGTCGTCCGGCAATGTTCCGGATCGCCCGTCGACCCGGGGCGTCGAAGGTAATCCTTTAACCGTCCGCCGCCGGAAGACGAATGAACATGGGCTTGTCGTCGAGCACGCTGACGGCCGATCTGCTACAGCTGCCGCTGCCGGGGGACAACGCCGTGATCCTTCTCGGCGTCCTCGCGATCGCGGTGCTGATCGGGCTGTCCGCGTTCTTCTCCTCGTCGGAGATCGCGATGTTCTCGCTCCCACAGCATCGCGTCGACAGCCTCGTGGACGAGGGGGTCACGGGTGCGAAGACCATTCAGGAGATGAAGGAGAACCCGCACCGACTGCTGGTGACGATCCTCGTCGGCAACAACATCGTCAACGTCGCGATGACCTCCATCGCGACCGCGCTGTTCGGCTTCTTCCTCTCCAGCGGCCAGTCCGTGCTGGCGACGACGTTCGGGATCACGACGCTGGTGCTGATCTTCGGCGAGAGCGCGCCCAAGTCCTACGCCGTCGAGAACACCGAGTCGTGGGCGCTCAAGATTGCCCGCCCGCTGAAGGCGTCGGAGTACGCGCTGTACCCGCTCGTGGTCCTGTTCGACTACATCGTCAAGGGCGTCAACCAGGTCATCGGCGGATCGGCGGCGATCGAGTCGACGTACGTCACCCGCGACGAGATCCAGGACATCATCGAGACGGGCGAGCGCGAGGGCGTCATCGAGGAGGAGGAGCGGGAGATGCTCGACCGCATCTTCCGGTTCAACAACACCATCGCCAAGGAGGTGATGACGCCTCGCCTCGACGTCACCGCGGTCGCGAAGGAGTCGTCGGTCGAGGAGGCGATCGAGACGTGCATCCAGGCCGACCACGAGCGCGTCCCCGTCTACGAGGGGAACCTCGACAACATCATCGGCGTGGTGACCGTGCGGGACTTAGTCCGCGAGCTGCGCTACTCCGAGGGAGAGCCCTCGCTTGAGCGCGTCGTGAAGCCGACGCTCCACGTCCCCGAGTCGAAGAACGCCGACGAACTGCTCGCGGAGATGCAGGAGAACCGCCTTCAGATGGTCACCGTTATCGACGAGTTCGGCACCACGGAGGGGATCATCACCTTGGAGGACATGGTCGAGGAGATCGTCGGCGAAATTCTGGAGGGCGACGAGGAGGCGCCCGTCGAGTTCCTCGAGGAGAACGTCGCCGTCGTCCGAGGCGAGGTGAACATCGACGAGGTCAACGAGATTCTCGGGATCGACTTGCCCGAGGGCGAGGAGTTCGAAACGCTCGCCGGCTTCGTGTTCAACCGCGCCGGGCGCCTCGTCGAGGAGGGCGAAGAGATCGAGTTCGACGCGATCCGGATCCGGATCGAGCGCGTGGACAATACTCGGATCATGTCCGCGCGGGTCACCGTGCTCGACGTCGACGGAGACGAGGGTGAGGACGGCGAGGCGGCCGAGACGGTCACCGACGACGCGGTATGAGACGTTTATAACTAATCCCCAGCTGGCTCCGGCCGTTTTTAAATAGTTGCCGTCGATGACACGGAGGGGGCTCACAACGCCCTAGTCGCTCGGTCACAGTTCTCTGACAACTGGTCGCCGGTGACCACCTCCAAAGCTCCGGCCTGCCCCTTTGAGTCCCGCCCCGCACAGCGCCCCTTTGAGTCAGGCTCTTAAACACATCAGACG
>NZ_JARANT010000151.1 GCF_029889805.1 Halorubrum sp. Boch-26 | reverse complement strand
CGCCTGATTGGCATATCTGCCTCCTCGCTTCGCTCGCGACTCCCTCGCACCGTCGTCGCCGGCGGCTCCGCCGCCGGCTGCCAGAGGGACCTTCGGTCCCTCGCGGTTCGCGGCCCTCCGGGCCGCTCACCGGGGCGCGCCACCGCTGTGTTCATTCATAAATAAGCGCCGCCGACTACAGCCGCTCGCCGTCGTAGTACCGCTCCTCCACGCGCCGGTCGAACAGCCGGGAGATAAGGGTGGTGAGGGGTCCCTCGACCCCGTCGCCGTCCCCGTCGACCGCGAGGCCGTCGACCGTCTCGACCGGGCGGATCTCCCACGTCGAGTTGGTGAGGAAGACCTCGTCAGCCTCGCGGACCGCGTCGGGGGTGTAGCTCCCCTCCTCGACGGGGACGCCCTCCTCTTCGGCTATCTCGATCACGGTCCGGCGGGTGACGCCGGGGAGGATCGGGCCGTCGAGCGAGGGGGTCTTCAGGGCGGTCCCGTTGGCGAAGAAGACGTTCGCGGTCGCGCCCTCGGCGACGTTGCCCGCGGGGTCGAGCATGAGCGCCTCGTCCGCGCCGGTGACGCGGAGTTCGAGTCGAGCGAGGATCCCGTTGAGGTAGTTGTGGGTCTTCGCGTCCGCCGGCAGCGCGCGCGAGGACGGCTTGCGGCGCTTCGTCGTCTGGACCGCGGCCGGACCGTCGTGAACGGGATCGGAGTCGACGCCCCCCCGCGGGAGCGGTTTCGCGACGACGACGACGGTCGGGTCCACCTCCGGCTTCGGGTCGAGCGTGCCCGGCTGGACCCCCCGCGTGATCGAGAGCTTGACGTACGCGTCGGCGAGGTCGTTGGCGGCGAGCGTCTCGTCGATTCGCCCCTTCAGGTTGGCGTCCGCGAGGCCGTGGTCGAGCCCGAGCGTCTCGCAGGTGTCGGCGAGCCGCGCGGCGTGGTCGCCCCACCGGAAGACGTCGCCGCCGTACGCCCGCAGCGTCTCGAAGGCGGCGTCGCCGTAGGCGAACCCACGGTCCTCGACCGAGACGGTCGCCTCGCTCGCGGGCACGACCTCGCCGTCGACGTGGTATCGCAGCTCATCAGCCATGCGTCTCGCACACCTCCACGAAGTTCTCCACCATCGCCTTGCCCCGCGGCGTGAGGATGCTCTCGGGGTGGAACTGCACGCCGATGTGGGGCTTTTCGCAGTGGCGCACGCCCATGACGACCTCCCGCTCGTCCTCCGTGCGGGCGGTCTCGACGAGTTCGTCCGGCAGGTCGGCGCGCTCGACGCACAGGGAGTGGTACCGCCCGACCCGAAGCCGGTCGGGGAGCCCCGCGAACACCCCCGAGTCGTCGTGGGTGATCGTCGACGGTTTGCCGTGGACGACCTCCGGGGCGTGTCCCACGCGGCTGCCGCGGTTCGCGCACAGCGCCTGGTGGCCGAGGCAGACGCCGAGAACCGGGATTTCGAGGTCGAAGACGGCGGTGGAGACCCCGGCCTCCGCGGGGGTGCCCGGTCCGGGCGAGACGACGACGCCGTCGGGGTCGAGCGCACGGATCCCGGCCAAGTCGACCGCGTCGTTCCGCCGGACCGCGACCGCGCCGGCGACCTCGCCGACGTACTGAACGAGGTTGTACGCGAACGAGTCGTAGTTGTCGACGACGAGCACTCGCGCCTCGGCGTCGCCGGCGCCGGGTCGCCAGCCGGCTTCGATGTCGACGGCGCCGGCACCGGTGGCGTCGCCCTCGGCGGCAGCGCCGACGCCGGCGAACGGCGCGTCAGTCATCGCCCGCCTCCCCCTCCGCGTCGCCCGCGTTCCCGGTGCCGCTCACTGCCATTCCCCCGGCCGCGAGCGCCTCGTCGATGGCGGTCACCAGCGCGCGCGCCTTCGCGAGCGTCTCCTCGTACTCCGCGTCGGGCTCGGAGTCGTGGACGATCCCGGCGCCCACGCGCAGGTGGTACTCCGCGGCGTGGCGGACCAGCGTCCGGATGACGATGTTCAGGGTCGCGCGACCGTCGAAGCCGGCGGCGAGCATCGAGCCGGTGTACGGCCCCCGGCGCGTCGTCTCCAGCTCGTCGATGATCTCCATCGTCCGCGGCTTGGGCGCGCCCGTGATGGTCCCGCCGGGGAAGCAGGCGGCGATCGCGTCGGCGACGCCCACGTCCGGGCGCGCCTCGCCCTCGACGAGGCTCACGAGGTGCATCACCTCGCTGTACCGGTCCACGCGGCGGTACTCCGCGACGTCGACCGTGCCGAACCGGGCGACCTTCCCGAGGTCGTTGCGCTCCAAGTCGACGAGCATCGCGTGTTCGGCGCGCTCTTTCGCGTCGCCGGTCAGCTCCGCCTCCAGTTCCGCGTCGTCGTCCGGCGTCTCCCCCCGCGGCCGCGTCCCGGCGATCGGTTCCGTCACGAGACGGGCGCCGCGGTCGGGGTCGTCGGTCGGCACGCGCTCCAACAGGAGCTCCGGGCTCGCGCTCACGAGGTCGACGCCGGACGGGACACCCGCCGAACCGGCCTCGCTCTCGTCGTCCTCGCTCCCGTCGTCCTCGCTCCCCGGTCTCCGCGAGAACTCGAGCAGTCCGGAGTACGGCGCCGGGTTCACCGCTCGGAGCGCGTCGTACGCCTCGACCGGGTGAACCGCGGCCGGGGCCCGCAGGCGCTGCGAGACGTTCGCCTGGAAGGTGTCGCCGTCGCGGACGTACCCCTTCACGCGGCGGACCGCCTCGGCGTACCCCTCGCGGCCCACGTCGCTCTCGAAGGTCGCCGTCGACGCGTCCGGGTCGGGAGCGGGGCCGACGCTCGGATCCCCCGTCTCGATCCGGTCGACGAGGTCGCTGGCCCGCGCCACCCCCTCGTCGAACAGCGCGTCGAGGGCGTCGCCGTCGGCGGCCGGGTCGTCGACCCCTTCGGGAACGCGCGGACAGGCGGTCACGCGGATGGCGACGGGCGGAGCCGCGTCGGCGGCCTCGGCGTCGCCGTCGTCCCCGGAGCGCTCGGAAGCGGGACCGGTCGGACGCTCCCACGCCGCGACTCGATCGAAGACGCCGATCTGGAGCCGCGGGAGCCCGCGGTCGTCGACCGCGCCGGGACCCGCCGGCGCGGGCGCCGGGAGCGACTCCAGCTCGCGGGCGACGTCGTAGGAGAGCCAGCCGAACGCACCGCAGGGGTAGGGGACCTCGCAGTCGCCGCGCGCGAGGGCCTCGCCGTCGAGCAGCCCCTGAAGCGCCGCGAGCGTCGGGCTCGGGCGCCGGTAGTCGCCGGTCGGGCTCCGATCGCCCGCGTCCGTGCCGTCGCGGGCGTCGGCGGCGTAGCCCACGGCGCCTCCGGCGACGGCGGCCGCGCCCGAGACGGTCAGCCGCTCGACCGGGGCGGCGCCGGCGTACCC
>NZ_JARANT010000150.1 GCF_029889805.1 Halorubrum sp. Boch-26 | reverse complement strand
CCTCTAGCGCCTCGGCCGCCGCGGCGCCGTCGCCGCCGGTCCAGCCGTGGAGCACTTCGACGGGGTCGCCGGAGCCGCCGTCGCTGCCGTCGCTGCCGTCGCTGCCGTCGCTGCCGTCGCTGCCGTCGCTGCCGTCGCTGCCGTCGCTGCCGTCGCTGCCGTCGCCACCGCCGGAACAGCCGGCGATCCCCACGGTCGCGAGGGACCCGGCGCCGGCCACGTAGTGGCGGCGGGTGAGTCGGTTCTCCGAGCTTGCGCTGTTGTCACGTGACATGTGTCCACGGGTTCGGATGCCCCATACTTAACGATTGATGTTTATTTACTCAAAATCTTATTAAAAAACGGATCACAGACCAAACCGCCGTAAACGGGCTATACGTGGGAATGAGGAAATGAACGCCCGCTTCGGGACGCCGTCGACAACCCCTTTCTGAACGATTTAGTCGGGGCCGATCGTAACAAATTGGGGACGATCAGCGGTCCGTTCCCGACCTCCGAGCCGAACCGGTTCGCCGACGTGGCGCACCGACCCGCCGACGTGGCGTACCGACCGATTCTTGAGCGCTCGGTCCGGATCAACGCTGCATGGACGGACCGCTGTGGATCGATGCGCACGCTCCCGCGCTCGACGAGATCCGCCAGGACGAGGCCCGCGAGCGGCTGGAGCGCGCGGTCGACGAGCCGATGAACCTCGTCGTGCAGGGGCCGCCGGGCGTCGGGAAGACGGCGGCGACGCGGGCGCTGACCCGCGCCGCCCACGAGAACCCCGAGAGCGACCTGATCGAGATCAACGTCGCCGACTTCTTCGGCCGGACGAAAAAGGAGATCCGGACCGATCCCCGCTTCGAGGGGTTCCTGCAGGGGCGGAGCCGGATGGCGAAACGCGACATGATCAACCGCGTGCTGAAGGAGTCGGCGTCGTACGCGCCGATGTCGGGCGAGTACAAGACGGTCCTGCTCGACAACGCCGAGTCGATCCGCGAGGACTTCCAGCAGGCGCTCCGACGCGTGATGGAGCAGCACCACCGCACCACGCAGTTCGTGATCGCCACCCGCCAGCCGTCGAAGCTCATCGCGCCGATCCGGTCGCGGTGCTTCCCGGTGCGGGTGCGCGCGCCGACGACCGACGAAACGATCGACGTCCTCGAAACGATCTGCGAGCGGGAGGGGGTGGAGTACGACGGCGACGGGCTAGAGTTCGTCGCCAGCGCGGCCGGCGGCGACCTCCGCAGGGCGATCCTCTCGGCGCAGGCGACGGCGGTCGAGGGCGACGAGATCACCATGTCGACCGCCTACGAGACGCTCGGCGAGGTGGGCGACGACGACGCGATCCGCGAGGCGCTCGCCGACGCCCGCGCCGGCGACCTGAAGGACGCGCGGTCGACCCTCGACGACCTCCTCGACGAGGGCGGGTACGACGGCGAGGAGCTCCTCCGAGAGGTCCTTCGGGTCGCCCGCGCCGGCTCCGAGTACGGTGGCGACGACCTCGCGCGGCTCCACGTGCTCGCCGGCGAGGCCGACCTCGACCTCACCGACGGCCTCGACGACCGGATCCACCTTACGCACCTGCTCGGCGCGTGGGCGGCCGGCCGGACGGCGCTCCGACCCGACCTCCGCGACCGGGTGGAGGCCTGACGATGGCCCGGAACCCGCCCCTCGCGCGCGTCCTCCCGTTCCACGTCGTCGACGAGGCGTGGCGGCTGGCGCTCGTTCCCGCCCTCGTCGGGGCCGTGACGCTCCCCTTCCTCCCCCCGGTCGGCGCGGCCTTCGTCGCGCTCGCGCTCGGGGTCCTCTGGTTCCACCGCGACCCCGACCGCGCTCCGCCGGACGCGGAGGGGGTCGTCGTCGCGCCCGCCGACGGCACCGTCTCGGTCGTGCGCGAGGAGGGGAACCGCCTGCGGGTGGGCGTCTTCATGAACGTCACCGACGTGCACGTGAACCGCGCGCCGATAGCGGGCGAGATCCGGGAGGTGCGACACCGACCCGGCGCGAACCGGCCCGCGTTCAGCAAGGAGTCCGACCGCAACGAGCAGGTCGCGATCGACTTCGGCGAGTACGAGCTGCTGGTCATCGCCGGCTGGTTCGCCCGTCGGATCCACCCCGCCGTGGAAGCCGGCGACGCCGTCGACCGCGGCGAGCGCGTCGGACACGTCTCGTTCGGCTCGCGCGCGGACGTGATCCTCCCCGCTGACGTGGGCAAAGGGGACCTCCTCGTGCGCGAGGGCGACGCCGTCCGCGCGGGCGAGACGATCATCGCCGAGCGGGCGGACGACACCGCCGAGCGGAAGTGAACGCGGTCGCCGTCTGTCGGCTACTTTTATAAGACGAACGGCCCCTGCTGCCGGATCGGCTCGTCGTGCGGCCGCCCCGAGACGGCGACGAGCCGGAGGTCACCGTCGGTCGCGACCGCGAACTCGCCGCCCGCTCGGGTCGGGAAGACGTCGCCCTCGCCGAACGCGCTTCCGTCGACGGACCCGCTCCCCGCGACCGCGTACAGGAACCCGGCCCACCCGTCCGGGACCGTCCACGTCCACGCGTCGTCGACGCGGACGTCGAGGTACTCCATCGGGGTGCGGAGCTCGATCGGCGACCCCTCGCCGACGACGGTCGTGACGGTCGCGCCGTCGGTTTCCCGCGTGGGAAGCTCTTCCGCGTTCGCGTCGACGTAGTCCGGGTCGGCCTCCTTCTCGTCTCTCGGGAGGTTCACCCACAGCTGGAGCCCGTTACAGGCCTCGCCGTCGGCGGGGAACTCGGAGTGGCGGATACCGCCCCCGGTCGTGATCCGCATCGCCCCGTCCTCGCGGGCGATGTGTTCGACGCCGAGCGAGTCGGCGTGCTCCATGCCGCCCTCGATCATGTACGAGACGATCTCGAACCCCTTGTGCGGGTGCATCGGGAACCCCGTGTCCGGGTCGATGTAGAACCGTTCGAAGAGGACGAACGGGTCGAGGTTCGACGGGTGCCCCTCGGTCGGGAACGCTCGGTTCGAGTTCACGCCCGTCCCGTGGCGAACCGGCTCGCCCGGAACCGATCCGTCGGTCGTCGCGTTGATGTCCATATGTTTTCTGATTAGTCCGGCACTGATAAGCGTCCCGTCGGCGGTAGCCGAGAAGTTACGGAGATCTGTCTCGAATATTCGACTGGTCGCCTCAAGAGTGCTCTACACTTCCACCAACTGTGATCTGATAAGCCGGATTTCTTACTAAAACGCGCTACAGAGAACGTTCATGTGTTCGGCGAGCATACGACCGGTCGTAGACATGAGCTACGAACTCGATCCGTTACCGTACGATTACGACGCGCTGGAACCGCACATCTCCGAGCAGGTGCTCGAATGGCACCACGACACCCACCACCAGGGGTACGTGAAC
>NZ_JARANT010000015.1 GCF_029889805.1 Halorubrum sp. Boch-26 | reverse complement strand
CCTCGGACGGGCCCGCCGTGGAGACGTGATTCGTGTCGGCGGCCGCGGCCGCCGCCGACGAGGTCGAGGACGTCGACGGCACCGTCACGGGGCGACAGCTCGCCGACTGCCTCCGCTCGGGCGTGGCGTTCCACCACGCCGGGCTCCGCTCGGGCCACCGCTCGGTCGTCGAGGCGGCGTTCCGCGACCGCGACGCGGCCTGTATCTGCGCGACGCCGACGCTCGCCGCCGGCGTCAACGTCCCCGCGCGCCGCGTCGTGGTCCGCGACCAGAAGCGGTACGCCGGGTCGGCGATGGAGTGGCTCCCGACGCTGGAGGTCCACCAGATGTGCGGCCGCGCGGGCCGCCCCGGGCTCGACCCGCACGGCGAGGCGGTGCTCGTCGGCGACGACGACACCGAGGCCGAGCTCGTCGAGCGCTACGTGGAGGGCGATCCAGAGGCCGTCGACTCGACGCTCGCGGACCCCGCCTCGCTCCGGACCCACGTCCTCTCGGCGATCGCGACCGGCTTCGCCGAGACCGAAGAGGAGATCCTCGGCGTGTTCGAGGGCACCTTCTACGCCCGGGAGGCCGGCGCCGGCGGCCTCGCCGACGCCGTCGCGGTCGCGGTCGACGGCCTCGTCGCGGCCGGGATGGTCCGCCGGGAGACCGGCGGGGTCGACGAGTACCGGCTGGTCGCCACGCCCGTCGGCGAGACCACCTCGAAGCAGTACGTCAGGCCGGAGACCGGCGAGCGAATCGTCGCCGGCCTTCGGACCGCCGCGGGGATGTCGACCGCGACGACGCTCACCGTCCTCGAGGTGATCTGCGACACGCCGGACATGCAGGACACCTACCTCGGCAACGAGGAACGCGCCGAGATCTACCGCTTCGCCCGGGCGAACGCGGGCGATCTGACCACGGCGATGCACGAGACCGACGATTTCGAGGAGTGGCTGGAGTCGGTGAAGACCGCCCGGATCCTCGACGAGTGGATCGGCGGGTCGACGGTGGAGGAGCTCGTGGAGGCGTACCGGATCGGGCCGGGCGACCTCGACTCGCGGATCGAGCGCGCCGAGTGGCTGTTGAGCGCGGCCGAGGCGCTGGCGGAGACGACCGGCGTGAGCGTGCCGGCGGTCTCGCGGGCGCGGGCGAGACTCTGAGATCCGTAATGAAAAGCGACCGTCAGTCGGCCGGCTCGACGGCCCGGTGGAACGGCGTCCGGGCGATCGTCCGCCGGAGGTCGGCCAGCGAATCGCGGCCGGCGTCGCCGGCGACGGCCATTACGGCGAACACCTCCTGTCTTGACACCTTCACGCCGGTCTCGGTGAGCGCGTCCTCGGGGCGGGAGCTGAGCTCGCGGAGGGTGCCGACCGCGAGCAGGTACGGGACCGTCCACGCCTCCATCGTGTTCCCGTTCGAGAGCGGCATCGTCTCGAGGTACGCCTGCGCGTCGTCGAGGAAAGACCGGGCGTACTCGGCGGTACGCCCGACGACGCGGGCGGACGACTCGCGGTTCTCTGGGTGCACGACGCGCTCCTGTTCGACCCCCTCGTCGGCCAGCCACTCGGCGGGCAGATAGACGTTGTTCTCCTCGGTGTAGTCGTCGTACACGTCCTTCGAGACGTTGACGAGTTGGAGGAGGAGTCCGAACTCCTCGGCGGTGTCGCGGAGCTGTTGTGCCCGGTCCTCTCCGACGTCGCCGCGGGTGAGGAGGTTCGTGATGAGGTTGCCGACGGTACCGGCGGCGTAGTAGCAGTACTGCTCTAACTCGTCGCGGTCGTCGATGCGGAGCCCGCCCTCGGTGGCGTGGCGGTCGACGAACATCGCCATCCCGTCGACCATCTCCAGCACGGGCGGGACGATCGCCCCGCGGGCCTCGGGGCCGAGGTCCTCGAACGTCGCCACGATCGTCGGGGCCTCGGCGACGACCTCCCAGTCCTCGTCGCGCTCGGCGGGCGCCGGGAGCCACTCGTTGACACCGTCGCGAAACGCCGCGATGTCGACGTCCGTGTCCGGGTCGATGGCGTTCCGGTACGTGCGCAGCACGTCGCTTTGCGCCTCGGGAGGGATGTGGCCGGCGTCCTCGACGGTGTCGGCGACTCGACAGAGGAGGTACCCCACGCAGATCTGCGAGGCCATCGGCTCCTCCAACACGTCGACCGTCAGCGCGAAGGTCCGAGAAACGCCCTGAACCGCCTCGTGACACCACGAGAGATCGGGATCAGCGGGACCGTGTGCTCGTCCGCTCATTCAGTTACCGACACTTACGGCACAACGCATAAAAAGCCTCGTGGAACGCGCGAACTCGGAGGGCGTGTACAACCGTGTGGAAACGGCTAAGTTTCCCTGCGGGAAGGGGTAGCCATGGACTTCACGCTCTCCGAGGAACAGCGCCAGATCCGCGACACGGTCGCGGAGTTCGTCGACGAGGAGGTCGTTCCGCGTGCCGCCGAGATCGACGAGACGGACGAGTTCCCGGCCGACCTGATCGACGAGATGGCGGAGTTGGGGCTCATGGGGATGCCGTTCCCCGTCGAATACGAGGGCGCCGGGCTCGACTATCACAGCTACGCGATCGGTCTCGCGGAGATCTCGCGAGGCTCCGGCGGGCTCGGCACCGTCGTCGCCGCTCACACCTCGCTTGCGGGCAATATGCTGTACGAGTTCGGCGACGAGCGTCAGAAGGAGACCTATCTCTCCGCGCTCAACACCGGCGAGGACATCGGGGCGTTCGCGCTCTCGGAGGCCGAGGCCGGCTCGGACGTGCCGGCGATGACGACCGCCGCGGAGCGCGACGGCGACGGCTACGTCGTGAACGGCGGGAAGCTCTGGATCTCGAACGGCTCCGTCGCGGACACGGTCACCCTGTTCGCGAAGACGGACCCCGACGCGGGCCGGAAGGGAATCTCCGCGTTCGTCGTCCGCCCGGAGGAGGACGACGGGTTCGTCGTCGAGGGGACGGAAGACAAGCTCGGCGACAAGGGGTGTCCGACCGCCGAGCTCCGCTTCGACGACGTGTGGATCCCCGAGGAACGCCGGCTCGGCGCGGAGGGTGAGGGGTTCGTGCAGGCCTTAAAAACGCTGAACGGCGGCCGGATCACGATCGCGGCGCGCTCGGTCGGGATCGCGCGGGCCGCGCTGGACGAGGCGGCGTCGTACGCGCAGGAGCGCGAGCAGTTCGACCGCGCCATCGCCGACTTCCAGGCGATCCAGCACAAGCTCGCAGATATGGATACGAAGGCCCGCGCCGCGGAGCTGCTCATGCACGAGGCGGCGGACCTGAAGATGCGCGACGAGGACTACATCAAGGAGGCCGCGCAAGCGAAGCTGTACGCCTCCGAGATCTCCCGCGAGGTCGCCAACGAGGGGATCCAGATCCACGGCGGCTACGGGTACACGAAGGACTTCCCCGCCGAGCGCTTCTACCGCGACGCGAAGCTCTCGGAGATCTACGAGGGGACCAGCGAGGTCCTGCGAAACACCATCGCGCAACGGTTGCTCGACGAGTAGTCAGGGGTGGGTGCCGGGTTACTTTTCGTCGCCTGCGGTGTCGTCGTCCGACTCCTCCTCGGTCTCGGCCGGATCGTCTGAGAGCTCGTCGTCCGGAGTCTCATCGTCACTCTCCTCGTCTCGTTCGTCTCCCCGACGTGCCACGTCCGCGTCGGACGGGAACCGGTCGACCGCGTACTCACCGGTGTCGATCCGTTCGGCGGGCTCGGAGTAGTCCCGTTCGCTCGTGGCGAAGTCCGGTCGGATCACGCCGTTGTCGGGGATCTCCGGGCTGGTCTCGTCGTCGCGGTTGTCGGCGTCGTCGGCGTCGTCGGCGTCGATACCGCTGCGCTCGGGATCGCGGTCAGCGTCGGGAGTCCCGGCGGTGTCCGCGATACCCGGTTCGGTGGTGCCTTCGGCGGATTCGGTGTCCGTGGCATCGTCGGCGCCAGCGGTGTCGACGGCAGCGACATCGTCGCCGCGGTCCGACTCGACCGCGTCGTCGAGGTCGCCCTCGAACCACTCGAAGCGGTCGCGCCGGTCGCGGTGGCTCGCGAGCGCCGACTGGAGCCGCTCTTGGAGCGCCTCGCGGAGCTCGATCGCCTCGTCGACCTCGAAGTCGACGGCGGCGGCCGACGTGCCGGCGATGGAGCTGCTCCCGGCGGTGTCGGCGACGATCGTCGCCACGTTCCAGCGGCGCTGGAAGATCGTCCGGCTGTCGATGACGGTCTGTATCCGGTAGTACGGGACGACGGTCACCGTTCGGCTCCAGAAGCCGTTGCGCGTGAGGAGGTGGTCGTCACCGAGCCAATAGCCGCGGTGTTTCCACTTCAGGTGCGCCGCGGGCAGCACCGCCACCAGGAGAACGGCGGGTCCGTACCACGGGAGGTCAGGGGTCACGTACCAGTCGACCGCGAAGGCGACTCCGACGAGGACCGCGACGGCGATCGCATACCGGAAGACGTACCGCCACCGGATCCGCTTCGGCGGGCGGGAGAACGTCGGCGTCCCGAACGACTCCACCTCGTGGGCGAGCCGGTAAACGCGGTCCGTCGTCGCGATGGGAACGGCCGCCTGACTCCCCCCGTCACTGGACTGTCCGGGGGCGTAGCCGGCGGTCTCGATCGACAGGCTCGCGTAGCCGAGCGCCCGCTTCGCCGGGTTGTCGGTGATCGTCAGCGTCTGGATCTTCTCGGTCGGAATCGAGCCGCTGTACCGCCGGAACAGCCCTCGCTCATACCGGAGCTCGTCGCCGGCCCGCGAGAGGCGGAACCCGTAGTAGTTCGAGAACGCGACGCCGGCGCCGAGGATCCACGACACGAGGAACAACCCGCCGACGGCGACGATGGCGGTCGCAGTGAGTGCGACGGCGGACGTCTCGGGGATAAATCCCGAGAGCACCGGGACCGATCCCGAGCCCAAAAAGGCCATCAGACCGATGAGCCGGCCGTCGAACGACAGCGCGCCGACGAGGGCGAGTTCGCCCGGCGAGATGGCGAACAGGTCCTCCTCCGCGGGCTCGACCGCGTCGCGGTCGGCGTCGGCAGCCCCGTCCACCGCACCGGCCTCACCGGCCGACGCGCCGGACTTGCGGCGCTGGACTTCGCGGCGGAGCCGCGTCGCCTCCTCCGGCTTGACGAAGCGGATCGACCCCTCGGTGGAGGAGCCGCCGGCGGTCTCCAGGTCGACCGCGGCGATCCCGAGCGCCCGCTGGATCACGCTCTGGCTCACGTCGACGTTCTGGATCCGCCGGTAGGGGATCTCCCGCTCGCGCCGCGAGATCACGCCCGAGGAGATGTCGAGCGTGTCCGCCGTGAGATCGTACGCGAACCGCCGGTAGTAGGCGACCTCGTACGCGAGCGCGACGAGAAGGATGGCGCCCCCGGCGGCCGCCGCCGCCGGGAGCCCCCAGTCGTTGCTGTTCACGACGAAGAAGGCGACGACGACGAACCCCGACACCTTCTGGAGTGTGCGGTACGGGACCGACTGGGGCGCGAGTTTCACACCGCGTCCTCCCCGTCCGCACGGATCGCCAGTCGCTTCAGCTCCTCGCGGAGGTCGCTCGCGCCGTCCGGCGTCAGTCCCGGAATTCGGACGTCCGCGCCGCGGGAGCCGGCCGTGTAGACCACACAGGAGGCGAGGCCGACGCTGCGCTCGACCGGACCGCGTCGGGAGTCGACGTGCTGGATCCGTACCAGCGGCACCGTCGTCCGGACCTGCGTGACCACGCCGCGGTCGAGGTACAGCGCGTCCTCGCGGATCTCGTAGCTCCAGCGTCGGTACTTGAGCACGGCGTGGACCACGCCGAGCGCGAGGACGACGCCGCCCGCGACGACCGGCGCCCACCTCGGGAGGCGATCGAGGTAGAACGCACCGACGAACGGGAGGGAGAGCACCGCCGCGACGATCACCGCACGGAGGACCCACACGACCTGAATGCGGGGGTGCAGCGACTGTGTCGTCATCGACGTTCCCCCGCCGCGTGTCCACGTGTCATACGCCGCCGTTGTCGGCGGCGACGTATAAGTCCGGGCGAAACGGGCTCGCTCCGTCGCGTACCGGCTCGCGTTCGCACGCCGAGCTTCCAGAGGACCGCGAGTTGGTCCCGTCGGCGGTCGAACCCGATCGTCTCGCGTCAGACCCGCCGGATCCGGTCCGCACTCACGTCGATCCTCTCGGCGGAGTGAACGATCGGCTCGCCGTCGGGTCGCTCGAAGCCGTTCGCCGCGAAGAGGGTGTTCTCCCGGACCTCGGCGGTCCCCTCGCGCAGCGTCCACGGCTCGTGAGCGATCTCGCCGCGGTAGAGGCGGTTGCCGTGGGCGTAAAACCGGTAGTTCTCGACGAGGAACGCCGCGAGCGACCCCGAGTCTGCCGTGAACGCCTCGCCGGTCGACCCGTAGGTCGCGTCGAACCGGGCGCTCGGGACGCCGCGGTGCGTCCGGCGGCTTCGGAACCGGACGCCCCCGTCGTCGCCGGCGGCCGCCGCGCTCATCTCGGCGCGGTAGTACGGCAGGGCGAACAGCCGCCGGGCGACAGCGACGCCGAGCCGGTCGTCGGCGTCGAGGTTGTAGAAGTAGACGCCGGGACCCTCCGGCCCCTCGACGTATGTCCTGAGGTTGAGTTCCGGGAAGGTGAGGCCGACGGGAGCTCCCCGGGGACGGATGTCCTCCATCACGAACGCGACGACGCCGAGGTAGGCCTCCCCGTCGTGGGTGGCGACCGAGAGACCCTCCGGAAGCGTCTCGTCGACGACGGCGGGATCGACCGGCCAATGAAGGAACAGACCGTCGCGCCACGTCATCTCCAGCCAGCGGCGTCCGAGCATACGAACGGTAGGGTCGCGAGGGGCAAAACCCGCACGGCGGGCGAGCCGACCGCCGCGTTCGGCGATCGGAGCGCGACCGGAAGGGATCCGCCCTCGTCAGTCGCTCCGAGCCCGTGAATCGGGGGCGTCTTCGGCCTCCTTCCACTCCCCGAGTCCGGAGGGATCGAGGTGGATGTGGACATCGCCGACGTCCTCCAGATCACGGAGCCCGGTGACGAGCGCCGTCTCGACCGCGTGGGCCTCGTGGAGCGTCATCCCGCCGTCGACCTCGACGTGGACCTCGACCTCCAAGTCGGTCCCGTCGTAATACACCGTCAGGTCGTGCACGCCCTCGACGGCCGAGTGTTCGCGGAGCGCCTCGGTGACGCGCTCGCGGTCACCGGCCGGCGGCGCCGCCCCGACGAGGTAGGTGACGTTCTCGCGGGCGATCTTGACGCCCTGATACACGACGAGGAGACTGACCAGTGCGCCGGCAATCGGGTCGAGGACGGGAAATCCGAGCAGCACGCCGAACACGCCGACCAGCGCCGCGATGGTGGTGTAGATATCGTTGAGACAGTCGGCCGCGAGCGCGGTCAGGGCCGTCGATCCGAGGGTCGCGTTGACGCGCTCCGTGTACCAGTAGAGGAGGTACATGTCGACCATCGCGAACAGCAGCGCGGCGACGAGGACCGGGCTCGCAGCGACCTCCGTGGGACCGATCAGTCCGACGACCGACTCCCGGAGCAGGAGGGCGCCGAGCAGGACGATGGTCGCGCCGACGAACAGCGCCGTCAGCGGCTCGATCCGCTGGTGACCGTGCGGATGCGTCTCGTCGGCGTCGTCGTACCGCGAGCCGCCCCAGACGAACACGACCGCGCTGGCGACGAGATCGGCGACCGAGTGCGCGGCGTCCGCCAGCAGCGCCACGCTCCCGAACGTCACCCCGGCCGCGCCCTCGACCGCGATCTTCACCGCGTTGCCGAGGACGTTCATCCACGCGGCTCGCTGGAACCGAGCCTTCTCGCCGTCGCCCCACGGGCGCCACATACGTCCAAGTTGCCGTCGGCCGTGTTTAAGAACCTCGCCGTTTCGGTCGGCATCGTCGACCCGCGGACGCGCGTGAAGTTGTTCCGGTCCGTCGAGGCCGTCGACGACCGGTGCGTTCTGCGGAAAAACGCGGATCGCCTCCCGTCGTAACGACTAAGAACGAAACGCTCCTCGGTTACGATAATGAATTATGAGTCTTTCGCCCGAGGTGGTCCCCATGGGCGTCGAGATTAAGGAAACGGAGGTGAGCGACGAGGACTTCGAGGAAATGAAAGGGTTTGTGAGAGATTACCTCGCAGCCAGCGTCGAAAGCGAGGTGGACGGCGGTCGAATGCGCTGGTATCCGTGGCACTCCGCGGACTACCGGTTCAACCACATCCTCAACGTCGTCGATCTCGCGACCGAGATCGCCGAGGCGGAGGGCGCCGACGGCGACGTGGTCCGAGTGGCCGCGGTGTTTCACGACGTGGCGAAGCTGGAGGCGGAACAGGACGTGCACGCCGAGGCGGGCGCGCGCGTCGCCCGCGAGTACCTCCAGAGCCGCGGCAACTACCCCGAGTCGTTCGTCGAGGAGGTGTGCGGGGCCGTCGTCGAGCACTCGTACACGGGCGATCTCGCCGACGTGCCGCTGGAGAGCCGGTGTCTGATGGAGGCGGACCTGCTGGACAAGGTCGGCGCGAACGGCGCCGTGCTGATGCTGCTCCGGATGGGGTACGAGTCTCGCACGCACATGGACGCCGCGAAGATGGTCGACCGCGTGCTCCAGCGCGCCCGCGACCACACGGAGCGCGTCGTCTCCGACAGCGCCGAGAGCATCGCCCACCAGCGTATCAAGCGCGTGAAGTGGCTCCGCGAGTGGTTAGAAGAAGAGGTCACGCGGATGGACGCGGAGGGCGTCACCGACCGCTGAGCGCGGCGCGTCTCACTTCTCCGGGTCGACCCGCGGGAGCATCGTCTCTACGTATTTTCGGGTGCCGCGCCGGGTGCCGTCCGCCCAGTCGCGGTCGGCGGTCGTCGCCCAGCGGAGCATCCCGCCCATCGCGAGCGTCTGCAGCGTAGAGGCGACCTCCGCCGAGCTTATCCGAGACGGCTCGTGAGGCGCGTCGGTTGCGTCGCCGAGGTTCGCGTCGGCCGGGCTCCCCGCGTCGAGGGCGGCCGCCGCCTCGCGGACGGTCCGTTCGAGGAACGCCTCGAACACGCGGTCGCTGCGGTCGAAGTGGTCGCGGTAGGCGTCGTCGCTGGCGGCCTGTGCCCGGAGCTCGATGATGACGGTCAGGAACTCGGCGTCCGGCGCGTACTCGTCGTCGACGGACCCGGGCTCCGTCGTCGCCGCGAGGTAAACGTCGAGCCGCTCTCGGGGCGTCAGGTCGAACTCGCCGGCCGACACCGACGCCTCGAATCCGTCGAGGAGGAAGCCGAGCAGGTCGACGAGCAGCTCGTCTTTCCCGTCGTAGTGGTGGTAGACGAGCGACGGGCTCTTGTCGAACTCCTCGCCGATCCGGCTGATCGTGAGGTCGGCGTACCCGTGCTCGCAGAGCGCGCGGAACGCCGCCCCGAGGATGGCCTGACGGGTGTCGGTCGGCTCCGCGAACGGGTCGTGCATGGGCGACGTACCGCGGCCACGTATAAATCGGCCCTGATTGAACGTTCATTCAACACGCTTAACACGGGAGCGATCCATACGACCGTATGACTCGACGCGAGGCATTCGGCGGTCGATCGGCGGCTCGAGGCTCGACCGCGGTCGACGGGGACGGCGACGGGGGCGGGAGATGAGTCGGCTCGCACGGGCCGGCACGCTCGTACTGGTGGCCGTCGCCGTTACGGCCCTCGTCGGCGCCACCGCGTTCGCTGGGGCCGCGGCGCCCGCGGGAGGTGATGCGCCCACGCCCTCCTCCTCCCTTGCAGACGACGATATCGCCGCGCAGACGACGGATCGACAGATCCGCGGATCACCCGCGCTCGAACTGTTCGCCTCCCAGCGAACGGTGCCGAGCGGCGCCGAATCGACGGTGACCCTCGACATCCTCAACACCGGGCAGATGGTGTTCGGGAACCAGCTCGACTCGCGGGTGACGACGGCACGCGGGCTCACGCTGGAGATCGACGACGGCGACGTACCGATCGAGGTCGGCGACGGTCGGACCGTCGTCGGCGACGTGCGAACCGAGGCGAGCCCGGTCCAGGTTCCGCTCGACGTTACGGTCCCCGACGACGTGCCGGACGGGGAGTACGAGGTCGAGGTGACGGCCCGTTACCGATACACCTTCGAGGTCATCCCCGAGTTCAACGACCACAAGGACCGGCGCGGCACCGACCGCTTCGACGTCACGATCGTCGTCGACGACGGCGCGCGGTTCGCGATCGTCGAGACCGACACCGACGCCCAGGTCGGCGGGGGCGGCGACGTGACCGCGACGCTCCGGAACGTCGGCGACGAGGCCGCCCGCGACGCGGTCGTCTCCGGGACGACGACCAGCAGCGCGGCGGTGGTCGGCGACGGGAGCGCCGAGACGTTCGTCGGCGACTGGGCGCCCGGAGAGAACCGGACCGTGACGTTTGATTCCACGATATCCTCGTCGTTCGGCGAGGGAGCGTACGCGCTCGTCACGTCCGTCGATTATCGGGACCCGGACGGGATCGACGAGACCTCTCCCTCCTCTCGGGCCGGCGTGGTGCCGATCGGCGAACAGTCGTTCTCGATCGACGGGGTGGAGGGAAGCTTAGAGGTCGGCTACTCCGGGGCCGTTAGCGGGACGCTCACCAACGAGGGGCCGCTCGACGTCGACGACGCGGTGCTCGTCGCCGACCCGCAGAGCGACCGCGTGACGATCGGCGAGCGGCGGTACGCGCTCCCGGAGATCTCGGCGGGCGAGTCCGTCGAGTTCTCGTTCGACGCCGACGTGAGCGGGAGCGCCGACCCCGGCCCCCGTCAGTTCCGGTTCACCACCGAGTACACGAACGGCGATTCGACCATCGCGGTCGACGAGACCCGTCGGATCGAAGTCGCGCCGCGCCAGCCCGAGTTCGCCCTCGTCGCGAACAACGCGACCGTCCCGGCCGGCGAGACGCGACGGGTCACCTTCGAGATCACCAACCAGCGGCCGGAGACGCTCTCGTCGATCAACGCCGGGCTGTACGCCGACAGCCCGCTCTCGGCCCCCAACGACGAGGCGTTCATCGACGAACTGGCGCCGGGCGAGTCGACCGAGATCAGCTTCGAGGTGGCCGCCTCGTCCGGCGCGAGCGTCGAGACCCACCCGATCGAGTTGGACTTCCGCTACGACGACGAACGCGGCAACGACCGGATCTCGGACGTCACCCAGTATCCGGTCGAGGTGACGGAGTCGACCGACGACGGCGGGCTTCCGCTCGTCCCGATCGCCGTCGGCCTCCTCGTCGTCGTCGCCGGCGCTGGAGCCGTCGTCCGCTATCGGCGGCGGTGACCGGATGGGCGACCACAGCGCCCGCGCGAATCTGATCGAGCGATGGGCCCGGAGCCGACGGAGGCGGCCGTGACTGCGGCCGACCGGATCGTCGAGCGGGTCGACGCGCTCGTCACGGACCGACCGGCGGCCGTGATCGCCGTCTTCCTCCTCGTCAGCGTCGTCGCCGTCGGCGGTCTGGCGGGGATCACCACCTCGGCCGGCGCCGACCAGTTCACGCAGGACATCCCCGCGCAGCGCGCGCTCGACGACATCGACGAGGAGTTCGAGACGTCGATAGGCGGGTCCGCGACGTCGGCGCAGGTCATCGTCACCGACGACAACGTGCTCTCGCGGTCGACGCTGATCCGCGTCCTGGAGACGCAGGATCGGCTGGAGTCGCGGTCGACTCTCCGGGTACGCTCGACGACGAGCCACGCGGACGCGATCGCAAGACAGCTCGACCCGTCCGCCGAAGCGCCGGGCGAGCGCCGCGACGCGGTCGCGGAGGCGACGCCGGCCGAGCTGCGGGCGGCGATCACGGACGCCGATGCGTCCGGGGCCGTCGCGGCACAGGTGTCCGTCGACTACAATCCGACCGCCCAGCGAGCCGACGCCGCCATCGTCGGTATCACCTACGACCTGCCCGAGTCGGCGACGACCGGTCGGGTGACCGAGCTGCAGACGCAGAGCGTCGCCGTCGTCGACTCCGTCCCGGGCAACGAGGCCGGTGACAACGCCGTCCTCTTCGGCGACGGCATCCTTCAGTCGGAGATCACGGCGCTGCTCGGCGACACCGCGATCATCGTCTTCCCCGCGGCGCTGCTGCTCATCCTCGGCTTCCTCGTGTTCGCCTACCGCGATCCGATCGACATGGGGATCGGGCTCGTCGCCCTCCTGCTGTCGCTGTTATGGACGTTCGGGTTCATGGGGTACGCGGGGATCCCCTTCTCCGACTCGCTCATCACCGTCTTCCCGCTGCTGCTCGCGGTCGGGATCGACTTCGGGATCCATATCGTCAACCGCTATCGGGAGGAGCGCGGCGAGGGGCTTTCGATCGCGGCCGCGATGCGGACGACGACCGACCAGCTTTTGATCGCCTTCCTGCTCGTCACGATCACCACCGTGTTCGGGCTCGTGTCGAACGTGGTGAGCCCCTTCGAGCCGAACCGGGACTTCGGGATCGTCGCCGCGGCGGGGATCACGTTCACGCTCGCGGTGTTCGGCGTGTTCCTCCCGGCGACGAAGGTGCTCGTCGACCGCTGGCGCGAGCGGCTCCCGATCCCCGAGTTCGGGACGACCGCGCTCGGGTCGGGCGGTTCGCGGCTCGGGCGCGTGTTGCGCGTCGGCGTCGACCTCTCGAAGGTCGCTCCCGTGGCGGTCGTCGCCGTGTTGCTCGTCGGCGGGGCGGTCGGGGGCGCGTACGGGACCGGCGTGAACACCGAGTTCTCCGAGGAGGCCTTTTTCCCCGACGAGGACCGGCTGGAGACGTACTCGAACCTGCCGGAGCCGTTCGCGCCGACCGACTACACCTTCCTCCGGGTGCTCTCGCTGTTCGAAGAGGAGTTCGAGCAGAGCTTCGTCGGGAGCGTGACGCTGTACGTCGACCAGTCCGTGCGCGACGACGACGCCTTGGAGCTGATCGACCGGACCACGCGCAACCCGCCGGACACCTTCGCGACGACCGACGAGCGGCGCGCCGCGTCCACGAGCGTCGTGACCGTCATTCGGGACCAAGCGGAACGGGACCCCGAGTTCAGCGCGCTCGTGGATCGCAACGACCGGCTCGGCACCGGGGTCCCCGACCGCGACGTCGACGAGGTGTACGACGCGCTGCTCGACTCGCCCGCCCGGGGCCAAGCACGCGGGTACCTCGCCGCCGATCGCGGGAGCGCGCGGATCGACTACACTATCCGCCCCGGCGTCGACAACTCCGAGGCGGTCGCGGACGTCCGCGACCTCGCCGAGCGCACCCCCTTGGAGGCGGTGCCGACCGGCGATCTCGTCGTCAACGAGGCCGTGATCGACCGGCTCACGACCTCCGCGATCCGAAGCCTGTTCGCCGCGTTCGGGCTCACCGCGGTGTTCCTCGCGCTGTCGTACGCCTACCTGGAGGGGAAGGCCGTCTACGGCCTCCTCAACCTCGTCCCCGTGCTCGTCACGGTCGGGCTGCTCGTCGGGTCGATGCGGCTGTTCGATATCCCGCTGACGCCGATCAACGCGCCGATCCTCTCGGTGTCGATCGGGCTGGGGGTGGATTACACCGTCCACTTCGTCCACCGGTTCGTCGACGAGTTCAAGGCCGGCAAGGCGGTCGACGAGGCGCTCGACGTCACCATCGCGGGCACGGGCGGGGCGCTCACCGGGAGCATGCTCACGACCGTCTGCGGGCTCGGCGTCCTGTGGCTCGCAGTGATCCCGCTCCTGCGGGACTTCGGCGTGCTGCTCGCGCTCGGCGTGCTGTACGCGTACCTCTGTTCGATCCTGCTGGTCCCGTCGCTGGTTGTCGTCTGGAACCGGTACGGCGACCGCGTCGGGCTGGGGCTCGACGGCGGGCTTCGCGACGAGTCGGCTGAACGGGCGGACTAGTCGCTCGTCGGTTTCTCGGCGTCGTCGGCGCGCTCCGGGACCTCGTCGCCCGCGCGCCGCGACTGGACCTTCCCGGCGAGCACCGCGGCGATGTAGACGCCGACGGCGACGAGGACGATCGTGCCCCCGGCGGTCGTGTTGTAGTTGAATGACAGCGTGATCCCGGCGACCACCGCGATCTGCGCCAGCACGACCGACGCGAGCAGCGCCTCGCGGAAGCCGCGGGCGAGCTGCGCGGCGGCCGCGACGGGGACGACGAGCATCGCCGCGACGAGGATGACGCCCATGATCTGCATCGCGCCGACGACGACGAGGGCGGTCAGCGTCGTCATCAGACGGTTGTACCACGGGACGTCGATCCCGGCGACGCGGGCCGCCGTCTCGTCGAACGTGACGTACAGCAGCTGCTTGTAGGTGATCGTGACGACCAGCGAGACGATCGCGAAGAGGACGACCAGCAGGACGGCGTTCTCCCGCGAGACCGTCGAGAGGTTTCCGAACAGGTACTGGTTGATCCCGACCGCGAGCCCGCCGGTGTTCAGGCTGATGAGGACCGCGCCGAGCGCGAACCCGGTCGAGAGCACGATCGCCATCGACACGTCGTTGTACGCGTCGGTGGTCTCGGCGATCAGCTCGATCGCCAAGGCGGCGATCACGGCGACGACGATCGCGGTGACGTACGGCGAGATCCCCGTGCCGAGCAGCGAGTTGACGAACAGCCCGACGGCGACCCCCGCGAACGCGGTGTGCGCGAGCGCGTCGCCGATGAGCGCGAGCTGCCGGTGGACGAGGAAGGTGCCGATCAGCGGCGCCATCACGGCGATGAGCGCGCCCACGAGGAACGCGTGGTGCATGAAGACGTACTCCAGCATCGCGATCCCGAGCCGGTCGCCGACCCAGCCGAGCCCGTCGCTCCACAGCCCGACGAGCCGCGAGAGGAGCTCAACGGGGGCGTTCAGCAGGGGAATCAGCGCGGTCGTCGGGAGAGAGACCGGCGGGGTCACGTGACGATCCCCCCCTCCTCACGACGGACGTTTGTCCCATAGGCCCGGTCGAGCGCGTCGCTCTCGGCGAACGCCGCCGGATCGCCGTCGAAGTACACCTCGCGGTTGAGACAGACCACCCGCGAGGCGTGCTCGATGACGGCGCCGATGTCGTGTTCGACGAGCAGGACGGTGAGCCCGTCCGCGACGAGCCCGTCGAGGAGGTCGAAGAAGGCGTCGACCGACTCGGCGTCGACGCCGACGGTCGGCTCGTCGAGGACGAGCAGCTCCGCCTCGCCGGCGAGCGCCCGGGCGATGTACGCCCGCTGTCGCTGGCCGCCCGAGAGCGCGGTGATCTTCCGGTCGGCGAGGTGTCCGATCCCGACCGTCTCCAGCGCGTCGCGGGCGCGGTCGCGGTCGGCCTCGGTCACGCGGCCGAAGCCGGCGTGCGGGAACCGCCCCATGAGGACGACTTCGCTCACGGTGATCGGCATGCGCTTCTCGTCTTCGGTCACGTCCTGCGCGACGTAGCCGACGCGCTCCCGCTCCGCGAACGCCCGGGCGGGGTGGCCGAGCAGCTCGGCCGATCCCGCGTCAGGCTCGTGGAGGCCCAACACGAGGCGGAGCAGGGTGCTCTTCCCGGAGCCGTTCGGGCCGACGATCCCGACGTACTCGCCGCGGTCGACCCGCAGGTCCACGTCCTCGATCACCGGCGTCGCGGCGTAGCCGAACGTCAGCCCGCGGACGTCGACGAGGGGTGACTCCCCGCTCATGGCTCGAAGTTTCGGCCGTAGTCGGCGAACGTCACGTCGGCGGGGTCCGCGATCCCGAGCAGGATCCGGAAGGTCGGGAGGTTCACCTGACGGGCGATCTCGAAGTACCCCCACCCCCGCTCGACCCACGACTCGGCGGTGCCGGCGTACGGCGTCACCGGGAAGTACGCCTTGACGTCGGTCTGCTCCAAGAGCTGTCTCGCCGGGCGGATGGGTTCGAACACGGCCGCGCCGATGTGGCGGATGTCGTTGTCGGCGATCGTGTCCTGCGCCCGCTGCATGTCGGCCGGCCGAACGTCGTTGCTGGCCGCGAGATTCACCACCAGCGGCTCGATCGTCGCGCCGTAGCGCTCCGAGACGTAGGCGAAGGCGTTGTGCGCGGCGAGAAACGCCACCTCGCGTTCGGCGGCGTCGAAGACGGCCGTCCACTCCTCGTCGAGAGCGTCGAGCTCCGCGTCGATCGCGGCGGCGTTCTCGCGGATCGTCGCCTCGTCGTCGGGAGCGAGCGCCGCGAGCCCGTCCGCGATGTTCTCGACCGCGACCTTCGCGCGCTGGGGGTCGAGCCAGAAGTGAGGGTCCTTCGCGTCCTCGACCGCCTCCTCCTCGGTGAGCGAGTCGGCGAGGTCGAGCAGCTCGACCCCGGCTCGGGCGTTGATAAGCGCCGTCTCCGTCGACTCCGCAGCCAGCGTCTCGATCGCGCGGTCGACCCACGGCTGGAAGTCGGGCCCGACGTGGACCAAGGCGTCGGCGTCGGTGATCCGGCGCTGGATCGACGGATCCGGCTCCCAGCCGTGGCCGTGGAGCCCGGTCGGCACTAGGTTCTCGACCGTCAGGGCCGTCCCCTCGGCGAGGGTGTCGGCGAAATCGTAGAAGGTGAAGAAGGACGCCACGACCGTGTACTCGCCGTCGTCGTCGCCGGACTCGTCGGCCGCCGAACCCCCGCTGCCAGTTCCCGGATCGGCCGCGTTCCCCGTACAGCCCGCGAGACCGCCCGCGAGAACGCCTGCGCCGATCCCGGCGAACCGCCGCCGGTAGACGCCAGTCGTCTCGTTCGTGTCGGTACTCATTACCGCTTGTTTGGCGAGGTGTATATAATACCCTTTGGATCTAATAAAAAGATTAGATAAGTCTAATTTTGTCGGCGGGCGGAGAAACACGACGGAGCGCCACGAGACCGCCGATACGATTTAGTCGGCAGGCCGAGAGGCGCAGCATAATGGCGGGCACCACCGTGCGCGAGCGCTTCAAGCGGAACGCGAGCGGGATCGCGGCGACGGTCGTGACGGGAACGTGGCTCGCGGCGCTGTTCCTCAACGTGGAGTGGTGGCTCCCGCTGATGCTGTTCGGGTACATCGTCGTCGTGCCGGTGATCGCGATGCTGTTCGAGGAGGAGAGAGAATGGGACGAAGAGAGAGCGCGGGCCGCGGAGATCGAGCGCGAGTCGAGCGCCGAGACCGATGTCGATGACGGACCTGAGCGCGTGCAGGACGCGCTCGATCGGCTCCGGACCCGGTACGCCGAGGGCGATCTCACCGACGAGCAGTTCGAGCGGAAGCTCGGCCGGCTGATGGAGACGGAGACACCGGAAGACGCCGCGGAGTACGTCGAACGGAGCCGCCGGGCCGGGGCGGACTCGGAGCGCGATGTCGAGCGCGAGCGCTGAACCGCCTGCAGTATATATAAACAAGCGCAGGTACCCCTGCTCGACCCGCGAACCTCAAGCTTCAACTGCCGCGACCGAGTGAACGACGTATGAGCGACCAACAGCTCCGCAAGGAAGCGCACGACCTCGACGTCACCGTCTGGGTCGGGAAGAAAGGCGTCGACGCCGTCGTCGACGAGACCGCCGATCAGCTCGACGACGCCAAGCTCGTGAAGGCCAAGTTTCTCCGCGCGGCGCGGGGCGGGACCACGACCGACGAGCTCGCCGCCGAGCTGGCCGACGCGGTCGACGCCGAGCTCGTGGAGACGCGCGGGAACACGGCGGTGCTTCACTGATGAGCGCCGCGGGCGGTACGAATTCGGTCGTCGCGGTCGCGGGGACGCTGGAACCGTTTCTCGGCCCGCTGACCGGTATCGTTATCGACGCCGCGATCTTCCTCGTCGTCGTCGTCGCGACGTACGTCATTTATAAGGCCGTCATCACGTCGCTGATGGAACGCCTGTTCGACAGACAGGGGCTCGACGAGCACGCGCGGCGCCCGCTCCAGAAGATCGTCGCGTTCCTCGTGCTGTTCGGGGGCGTCACGGTCGCGTTCGGCGCGGCGGGGTATCAGGGATTCCTGCGGTCGCTGGCGACCATCGCCGCCGCGGCGACGCTCGCGATCGGCTTCGCGCTCCAAGACGTGATCAAGAACTTCGTCGCGGGCGTCTTCATTTACACCGACAGGCCGTTTCGCATCGGCGACTGG
Organism: Halorubrum sp. Boch-26; assembly: GCF_029889805.1. GTDB lineage: Archaea > Halobacteriota > Halobacteria > Halobacteriales > Haloferacaceae > Halorubrum. Next base: position 23,881 of record NZ_JARANT010000015.1, on the reverse strand, counting down.
ATCGAGTGGCAGGGGAACTCGGGGATCGTCGAGGACATCTCGCTCCGGGTCACTCGCGTTCGCACGTTCGACAACGAGCTGCTCACGGTGCCGAACCACGCCCTGACGAGCGACGTGGTGAAGAACCCGGTCGCGAAGAAGACGCTGCGCCTGAAGTTCGTCTTCGGAATCGACTACGGGGACGACGTCGAGAAGGCGACCGAGATAATCGTCGAGGAGGCCGAAGAGAGCGACGCCATCCTCGACGACCCGGCGCCGTCGGTCCGGCTGACCGAGCTGGCCGACTCGTACGTCGGCCTGCAGTCGCGGATCTGGATCGACGACCCGTCCCGGGCCGACTTCGTGAAGGCGCGCGCCGACTACGTGAAGGCGGTCAAAGTGCGGTTCGACGAGGAGGACATCACCATCCCGTTCCCGCAGCGCACCGTCTCCGGACGGGACGCGTGGTCCGAGCCCTCGTCGTTCGGCGGTGCGGGAGAAGGCGGACTCGGCGGCGACTCGTAAGCCGGTATCGGCGAGGGATCGCGGAGCGACGTCTCCGAGACCGCGTCGACATCGATAGTAACGAACTTGAGGGTCCGGTAACTCGTTGCGTCCATGCATGTGGTCGTCATCGGGGCCGGCGAGGTCGGCACGAGCATCGCTTCAAGCCTCGCGTCGGACCACGTGGTCGTCGTCGTCGACGTCGACCCCGACCGCGCGGAGCAGCTCAAGTACGAGCTCGACGTGCTCACGATCGCCGGCGACGGCACGGCGTCGGACATCCAGACGGCGGCGGAGGTCGACCGCGCGGACATGGTCATCGCCTGCACCGACAACGACCAGACGAACCTCGTCGCCTGCGGCACCGCGAAGACGCTCGGCGACGCGTTCACGATCGCCCGCGTGAAGAGCACCGAGTACCTCCGGACCTGGGAGAGCAGCGAGGGGGCCTTCGGCGTCGACTTCATGGTGTGTACGGACCTCCAAACGGCGGAGAATATCGTCCGCGTGATCGGGCTCCCGGCGGCGATAGACGTCGACCCGTTCGCGAGCGGGCTTGTCCAGATGGCCGAGTTCGAGATCGCCGAAGAGAGCCCCGTGGCCGGGCAGACCGTCTCGGAGGCGGACCGGTTCGAGTCGCTCACCTTCGTCGGACTGTTCCGCGACGGCGAGATGACGATCCCGCGCGGGGACACGGGCATCGAGGCCGGCGACCGCGCGGTGGTGATCGGGAGCCCCGAGAGCGTCCAGGCGTTCGCGACCGACCTCGCGCCGGAAACGACCCCCGGCCGCGCCGACGAGATCGTCGTCGTCGGCGGCAGCGAGATCGGCTACCAGACCGCGCGGCTGCTGGAAGAGCGCGACTTCAGGCCGCGGCTGATAGAGCGGGACCCCGATCGCGCGCGCTGGCTCGCGGAGAACCTCCCGGACACCGTCGTGATGGAACACGACGCCACCGACACGGAGTTCCTCTCGCGCGAGCACGTCGACGAGGCCGATATCGTCGTCACCGCGCTCCGCTCCGACGAGAAGAACCTGCTCATCTCCGTGCTCGCCAAGCGGCTCGGCGTCGACCGGGTGATCGCCGTCGTCGACAGCCCGGACTACGTCACCGTCTTCGAGGAGATCGGCATCGACATCGCGATCAACCCGCGGACCGTGACCGCCGAGGAGATAACGCGGTTCACCTACGAGAGCGTCGCGGAGAACATCGCCGTGTTGGAGAACGACCAGGCGGAGGTGTTGGAGCTCGAACTCACCGAGGGGTGCGGGCTCACCGGTCGGCCGATATCGGAGATCGTCGCCGACAGCGACGCGCGGTTCGTCATCGGCGCGATCACGCGGGACGACGAGCTCGTCACGCCGCGGGGCGACACCGTGCTCCGGGCCGGCGATCACGTCATCCTGTTCGTGGAGTCGGAGTCCGTGAGCGCGATCACCTCGATGGCGTGAAAGTTTCGTGACCTCCGGTATCCGGGTCGGTTGGCGGGCGAGCGTGGGGCTCACCGGCGACGTCCTTGCCGCCCTCCCGGTTCCGCTCGCGTTCCCGCTGCTGATCGCCCTCTACTACGGCGAGTCGCCGCTCCCGTTCGTCGCGGCCATCGCGGTCTCGCTCGCTCTCGGCGCGGCGTTCCGGTCGGTGCAGGACCCGGAGGAGAACCTCGGGCCCCGCGAGGCGTTCCTCGCGGTGGCGCTGATCTGGTTCCTCGTCGCCGCGGTCGGCGCGATCCCGTTCGTGGTCGCGGGCGTCGGGACGGTCGCGCATCCCGTGAACGCGATGTTCGAGTCGATGAGCGGGCTGACGACCACGGGCGCGACCGTGTTGCGCGACTTCTCGCTCCACTCGCGCTCGGTCATGATGTGGCGGCAGGTGATCCAGTGGCTCGGCGGGCTCGGCATTCTGATCTTAGCGACCGCGGTGCTCTCCGAGGTCGGGGTCGGCGGGGCGCAGCTGATGGAGTCGGAGTCGCAGACGCAGGACGTCAACAAGCTCACGCCGAAGATCTCGCGGACCGCGCAGCTCATCTGGGGGACCTACTTCGGGCTCACGGGGCTCGCCGTCATCACCTACTTCCTGCTCGGGCTCGCCGTCGACCCGCGGATGGACCTGTACAACGCGGTCGCGCACGCGTTCACGTCGGTCGCCACGGCGGGGTTCTCCCCGGAGCCGCTTTCCGTCGGCGCGTTCCATCCCGTGATCCAGTGGGCGGTCGTCCCGTTCATGGTGATCGGTTCGACGAGCTTCGTGCTCATCTACTTCTTCATCAACGGGGAGCCGATGCGCCTGTTGAAAAACGAGGAGTTCCACTTCTATCTCGGCGCAATGGGGACGCTCGCGTCGATCGTCGCCGTCGGGCTGTTCCTCGATCCCAGCACCGCATTCGGCGCCGAGGGGACGATACGGCACGCCGTCTTCAACGTCGCGTCGATCGTGACGACGACGGGGTACGCCAGCACCGACTACGTGCTGTGGGCGCCCGCCGCGAAGCACATGCTGTTCATGGGAATGTTCATCGGGGGGATGGTCGGGTCGACCACCTGTTCGATTAAGTCGCTCCGGTGGCTGGTCGCGCTGAAGTCGTTCCGCCGGAACCTCTACACCGCCGTCCACCCGGAGGCGGTTCGGCCGGTCCGCGTCTCGGGGAAGTCGGTCGACGAGAGCGCGATCCGCGACATCTACGCGTACCTCCTCCTGTCGCTCATCATCTTCTTCCTGCTCGCCGTGTTCATCGTCGTCGACGCCGAACGGGGAGACCTCCGAGTGACCGAGTTCGAGGCGCTCGGCGCCGCGGCGACGACGTTCCTCAACATCGGCCCCGCGTTCGGCGACGCGGGCCCGTACGGGACGTTCGCGTCGTTCTCGATGAGCACTCGGGCCGTGATGATCGTCTTAATGTGGATCGGACGAATCGAGATCATTCCCGTACTCGTGCTGTTCACGAAAGCGTTCTGGATGTCGTGACTCCCTTTCAGCCTCTCGGCGTCGTCCCTTCGACAGTTTAATACAGCGAACGAGCAACCCCCATAGCGATCGAATACACATGTCTTGGGGCGTCAACTGGAAGGCGAGCGTGGGGCTTCTCGGGGTCGGAATCAAGTACCTCGCCGTCACGATGCTGGTGCCGCTGGTCGTGGCAGCCGTGTACGGCGAAGATATCTGGGTGTTCCTCGCCTCGATGGCGCTCGTCGCCGCGATCGGAATCGCGGTAGAGCGGGTGGATCCGGACCCGGACCTCGGGCCACGAGAGGCGCTGCTTTTCGTCTCGCTCGCGTGGCTCGCAGCTGCGGTCATCGGGACCATTCCCTACATGCTCGCCGGGCACGGCACGGCGTCGACCGTCGCGACTCCGGTGAACGCGCTGTTCGAGTCGATGAGCGGGTTCACCACCACGGGCGCGACCGTCCTCGGAGAGATCAGTACGGACAGGCACTCTCACGCCCTGCTGATGTGGCGTCAGCTCACGCAGTGGCTCGGCGGCATGGGGATCATCGTCCTAATGATCGCCATTCTGCCCGAAGTCGCCGTCAATGGCGCCCAGCTGATGGCGTCGGAGGCCCCCGGCCCGGAACTACAGAAGCTCACACCGAAGATCGCGGAGACGGCGCGAGCGCTCTGGCTGATCTACTTCGGCTTCACCGTCCTGCTCGTGGCGCTCCTGTACGCGCTTCACCTTCTCGGAATGGCGCCGAACATGGACCTGTATAACGCCGTGGCCCACGGGTTCTCCACCCTCCCGACCGGCGGATTCTCGCCGCAGGCCGACAGCATCGGCGCGTTCTCGGCAGTCGTCCAGTGGGTCATCATCCCGTTTATGCTCGTCGCCGGCGTCAACTTCGCGCTGTTCTGGCACGTGCTACGCGGCGAGGCCGAGGTCATGCTGGAGAACGCGGAGTTCCGCACGTACGCCGGCGCGCTCGCGGTGATCACCGCCCTGCTCGCCGTGATCCTGTTCGGCGGTGCTGCCCCGCCGCTCGAACTCGGTGGGACGACCCAAGGAGTCGCCGAGAACTCGCTCCGGCAGGCGGCCTTCCAGGTCGGGTCGCTGTTGAACTCGACCGGGTTCGCGACGGCCGACTTCGCGCAGTGGGACACCCACGCGCAGGTGTTTCTTCTGTTTACGATGTTCATCGGAGGATCCGCCGGGTCGACCGGCGGCGGAGTGAAGATCGTCCGGTGGCTCATCGTGGGGAAGGCGATCCGCCGCGAGCTGTTCACCACGGCGCATCCGGACGTCGTCCAACCGATCCGCCTCAGCGGGAGCGTCGTCGACGAGGACGCCATCCGCGGCATCATGGCGTTCACGATGATGTACGTCGTGCTGTTCGCGCTCTCGGCGGTGTTCCTCTCGCTCGACGCCGCGCGGATCGGGACCCAACTGACGATGCTGGAGTCGACGAGCGCGTCGCTCGCGACGATCGGGAACATCGGCCCGGGGTTCGGTCGGCTCGGGCCGTTCGGGAGCTACCTCTTTTTCCCCGACACGTCGAAGCTGCTGATGGTGTTCCTGATGTGGATCGGCCGGCTGGAGATCGTCCCGGTGCTCGCGGTGTTCATCTCCGCGATGGACAGTCGGTGACAGAGGGGGTCGAAAACCACAAGCGGTGCGTTTTCAGCGCCGAAGACGGCTTGTAACACCATCTGATTGCTCGGTTGTGCAGAGCGTATCTTCTTAACTGACGAGAGTATGAATGAGGGTATGACGAGCACCGACCAACCGGAGGGAGGAGGCCTACTCGACCACGTTCTCCTGCCAGTGGCTCACGAGGAGGACGCGATGGCGACGGCGCAGGCGCTCGGACCGTATCGACCGGAGCGGGTCACGGCGCTGCACGTCGTCGAGAAGGGCGAGGGCGTCCCGGACAAGACGCCCGTCGAACAGTCCGAGGAGCTCGCGGCAGAGTCGTACGACGCGGTCCGATCGGTGTTCCCCGACGCCGGCGAGCACACCGCCTACTCGCGGGACGTCGTGGGCGCCATCTTCGACGCGGTCGACGAGGTCGACGCGACCGCTATCGCCTACCAGTCTCGGGGCGGGAACCGGCTCGTCCAGTTCCTCTCGGGCGACCTCTCTGTGAAGCTCGTGACGAAGTCGCACGTTCCCGTGATCGCGCTCCCGCGCGAGGGATCCACCGAATGAGCGACGAGGAGCTGGCGAAGGACCTCGGTCCCCTCGCCGCACTCACGATCGGGATCGGCACGATGATCGGGGCCGGCATCTTCGTCCTCCCCGGCACCGCGGTCGCGCGTGCCGGTCCGCTCGCGGCGTTCACGTTCGTCCTCGGCGGCGTCATCGCCCTGTTCACGGCGCTGTCCGCCTCCGAGCTCGGGACGGCGATGCCGAAATCGGGCGGCGCGTACTTCTACGTCAACCGGGCGCTCGGACCCATGTTCGGCTCCATCGCGGGGTGGGCGAACTGGCTCGGCCTCGCGTTCGCCTCCGCGTTCTACATGTACGGCTTCGGCGAGTACGTCAACGCGCTCGTCGAGCTCGGACCGGTCGGGATCGGCCCGGTGACGCTGGAGGCCGCGCAGGTGATCGGGCTCGCCGGCGCCCTCCTCTTTATCGCAGTCAACTACTTCGGCGCGAAGGAGACGGGCGGGCTCCAGATCGTCATCGTCATGTCGCTTCTGGGAATCCTCGCCGTCTTCACCGTCGTGGGCCTCTTGAACGCCGACATGGAGTCGCTGCGGCCGATCGCGACGCCCGAGACGACGCCGGAGATACTCCCGGTGACGGGGATCATCTTCGTCTCCTATCTGGGCTTCGTCCAGATCACCTCGGTCGCCGAGGAGATCAAGAACCCGGGCCGGAACCTCCCGCTCGCGGTCCTCGGCTCGGTCGTGATCGTCACGGTCGTCTACGCGCTGTTCCTGCTGGTGTTGCTCGCGGCGGTCCCGAACGAGCTCGTGGCGAACAACGAGACCGCGGTGGTCGATGCCGCCCGCCTCCTGTTCGGTAACTACTCGATCTTCGGCTTCTCGCTGGGCGCCCTCGGCGCCGGAATGTTACTGATCGGCGGACTGCTCGCGACCGCCTCGTCGGCGAACGCGTCGATCCTCTCGTCGTCCCGGATCAACTTCGCGATGGGCCGCGAGAAGATCGTCACTCCGAAGCTCAACGAGATCCACGAGCGGTTCGGCACGCCGTACAAGTCGATCGCGCTCACCGGCGCGCTCATCCTCGTGTTCCTCGTCGCCGGGGGCGTGGAGTCGCTGTCGACGATGGGATCCGTGCTCCACCTCATCGTCTACGGCCTGCTCAACCTCGCGCTCATCGTGATGCGCGAGTCGGGGGTCGAGGGGTACGACCCGGACTTCGAGGTCCCCTTCTACCCGGCCGTCCCGATTATCGGAACGCTGTCGTCGTTCGCGCTGATCATCTACATCGAGCCGACGATCATCCTGATCTCGTTCGGCCTCGTCGCCTTCGCCGTTCTCTGGTACCTGCTGTACGCCCGCAACAAGGTGGAGGCGCGGGGCGTGCTGGGCGCGTGGATCCTCGACCGCTCCGACGAGCTCCCCAAGGCCGCCGTGTCGGCGGCCACGTCGGTCCAGCCGAGCGGCGACGACTACCGCGTGATGGTGCCGCTCGCGAACCCCGCGACCGAGGAGCACCTGATCACGCTCGCGTCGGCCATCGCCAAGCAGCGGGACGGGACGGTCGTCGCGGTCAACATCGCGAACGTGCCCGACCAGACGTCGCTGGAGGCCGCCCGCGACCGCGGCGCCCACGCGGCGGCGCACGACCTGCTGAACAAGGCCCGCGACGACGCCGAGACGTTCGGCGTCGACGTGGAGACGCACGTCGTACTCTCGCACCGCGTGTTCGAAGAGGTGTTCGACGCGGCCCGGACGTACGGCGCGGATATGACGGTGATGGGCTGGGGGGAGGACTCCCACGGGGCGCCCGGCCGCGCGGAGACGGCGGTCGACGAGCTGGCGCGCTCGCTGCCCTCCGACTTCCTCGTGTTCCGCGACCGCGGGTTCGACCCGTCGCGGATCCTCGTGCCGACCGCCGGCGGCCCGTCCTCGGACCTGTCCGGGGCGGTCGCCAAGATGCTTCAGGTCGAGTTCGACGGGGAGGTCACGCTGCTGCACGTCGCCGACGACGAGGCGGCCGGACGGCGGTTCCTCATGGGGTGGGCCGCCGAGCACGACCTCGCGGACGCGACGCTCCGCGTCGAGAGCGGCGACATCGAGGAATCCATCGAGCGCGCAGCGCGGGACGTGACGATGCTGATCATCGGCGCGACCCAGAAAGGGCTGCTCTCGCGGCTGGTGAGCGGCTCGCTCGTGCTACAGGTTCTCGAGGACGTCGAGTGCTCGGTACTGCTCGCCGAGAAGCGCGACGAGCGGGGGATCCGAGCGCGGCTGTTCGGGAGCGGCGCCCGGTCGAACGCCCCGGGCGACGTCGACGCCCCTGAGGCGGACGACGCGACCGCCGAGGCGCGAGGCGACGGCGGGGTGGGGCGGCCGGAAGCAGACGACCGGGCGGAAGCGGACGAGCGGGCGGAGGAGTAGGCGAACGGAGCGATGAGCGAAACAGACGAACGAGCGAACGGACGACCACCGAGGACATAGGGACCGTGTTCGAGACGACGAACGGGTCCCGAGACGAGGGCCCGACGGTCATGGTCGCGGTGTCGAACCCGCACACGGAGAGCGCGCTCATCACACTTGCCGGCGCGATCGCACGGCACGAGGGCGGTCGCGTGCTCGCGACGCACATCGTCACGGTCCCGGACCAGACGTCGCTGGAGAAGGCCGCCGAGGACCGCACCGGTCTCGACGAGTCATCCGAGGAGCTGCTGGCCGCCGCGGCCGCCGACGCCGAGGCGTTCTACGTGCCGATCGAGACGAAGACGATCCTCTCGCACCGCGGGATTGAGGAGGTGTTCGACGCCGCGAGAACGAACGACGCCGACACCGTCGTGATGGGCTACGGCGGGACGCGGTTCGCCGGCGGGCGCGTCGAGGGGTCGCTGGACGAGCTCACCCACGACCTCCCGTGCGACTTCCTCGTCTTAGACGGCCAGCGGCTGGACCTCTCCGACGTGCTCGTCCCGACCGCCGGCGGCCCCTCCTCCGACCTCTCCGCTGAGGTCGCGAGGGCGCTCCGGGACGCCGTCGGCGTCGACGTCTCCCTGCTGTACGTCGTCGAACTGGGGGAGGAGGAGTCCGGCCGGGAGTTCCTCACGGGCTGGGCCGACGGCCACGGTCTGGGCGACGCCGACCTGCGGATCGAGACGGGCGGCGTCGAGGAGACGATCGGCCGCGTCGGCGAGGAGTACAGCCTCGTCATCATCGGCGCGACCGAGCGCGGGCTGCTCTCGCGGATCGTCCGCGGGTCGCTGGCGTTCGAGACGATCGAGAACCTCGACACGCCGGTGCTGCTCGCCGAGCGGCCGTCCGCGCGGTCGCTGTGGGAGCGGCTGTTCGGCGGGCGCTGAGGGCGGGGCGACGAGGACGATCGCTGAGGACGGAAACCGAGGGCGGCCCGTCCCCGCGTTTCGCCGCGGAGCGGTAGGCTTTCGGTGGTCGCTTCTGAACGGGTGACACATGTATCTGATCGTCGTGGGCGCGGGCGACATCGGGACGCCGCTCGTCAAGCTCGCGACCGAGAGCGGCAACGAGGTCGTCGTCATCGAGAGCGACGAGGAGCGCGCGGAGCGGGCGTCGCGGGGGTACGACTGCCTCGTCATCAACGACGACGCGACCTCGAAGGAGACGCTGCAGGACGCCGGCGCCGAGCGCGCGGACGCCCTCATCTCGACGACGGACCAGGACGCGACGAACATCATGGTCTGTCTGCTGGCACAGGAGCTGTCGGTCCCGAACATCGTCTCCGTCGTCCACAACCCCGAGCACATGAACGTGTTCGATCAGATCGGCGTCAACACGATGCAGAACCCGCAGAGCCTGATCGCCGAGTACCTCTACCGGGCGGTGAGCCGTCCCTCAGTCGTCGACTTCATGCACATCGGCGAGGAGGCGGAGGTGTTCGAGATCACCGTGGGGCCCGACGCGCCGATCGCGGGGAAGACGCTGCGCGAGGCGGACGAGGCGGAGCTGATCGGGGAGCAGACCCTGATCGTCGCCGTCGAACGGGACGGGGAGGAGACGCCGATAACGCCGCGCGGGAACACGCGCATCGAGGCGGGCGACCTGCTCACGGTGTACTCCGGGGACGGCGTGACCCCGGAAGTGACGGACGTGTTCGGGCACCCGGAGGACGGCGACTGAGATGGCCGAACGGACCGGCGGCCGAATCCCGGGCGACCTCGGCGTCATCGCCCGCGACGTCGGCTCGCTCCTCCTGATGGAGGCCGGGCTGATGACCGTGACCGTGCTCGTCGCGCTCGGGTTCCGCGAGTTCCACGCCGCGCTCGGCTTCCTCGTCGCGGGCGGCGCGACCGCCCTCGTCGGCGGCGTCGCCAACCGGCGGTTCGCCGACGCCCCGGAGCCGAAGATGAAACACGGGATGGTGATCGCCGCCGGCGGGTGGCTCATGGTCGCCGTCTTCGGCGCCCTCCCGCTGTTCCTCACGGCGTGGCTGACGCCGCCGGCCGTCATGGACGCGTTCGTCCCCGCCGCCGCGGACACGGCCTCGTGGGAGCCGATCGGGGTCGGCGGGACGACGACCCTCTCCAGTCTCGCCTACTTCCGCGACCCGCTGCACGCCTTCTTCGAGAGCATGAGCGGCTGGACCGGGAGCGGCCTGACGATGGCGGTCCACGAGCCGTCGCTGCCGCGGACGGTGCAGTGGTGGCGGTCGTTCATCCAGTGGGTCGGCGGCGTCGGCGTCATCGTCCTCACCGTCTCCATCCTCTCGCGGCCCGGCAGCGGGAGCTACGCGCTCTACCGGAGCGAGGCCCGCGAGCGGAAGATCCACCCGAGCGTCGTCTCGACGGTCCGGACCGTCTGGAAGCTCGTGGTCGGCTACACCCTCCTGTCGTTCGCGGCGCTGTTCGCCGCGATCCGCGCGAGCGAAAGCGACTACGCCGAGTCGCTCTCGCTCGGCGAGACCGCTTGGCAGGCGCTCAACCACGCCATGACCGGCCTGACGACGGGCGGGTTCTCCGTCACGGACAACTCGATCGCGACGTACGGCTCGCCGCTGGTCGAGGCCGTGCTGCTGCCGATCATGATCCTGGGCGCGATCGCGTTCCCGGTCCACTACGTCGTGCTCAGGGACCGGAGCCTCCGCGAGCTGGTGGGGGACCTCCAGACCCGGTGGCTGTTCGCGCTGCTCGCCGCCGGCGTCGCCGCGCTCTCGGCGCAGAACGTCGCGTCGGTTCCGGTGGCCTCCGGCGCGTTCGCGACGGAGTCGTTCCTCTCGTTCCCGGTCCCGCTCCTCGACGGGGCCGGGCTCGACGCGGTCCGGGACTCGACGTTCCAGTGGATCAGCGCGATGACCGCCACCGGCTTCCAGTCGGCCCCGATCGGTCGCTGGGTCGCCGGCGCGAAGGTGGTGGTCGTCGGCGCGATGGTGCTCGGCGGCGCGGCCGGGTCCACCGTCGGCGGCATCAAGATCGTCAGAGCGTACACCGTCGCGCGCGGCATCGTCTGGCAGTTCTCCCGCGTGTTCCTCCCGAGCAACGCCGTCGTCACCGCGCGCATCGGGGACCGCACGCTGGACCGCGAGACGATGGAGCGGGAGTTCAGCGAGGCCGCCATCGTCACCCTGCTGTGGCTCGTCGCGCTCGCGGTCGCCAGCGTCGTGCTCGTCAACGTCGCCGGCCCGGAGTTCGGCTACGCCGACGCCCTGTTCGAGGTCGCCAGCGCCCAGGGCAACGTGGGCCTCTCGTCCGGGATCACCGGCCCGTCGATGTCGCCGGTGGCGGAGGCGATGTTCCTCTTCAACATGTGGATCGGGCGGCTGGAGATCATCCCGGTGCTGGTGTTCATCCGGGCCGGGATCTGGGGGTTAAACCCGTGAGCCGTCCCCCTCGACGCCGCGGGTCCCCGCCGAGCGGGTGATCGGCCCGCCGGCGCCGCCGGCGCGACCGGCGCCCGCGGTCAGTCCCCGTCCGCGTTCACTCGACCGATGAACGACCAGTGGGTCTCGCGGGTCCCGTTGGGCAGGGTCTCTTCGGTGACGTGGTAGAGGTACGGCCCGTGCGGGCAGTCGTCGCAGCCCTCCGAACAGGAGTACTGCTTCACCACCTCGGTGTAGCCGTCGTGTTCGGTCATCCGAAGGATGTCGTCGCCGGCCTCCGCCTCGACCGGGAGCGCCGACTCCTCGTGGTAGTACAGCAGCTCCTGCGCGTGGACGATCGCCTTCCGGAGCTCCTCCGGCGTGCTGTTCGTCAGCTGGTCGACGAGCTTCGGGGGTAATCCCTCGGGCGGAGTCGGTCGATCCGAGTCGTCGGTCATGGTCGAGGGTTGATTCCGAGCCCACATAACAGTCGGTACGGATTCGGTGCGGCGGCGAATCCGCCGGTCGCCCCTTAAAATATAATGAATGTTTATACGAGTTCGGTGGGTAGCTGACGGCATGTACGACGACGAGGAGCTCTCCGAGATCCGCGAGGCCCACGCCGAGTGGGAGGCGGAGACGCTCGATCCGACCCTCGACCGGCACGGCGAGCGCCGCGACCGCTTCGCCACGGTGTCGAACCGTGAGGTCGATCGCTTATACACCCCCGCCGACGTGGCCGACCTCGACTACGGCGAGGACCTCGGCTTCCCCGGCGAGGAGCCGTACACCCGCGGCGTCTACCCGACGATGCACCGCGGGCGGACGTGGACGATGCGGCAGTTCGCCGGCTTCGGCACCGCCGAGGAGACGAACGAGCGCTTCCACTACCTGATCGACGAGGGGCAGACCGGGCTCTCGACCGCCTTCGACATGCCGTCGCTGATGGGGCTCGACTCCGACGACCCCATGTCCCTGGGCGAGGTCGGCAAGGAGGGGGTCGCCGTCGACACGCTCCGCGATATGGAAGTACTGTTCGACGGCATCGACGTGAGCGAGGTGTCCACCTCCTTCACGATCAACCCCACCGCGCCCGTGATCTACGCGATGTACGTCGCCATCGCGGACCAGCAGGGCGTGCCGCGCGATGAGCTTCGAGGGACCCTCCAGAACGACATGCTCAAGGAGTTCATCGCGCAGAAGGAGTGGGTGATCCCGCCGGAGCCCTCACTCGACCTCGTGACCGACACCATCGAGTTCGCGGTCGCGGAGACGCCCAAGTTCAAGCCCATCTCGGTGTCGGGGTACCACATCCGCGAGGCCGGCTCGACCGCGGTCCAGGAGCTCGCGTTCACGCTCGCCGACGGGTTCGCGTACGTCGAGGCGTGTCTCGACCGCGGGCTCGACGTCGACGCGTTCGCGCCGCAGCTCTCCTTCTTTTTCAACTCGCACAACTCCGTCTTCGAGGAGGTGGCGAAGTTCCGCGCCGCCCGCCGAATCTACGCGCGTATCATGGACGAGTGGTACGACGCCGAGGCCGACGCCTCGAAGCAGCTGAAGTTCCACACCCAGACGGCGGGGCAGTCGCTGACGGCCCAGCAACCGCTGAACAACGTCGTCCGCGTCACGCTTCAGGCGCTGGCGGGCGTGCTCGGCGGCACCCAGAGCCTCCACACCAACTCCTTCGACGAGGCGCTGGCGCTCCCCTCCGAGCAGGCCGTCCGGGTCGCGCTCCGCACCCAGCAGATCATCGCCGAGGAGTCGGGCGCGGCCGACATCGTCGACCCCCTCGGGGGGTCGTTCGCGGTGGAGGCGCTCACGGACGAGGTCGAGGCCGAGGCGACGGCGTACATCGAGGAGATCCGAGAGATGGGCGACGGCTCGGTCCGGGACGGCGTGCTCCGCGGGATCGAGCAGGGGTACTTCCACCGCGAGATCCAGCAGGCGTCCTACGAGTACCAGGAGCGGGTCGACGAGGGCGAGGAGACCGTGGTCGGCGTCAACGCCTATCAGGTCGAGGCGGACACGGAGCCCGACCTGCTCCGCGTCGACGAGACGACCCGGGAGCGCCAGCTCGACCGACTGGAGTCGGTGAAGGCGGAGCGCGACGACGACGCGGTCGACGCGGCCTTAGACGACCTCCGCGACGCGGTCGACGCCGGCGAGAACGTGATGCCGGCGATCGTCGCCGCGGTGAAGGCGTACGCGACGATGGGCGAGATCATGGCGGTGTTCGAGGCGGAGTACGGGACGTACCGCGAGCGGATCGGCGTCGCCTGAGCGGGCCCAAAACGGGGACGGCGAGACGGGCGGACCGGAGGCACGCTACGCCGGATCGACCGGGCGGGCCGGAGGCACGCTACGCCGGATCGACCGGGCGGGCCGACTCCGCGCACCACGCGTTGCCTCGGCGGCCCGCGCGCCGGAGATCGAGCTCGACGACCGACCCGGCGTCGAGCGACGAAAGCTCGGCTTCCACGTCGGGGTCGTCGTACTCGACGACGTACAGCGTCCCGTTGCGGGGGTATTCACGGAGGGTGACCGCCCCGTGGTCGTTGCACGCTCTCACGACGGTGTACTTGCCAGTCTGTTCCATCCCGCTCGACGCTACGTAGTGACGTATGTTAACGCTTGTGCGAATGGGTGCCGGAGTCACACGCGACGACCGCGAACGGTTCACTTTAATCGGCGCGTCGCCTCGCTCGGGTATGACGGAGACGGAGGTCTCGGAGGACCACCCGCGGTACGCCTCGCTCGTGACGCGCCACCGCATCGAGGCGGGCGTCGAGGAGGGGATCACCTCGAAGCAGGGGCTCATCGCGCAGGGGCGCGGCGAGGCCTTCGACTACCTCCTCGGCGAACGGACGCTCCCGAGCGCGGACCGCGCCGCGCGCGCCGCCGCGGCGACGCTGCTCGCGGCCGAGCACCCGGTGATCTCGGTGAACGGGAACGTCGCGGCCCTCGCCCCCACGGAGACGGTCGAACTCGCCGAAACGGTCGACGCCGATATCGAGGTGAACCTCTTCAATCACACCGCCGAGCGCGTCGGACGTATCGCCGACCACCTCCGCGAGCACGGCGCCGATGAGGTGAAAGGGCTGACCGGCGACGGCGAGATCCCCGGGCTGTCACACGCCCGCGGCGTCGTCGACGCCGACGGGATCGAGTCGGCGGATGTCGTGGTCGTCCCGCTGGAGGACGGCGACCGCGCCGCGGCGCTCGATTCGATGGGGAAGACGGAGATTGTGATCGACCTCAACCCCGGGAGCCGGTCGCCACGGACCGCGGACGTGCCGATCATCGATAACCTGATCCGGGCGGTACCGAACATCACGGATCACGCGCGGGATCTCGCGGACGCGCCTCCCGAGGAGTTGCGAGAGATCGTCGACGCGTTCGACGCCGACGAGGCACTCGCGGCCGCGGAGGCCGCCATCCGGGACGGTTCGTTCGCGGCGCAGGACGAGACGTAGCCGGATGGGCCGATGTCGGGCGAGACGCAGCCGGGAGGTGTTAAGAATACGACGGGTAGCGCCCTACTACGCCGGAACTGCAAAGTCCACCCCCGACCTAGCACACTCATGGAAATCGACGAGACGGACCGCGCAATTCTCAGAATCCTCCAGGAGGACGCCCGGACGCCGTTCTCGGAGGTCGCGCGTCGGATCGACATGTCGAGCGCGACCGTCCACGACAGGGTGGGACGGATGGAGGAGGCCGGCGTCATTCAGGGGTACCACGCCGAGGTCGACCCCAAGGCGGTCGGATACGGGGTCAGCGCGTTCGTCGGGCTCCGCGTCGAGCAGGGACGCGAAGAGGACGCGCTCGAACGGCTCCGCGACATCGACGGCGTCAGTGAAATCCACCTGACGACCGGCGAGTGGGACGTGATACTGCGCGTCGTCGCCGCCGACACCGATAACCTCCGCGAACTGATGTTCGATGAGATCGCGGAGATAGAGGGCTTCTCCCGTTCCCAGACGATGATCATACTCGGCAGCGATTTCGAGGCCGACGGCCCGCCGATCTGAGCGCAGTCTGACGCGACGAGTCGGGACCGGAACGCTCAACTCGGGCACTCGCCGAACGGGTATCATGAGTACTCGGGTCGCCGAACGGGTGAGGGAGTCGCCGGAGCGGGCGTGGGCGGCGGTCGTCGGCGGGATCGCGCTCCTGCTCGCGATCGGATCGGCCGTCTTCCCACGGGCCGTGTACGACCGCTTCCTCTGGCGGTACTTCTGGGGACCGGTCGTCGCCGACGGTCGGGGGGCGCAGTGCGCCGTTCGGGACGCCGGCGGCACGGAGCTGCTCGGCGGCTCGACGGCGTGTCAGGCGGCCATCGACGCGGGCGAGGTCGTCGCGTTCCCGGGGTACACCACCGTCTCCACGGTGAGCTACGTGGTCGTCCTGCTCGGAATGCTGATCGGCGTGGTCTTCCTGCTCCGCCGGTTGGACATCGGCAACGAACTGCGATTCTTCTACGCGCTGTTCCCGTTCATGCTGCTCGGCGGCGCGCTCCGCACCGTCGAGGACTCGGGCGTCGCCGCGGTCCGCGCCGGCACCGAGCCGCTGATATCGTTCCCCGCGAGCGCGCTGCTGATCAGCCCGTTCATCTACTTCACGGCGTTCGGCGTCACCCTCGGCTGCGTCCTCGCGGCGTACGCGCTGGAGAACCGAGAGATCGTCGACGACTACGCCCGACCGCTGTTCGCGATGGGGACGCTCGCCCTCGCGGCCTCGGTCGGGTACCTCTCGTATCTCGCCGGCGCGACCGACTACGTCGAGTTCTATCCGCAGGTGCTCGGACTCACGCTCGTCATCGCGACCGTCTCGGCCGCGGTCACGTGGAAGCTCGCGACCGCGTACGAACCGACGGTCCGGCAGGGGACGGGCGCGGCGGGGATCGTCATCATCTGGGGGCACGCGATCGACGGCGTCGCCAACGTGATCGGACTCAACTGGATGCCGGCCCTGACCGGGACGGCGAACCTCGTGCCGAAACACGTCGTCAACGCGCTGATCGTCGACTGGACCGCTCGGCTCCTCCCGGACTCGATCCTCGCCGTCACCGGCGACGCGTGGCCGTTCCTCCTCGTGAAGCTCGCGGCCGCGACGTTCGTCGTCTGGGTGTTCAACGGCGAGATGTTCGAGGAGTCGCCGCGCTACACGCTGATGCTGCTTATCACCGTGCTGGCCGTGGGCCTCGGTCCGGGCACGCGGGACATGCTGCGCGCGACGTTCGGGATCTGAGCCGATCCGAATTCGCCGGGACGAACTGAGAGGCGGACGGCAAGCGGGTCGCCGACCGGGGGACGAGCAGCACGCCCCGCGTGACGCGTCTCCGTCGGCGCCTGACGGAATCGCCAAGTGGCCCGAGAACCGAGCCCCGGGCGTGATTGACACACCGCGACGACGCGTGTTAGCGGCGGCGGCGACGGGATCGACGCTCGGGCTCGCCGGCTGCGGCGACCTCGCCGGATCAGATGGCGACGCCGCCGGACAGACTGACGGCGGCGAGGATGGCGGGGCCGGCGACGAGGGTTCCGGGAGCGGACCCGGAGACAGTGAGGCGGCGCGCGCGACGGTCGCGCTCGACGTGCAGGCGGAGATTCAGGCGGCCCGAGAGGAGATCGGAACGCGTGTCGAGGAGGGGAACCTCTCCCGGGAGGACGCGCAGGGGGAACTGCGCGACGCCCAGGCCGATATCATCTCGGCCGCGGTCGAGGAGGTGCGGACGTACGCAGCCGATACCGACGACCTCACCGTGGAGAACGCCAACGAGCGGGCCGGTGCGGTCCTTGTCGCCGGGGCGGCCGCGGCGGTGTTGGGCGCGTTGGAGGCCGGGCCGGTGAACGCGCTGTTGTCCGCCGCCGACTTCCCCGCACCGCGGGAAGGCGGGCAACCGAACGGCTCCTGATTCGGGGCGACCGCGCTCTCGGCGCCGACCCGACTCGGGTGAGGGCCGCAACGGGATGTTATAAATCTCCCCGGGCCGACCGTTCAGGTAATGCTACAGGGGGTCAACGTCGCGCTCGGCGTCTCGGGGAGCATCGCGGCGGTGAAGGTCGTCGAACTCGCCCACGAGCTGCGCCGACAGGGGGCGAGCGTGCGCGCCGTCATGTCTCCGGCGGCGACGAACATCGTCCACCCGTGGGCGGTCGACTTCGCGACCGACGAGCCCGTCGTCACCGAGATCACCGGGAGCGTGGAACACGTGGAGCTGTGCGGCCGCGAGGGCTGGGCCGACGTGCTCCTACTCGCGCCGGCGACCGCGAACACGGCCGGGAAGATCGCGGCCGCCGTGGACGACACGCCCGTGACGACCTGCGCGACGACGGCGCTCGGGGCGGACGTACCGGTCGTGATGGCCCCGGCGATGCACGAACCGATGTACGACCACCCCGGCGTGCTGGAGGCGCTCGACCGGCTGGAGGCGTGGGGCGTGACGTTCGCGGACCCCCGAATCGAGGAGGGGAAGGCGAAGATCGCGGCCGAGGCGGAGATCGTCACGGAGGTCGCCCGCGCGACGACCCCCCAGTCGCTCTCGGGCGCGCACGTCGTTGTCACCGCGGGCGCGACGAAGGAGCGCATCGACCCGATCCGCATCCTGACGAACCGGGCGTCGGGGAAGACCGGCCGGGCGGTCGCCCGCGCGCTCTACGTTCGCGGCGCGAAGGTGACGCTCGTGCAAGACGGTTCGGACGCACCCTACGCCGACGTCGTCGCCGTCGAGACCGCAGACGAGATGATGGCGGCGTGTCGACGGGCCGCGGCCACGGCGGACGCGCTGGTCTCCGCGGCGGCCATCTCCGACTTCACCGCCGACGCCGTCGACCAGAAGATCCGGTCGGGATCGCCGCTCTCCGTCGACCTCCGCCCCACGCCGAAGCTCATCGACTCGGTGCGAGAGGCGTATCCGGACCTGCCGATCGTCGGGTTCAAGGCCGAGACGTCTGGCGACGACGACGGGATGGTCGCGGAGGCCGAGGGGATCCGCGACCGCGTCGATCTCGCCTTTGTCGTCGCCAACGACGCGAGCGTGATGGGCGACGACGAGACGCGCGTCCTCCTCGTGGGTGCCGAGGGGACCGAGCCGGAGGAGGCGGCCGGCTCGAAAGATCGCGTCGCCGGGCGGATCGCCGACCGACTCGCAGTCGTACTGGGGCGAGAAGCGGACTCCTGACCGTCGCCGCTCGTCGCCGCCACCGCGGCCGGTCCGCCGATATCGACTGGGATACAAACTGTTTTGAGGCGGTAGGGAAAGGATCCCGGTAGTGATACCCATATGCCCAGAGACGGTCGACTCCGGACCCGTCGGAGGTGTGGTGGGTGACTGACACCGACGACGCAAACGGGGCCGTCACGGACGACGCCGGTGCGGCCGAAACCGATGCGGCCGGCGCGGAACGGCGACCGACGGTCGTCGTCCCCGTCGAACCGTCACCGACGCTCCGTGCGACCGTCGCACACGTCGTCGAGGCCGCAGTCGACGGCGAGTTCTCCGTGGTCCACTTCGTGGAAATCGCCTCGTGGCGCGACGGTGACCCGGGCTCCGGTGACCGAACCGCCGAGGCCCGGCGCGTCCTCGAACGGGTGGTCGCGTGGGCCGAGGCGGACCTCGACGACGCCGACGGCGACACGGGCGACGGCGTGACCGTCGTCTCGACGCTGATCGGCGCCGACGAGTACCTGTTCGGCCCGGACGACTACGTCGACGTGATCGCCGAGTACGCCGAGGACCAGGGCGCCGACACGGTGGTGCTCGACCCCGAGTACACGCCGGTCGGCAACACGGCGTTGCTCCAGCCGCTGGAGTTCGCGCTCTCGAACACGCCGCTGGCCGTTCGGACGGCGCCGGTCGGTCGACCGACCCGGCGGGAGCGGCTCCGGAGCGAGGCGACGGGCGTGCGGTTCGCGGCGATGTTCGGGCTCTCTCTCGCCTTTTATTTCGTCCTCGGCGACCCGCTCTACTGGTTCGACTGGGTGACTGGCGTCGCCACCGCGGTCATCGTCTCGATCACCCTCTCTCAGATCAGCTTCGACGCCGACCCGGGCGTCCCGCGGACGCCACAGCGGCTGGTCCGCGGCGCGATCTACGTCCCCGTCCTGCTGTACGAGATCGTCGTGGCGAATCTGGTGGTCGCTCGCGTGATACTCGACCCGCGGCTCCCGATCGACCCGACGCTGAACCGCGTCCGCGTGATCGTGGGAAGCGGGCTCCCGCTGATGACGCTCGCGAACTCGATCACGCTGACGCCGGGAACGCTGACGGTCCGTGCGCGCGACAGCAACCTGTACGTCCACTCGCTGGTGCCGTGGGCACGCGAGGGGCTGTTCGACGGCTCGCTGGAGCGGTGGACGCGCTTCGTCTACTACGGGCGCTCGGCGGCGCGCCTACCTACGCCGCGTGAACGTGAGGACTACGCGGTTCTGCAGGGTCCTGACGCCACCGAAGAGCTACCCATCGCCGCTGCGGACGGCGGTGCGACTCCCGGCGACGAGACGGGGGCGCCACCCGATGAGGCTGCGGCGACCGCCGACGGCGACGAGACGAACGCCGGGGACGAAGGGGTGACCGACGAGTGACGCTCGTCGATGCCACGGTCGCCGCCGGCTACACGGTCGGCGACTTCCTGCTTCTCGCGGCCGCCGGATTCACCGTGCTCGCGATCGGCATGCTGTACCGTGCGGTGAAGGGCCCGACGATGCAAGACCGAGTTCTCGCGGTGAACGTCCTCGGGACGAACACCGTCGTCATCCTCGCGCTTCTGGCCGCGGCGCTCTCGGAGCCGACGTTCCTTGACATCGCACTCGTGTACGCGCTGTTGAACTTCCTGATGGCGATCGCCATCTCGAAGTTCACGGTCGAGCGGGGTGGTGTGCTGTGATGGACGCGGTCGGGACGCTCCGCGTCTGGCTGATCGTCGCGTTCACCCTGCTCGGGCTGTTCTTCAGCCTCGTCTCGATGACCGGCGTGCTCCGGCTGCCCGATGTGTACTCGCGCGCGCACACCGCCTCCCAGGCGGACACGCTCGGCGCGGGTTTCGGACTCGCCGCCGTGGCGCTGGCCATCGGTCTGGAGGGCGCCGGTTTCAAGACGGTGCTGCTGTTGTTCTTCATCTTCGTGACGAACCCGACGGCCGCCCACGCGATCTCTCGGGCGGCCTTCGAGGAGGGGATCGTGCCGTGGACCGAGGGGGACGATCGGCGATGACGGGGTCCACTCTGGCAGCGCCGATCGTCGCCCAGATCACCGCCATCGAGGCGAGTCTGCTGGCGTTCGTGGTGTTGACAGCGCTCGCGACGGCCCTCGCTCGCGACGTGCTCGCGGCGGTCATCGTGTTCGGCGCGTACAGCCTCGGGATGGCCGCGCTGTACACGTTCTACCGCGCGCCGGACGTGGCGCTGACGGAGGCGGCGATCTCAGCCGGCGTGACCACCGTCCTACTCGTCTTGACCCTCGCGAAGACGACCCGGATCGACCACGATGTCGCCTTCGAGTCGGTGAACCTCCCGGCCGTCGGCGCGGTCGGGCTGCTGTTCGGCGGATTGCTGCTCACGATGGGCGACGTGCCGGCGGTCGGCTCGCCCGACGCGCCGGTGTGGTCGAACCCGGACGTGAGCCAGTGGTACCTCAGCGAGTCGTACGCACAGACCGGGGTCGAGAACACGGTGATGGCCGTGCTGGCGGCGTTCCGCGGGTTCGACACCTTCGGCGAGGCGGTCGTCGTCTTCGCCGGCGGGATCGCGGCACTCATCGTGCTCCACCGGGAGGTGTTCGCATGAGCGACGCCCGCCCCGAGGACGACGGCGACGCCGAGGGCGCTCCGCCTCACCGGACGCGCTCCCGGTCCGTGCAGCTCGACTCCGAACGGCGTCAGGGCACGCCGTACACGGAGAGTCAGGTGATCATGCCCACCGTGAAGATCGTGGCGCCGTTCGCGTTCACCTACGGCCTGTTCATCACCTTTCACGGTAGCGGCTCGCCCGGTGGCGGGTTCCAGGGCGGCGCGATCATGGCCGCGGTCGTGTTCATGATCGCGTTCGCATTCGGGATCGAGGCGACCCGCGACTGGCTCGCCAACACCGTCGTCGTCGCGCTCGCGGTCGGCGGGGCGCTGGCGTTCGCGGGTATCGGGCTTGTACCGGTGGCACGCGGCGGCGCGTTCCTCCAGTACGACCTGCTGCCGATCCCGGTGAAGTACGGGTTAGAGAGCGTCGAGATCTTCGGCATCGCGGCCATCGTGAGCGGCGTGCTCATGGGACTGTTCTTCCTGCTCGCGAACGGGTTCAACTCGGACGAGGGCGGCTTCGGCGACGACGACGCCGAGAGCGACGACGAGGAGCGCGACGAGCCCGACACGCCGGACGCGGGTCGCACCACCGTCGCCGACGGAGGTGAGCGATGACGGGCGTCGCGGACGCCGGAATCGACGCTACCGACGTCGCCGCCGGCGTCGCGTCCGCGGGAGCGCTCGACGTCCTCGCGACGCGGCACGCCTACGTCGCGTTCGCGCTGCTGCTCTGTGTGGGGCTCTACATGATGATAGCCAACCCTCACCTCGTGAAGAAGGTCATCGGACTCAACCTGTTCCAGACGGCGATCTTCCTGCTGTTCATCGCCTCGGCGTACGTCGAGGGCGGCGCGATCCCGATCGTCCACTCCGGGGAGGCTGAGACCGTGACGTTCGTCAGCCCGCTCCCGCACGTGATCGTGCTCACCGCCATCGTCGTCGGCGTGAGCCTCACGGCCGTGGGGCTCGCGCTCTGCATCCGGATCTACGACGAGTACGGGACGCTCCGGACCGACACGCTCCGCGATCTGATGCGCGACGAGGGGGCGCTTCCGACCGGACCGACGGTCGAGCGCGACGCGGATACGCCCGCCGGCGACGCGACGGGTGCGACCGCGTCCGCCGCCGGCAACGACGCCGCGACGGACGGGGGTGCGAGCGATGACTGACGTGCTCCTGCCGCTGACGGTCGCGGTTCCGATCGTGGCGGCGACCCTCCCGATCGCGCTCGGGCTGCGATACGACGACGTCGGCTGGCCGATCGCCGCGGTCGCGACGACGGCCGTCGTCGGTATCGCGACCGCGATCGGGGTCGAGGTCGCGCTCGGTGGACGGTTCACCCACGCGCTCGGCACGTATCAGCCGCCGATCGGGATCGAGCTCGTGGCCGACGAGCTGTCGGCCGCGGTGCTCGCGCTGATCGCGGTCGTCTCGCTGGCGACGCTCGCGTTCTCGCGGGTGGCCGGCCCGCGCGGGAACTCCTTTTACAGCGCGTACCTCCTCTTGGTCGGGGGGCTCTCGGGGATGGCGCTCACGGGCGACCTGTTCAACATGTTCGTCTTCCTCGAGATCGTCGGGATCACGACGTACGCGCTCATCGCGGCCGACCGCTCGGGCGCGAGCGCGTACGCCTCGCTGAAGTACCTCGTGGTCGGAACCGTCGGTGCCTCGCTGTACCTCGTCGGCGTCGGCTACGCGTTCCTCGCGACCGGGACGCTGAACATGCTCGACATGCAGGAACAGATCGTCGCGCAGGCGGGGTACGGCGACCCGCTGATACAGGCGAGCTACGCGCTGATAGTCGCCGGGCTCGCGCTGAAGATCGCGTTATTCCCGGTTCACACCTGGCAGCCGGACGCCTACCAGCGCGCGCCGGACGCCGTCACGGCGGTCGTGGCCGCGCTCGTGTCGACGACGAGCGCGTACGCGCTGATTCGGGTGACCTACACCGTCTTCACCGTCGACTTCCTCGCCGCGAACGACGCGATCACGACGGCGATGCTCGTCGTCTCCGGGACGTCGATCCTCGCCGGGTCGGTGCTCGCCGCGATGCAGTCCGACCTCAAGCGGATGTTCGCGTACTCCTCGGTCGCGCAGTTCGGGATGATCGGGGCCGCGATCGCGTTGGCGAACGAGACCGCGCTGCTCGGCGGGATCGTCCACCTCGTGGGGCACGGCCTCCTGAAGTTCGGGCTGTTCCTCGGGATCGGTACCCTCGCGCTCGGCTACGGCGTCCGTCGGATCGAGGACGCCGCGAGCGCCGCGCGCGAGGCGCCGTTCACGGCCGGGGCGATCGCCTTACTCGGCCTGGGGCTCGTCGGGATCCCGCCGTCGGTCGGCTTCCTCGGGAAGTGGTACATCGGCGTCGGCGCGGTCGAGTCCAGTATGGCCGGCGCCGGGCCGGCCGGAATCGGGATCGCCGTCGTGATCTTCGTCAGCACGCTGTTCACGCTGTCGTACGTCGCGCGGCTGATCGAACGGTTCTACTTCGCCGGCGTCGGGCTCCCCGGCGGCCACGGCGACGGCGCGGTCGGTCACGGCGATGACACGACCGGCGGGCCCGACGACGACCCCGCCGGCGTGGCCGCCGACGGCGGGCACGACGACGCCGCGGGCGACGACGCCGCGGCCGACGGTCACCAGCCCGTCACGCCCGTGGAGGGCGCGCCGAGAGCGACGCTGGTG